>JALTFO010000307.1 GCA_027007005.1 Candidatus Bipolaricaulota bacterium | reverse complement strand
ATTATCCACGGCCGCTCCCGGACACACATTGAAGACGTTCTTGTGGGACTTTGGCGATGGGGAGACGCTCTCTGCAACCACGAATGCCACAGTAAAACATACGTATGCCTCTGGCGCGCCGAGCCACACGTTTGTCGTCACTCTGACCGTTATTGACGAACAGGGATTGACAGATTCCACGGTGCGCAATGTAACAGTGACGAATTAGAGAACAGCTATCAGCTATGAGCATTTTGCGTAGCGTTGTAGCTTGCCTACAACGTGGCAGACGAGCTGCGCACGCTACGAAAGCAGAGATGTTATCTTGTGTAGCGTTGCATCTTGTATGCAACGTTGCGCTTGCGGCCTTGACGTAACTCCCAACGTGGCAGACCTGTCTGCGTGCTGATACGCACAGGTAGACAAGCTACGCATGCTACGAAAGCAGAGATGTTATCTTGTGTAGCGTTGCATCTTGTATGCAACGTTGCGCTTGTGCCTTGACGTAACTCCCAACGTGGCAGACCTGTCTGCGTGCTGATACGCACAGGTAGACAAGCTGCGCACGCTACGAAAGCAGAGATGTTATCTTGTGTAGCGTTGCATCTTGTATGCAACGTTGCGCTTGTGCCTTGACGTAACTCCCAACGTGGCAGACAAGCTGCGCACGCTACAGGGAGCAAAGGCATGTTGGTGATATCGTATCTTACGTACCGCCGGAGAAGGACATACCGGATCGCTTCACAGCGAGGAACCGTAATCCCTAATCCATATTCCTTACCGCTATTACTTCTCATACTTAACGTCCGCCCCGCGTTTCGTGAGGGTTTCGATTGCCTGAGAAGCGGCTGATCCTGACGCGAGGTCGAGCTGATTTCCTGTTAGGGTTATCTTGTCGCCATCTCCTAAGCCTGTATTGGCAACAAGAGGCGAAAGGTCGGCGATTGCATTGTCTCCCAATCCAAGTATCTTGAGTCTTGTGAGACCCGATAGCGCCCTGATATCGGATAGGTGATTCTGATCCAGCCATAGCTGCTCCAGGTCGGTGAGGTTGGCGAGTGGTGTGATATCACTAATCTTATTTTCCCACAGGCTGAGGCGCTGGAGCCGGGTGAGATGCGACAGTGCCCCCAGATTCTCAATCTGATTATCCCCCAGGCCGAGACCTTGTAGATGTGTCAGCCCGGATAGTGGAGTTATGTCCCGTATCTTATTTCCGCCGAGGCTGAGCTTGATGAGCCCTGAGAGGCCACGTAGTGAGCTGAGATCACTGATCCCAGTATTTGGTAGGCCGAGCCAGTACAGTCGCTTGAGGCCAGCGAGAGGGGTGATGCTTGAGATGGGGTTGCCTCCGAGTCCTAGGGTGACAAGATCCGGCATATTCGCGACGACGGAGATGCCGCTTACTCGGCAGTCCCACAGGCCTAACCAACGGAGGTGTGTGAGTTTGGCTAGCGGTGTGATGTCGAGCACTCGGTTGAAGTCGAGATCGAGCTTGATGAGATTAACTAAATTAGACAGCGGCTCGACGTCAGCGATGTCGTTACTCTGCAGCAACAAGATCTCCAGGTTATTCGCTGCGGCGAGGGGTGAGAGATCTTCGATGTGGTTATCGGAGAGATCGAGGTATTGAAGCGAGGTGCATCTTTCAAGGCCGGTGAGATCAGTGATCTCCTCCCCAGAGGCGAAGAGCGCGGTGAGGGAACGGAGGTCGGCTGCAGTGATTTCGCCGGTAGGTTTATCAAGCGCGGTGCGGATTGCATGCTCAAGGTGGGAGTCGGGAAATGTAACGTTCGCCATGCACGAAAGCGGCACAACGAGAAGAATGATAATGCCAAGTGTAGTCAACATTAGCATTGCAGGCTTCCCGGTTTCTCGATTGCTCAAAGTCTCTGCCTCCCTGCGGGTGAGTTTATACAAAGGGCCGTTCCATATCATGCTGGAAATAGTATAATGTAGTTATGGACTGGAAAGCTTATTACCGCAATGAGATGTTGGAACTGGCCACGAAGGCTTATCTTGAAGGCCTATTCTCCTCTTTGGAACAGGACAAGGAGATTGACTCTCTCCTGCGCCGAGGCGCAATCCTCTCCTTCCCTCACACCGCTGCACACTACATCGGACCGCTGCAGGCTCGTGTCGTCTCCGCGCTCTACCGCTTAGGAATCAAGCATGTCATCGCCCTGGGAGTGCTCCACACTTCTACACTTCCCGCTCCTTATGATGAGCACTATCGTGCAGCGCTTGATGACGAGCGCCCATCGAGCAGGCGTCAGGAGGCATACGCCGCGTTGCAGGGAGGGTTCGTACCGGATTGTCGCGTGATTGAAACCGCGTTTGGGACGATCCCGTGTGAAGGAATCGCTAACGGGCAGATGGAGGGCGTGCGCATTGATCGAATGGGAGTGTTACAAAATGAGTTCTCGCTTGATTCGTTCTTCTCGTTGATGTCATTGTATGCAAAGGCGCGCAAGATGTTGCCGATTCCTGTTCTGCCGGTCTATGTGGGGATGACGCGTGATCCGGTGAGCGGATCGTTCGCTGCTGCCGATGACCTTGCAGGTCTTCTCCAGTCGATGGTGACTCCTGACACAGCGGTCGTGACGACCGGCGATATTGTGCACTACGGCACGGCGTACACCCCAGCAGAGAAAATGCTCGATCTTGATGAGGAAGAACTCGAGCCGTTCTTTCGCCGCGAGTGTGAGCGGATTTTCTCTCTCGCGATAACAAAACAGGACCTCGATGGAGCGTTCCATGACTCCAACGAGATCCTGCGAAGCGATCAGCGCTATATCCTCCCTGCCATTGCCAAGTACCTAGGACAAAACGCGGAATTTAGAATCCTATCGTTCTCACTTTCCGACTATTCGCAGATACTCGAAACTGCTCGCCCGTGTGTTGTTGCATCAGCACTCGTCGCCTACTCTCCCGCTTAGCGGATGATAAACTGGAACGTGTAGTATTTAATTTGCTGTGGCGAGCAGTCGCCGCCGACCTGTAAGGCAAGCACTAGCTGGAACGGACCTTGGTCGAGAACGCCCGTGGTGAGAGCTAGGCCACTGTCTGCCTGCGTAATCTCAGAGATTGGAACGATCGTATCGAACAGGTCTCCCCCCGGCGCTAGAGCAATTGACTTGTTTGCAAGCACAGGCTTGATGGTTCCTTCTGGTCCTTTGTTGATGATATTCACCGTGTTGCCGGAGGGAAGCTGAAGTGAACAACGATCCCACAGGACGGTGATCACTTCGCCCGATGCGTTGTGTAGCCAGAACGGAAGTGCACTCTCGATTCCATTGTCGCTGAGCGGCGTCTTGAATGATATGCGGATGAGATCATCCGTGTACACCGCCTTCTCAGAGTAGACCGGTCCGAGCATCTCCAGCGAGAGCTGCGGAGCAGCAGGAGCCGGAGAGGCGGGTGCCTGATCCACGACTGGCTGAGGTGCCGGTGCCTGTTGTTGATTGATGAACAGCCCCCCGAGCAGTAATACGCCAAATACCGCCGCGATTATCGCCAATTTTCCAGTGTCAGCGTTCACGATCACTCACCCCTTTTGTCGACTTACGTCAGATAGATTCGGTCTATTGTAACTACGTAGGATTGGGCATTGCGCCACCAGTGACCAGGAAAGACGGGAAACATGTCACCTCGTAACTCGTATATCTTGTCTGCCACGTTGAGTGAGCAAAATACACAAGCATTCTCGCGCAGAGGCGCAGAGAAAATACTGATTTATGTGTTGTGTGCGTAGCCTGTTTACCACGCCACACGATTCAAGGGTACTAATAATCTGTTGCTTCCCTTGCCGTTCTCTGCGCCCCTGCGCCCCTGCCGGAGATATGTATCAAGCCTATCCAACGTGGTAGGCAAGCTACCACGCTACACAAGCAAGACTGTGCCCTTTGTAGTGTGTGCAGCTTGCCTGCCACGTTGATGCTTGCTAGCTACTGCCCAATCACACTCACGCCGTTAACCGCAATGAGTGGTGTATTCACTGCCCCCAGCGCCCACGTTGGACTATTGCCAAGCGCGATCAGGTTATCTTTCAGTAACTCGTAGGAATTGCCAGCGATCATCGTGTTCTTCACGCGGCCGACAATTTTGCCGTCCTCGATCTTGAACGCGACAGCGACGTTGTTGGAGAACTCGCCGGAGGCGAGGTTTCCCTGACCTAAGCCAAGGACGCTCTCCACCAGGAGCCCCTCCTCGATCGAGGAGATGATTTCGTCCTCGCTCTTGTCACCCGCAGCTACGATCACATTACTCACCCCGATGTTAGGCGGAGTGCGAAATCCCCCGCCACCCAACAAGCCGCCCTTGTAGCCGTTGCCGGTGGGAGCAGCTTTTGCGAGCGCGGCGGTCCACAGGTCGTACGTGAAGCCCTCGATCGTCCCCTGTGAGACGAGGGGCGTTCGAGAGGAGCTTGTTCCCTCGTCATCAAAGGCGCTGCTGCGGGGCGCGCGCGGGATTGTTCCGTCATCCGTAAGCGAGAAGCGCGGGTCGAACGCACGCTCTCCAATGCGACCCTTCAAGGGAGATGTCCCCATGTAGACCGACTTACCGTTGAACCCAACCATCAGCGGCAAGAGAAGAGCAATCGTACCGTTGGGGGTGAACACAACAGGAAGCTTCTTCGATTCAGCCGAAACAATCTTTCTCCCATAGCGAAGGAAGTCAACGATGCGCTTGACGAGCCGATCAGGATCAAGGTCGCTCATAGCACGTACTTCCTGCTCGTCGAACAGGACGAAGATGTCCCCCTCGCTTGTCTTCCCGACTTCAGCCGATAGCCCGATTCTGGTACGCTCTTCCTCGACGTCAAGGCCGGATGTGTTCCTGATTGTAACGGCCTCCACGGTCTTTGTAAGCGACAGATTAATATCGACCTGCGTATCAGCAGCACGCAGATCGGCGACTACCTTCTTGCCCAGCTCGATCAGCGCTTCCTCGGAGAGATCAACGATCTTCTTGTCGTAGACACCGTCGATTGATGTAGGACTATCCGACGAAAAGCTGAACTCTGCCTCCTCACCGAAGGCAGCAGCAGCGATAGCAGCCTCGCTTAACACACTTGGATCGGCCATGTCCGTTGTTGTGGAGAACCCGAGACGGCCGTTTGCGATCACGCGCAGGGCAATCCCCTCCGTCTCCTTACTCTTGATAGACTCTAGCTTCCCGGAACGAAACTCAATGGGGATAGTCTTTGCCCGCCGGCGATAAATCTCGGCTTGGTCGACTCTATTCTTCAACGCTTCGAGCACCTTGTCCATCACTTTCCTCCTACTGTTACGTTCCGGATCCTGATGTGCGGTGCGCCGTCGGTCACTGGAAGCGGGAACTGCCCGCCCTTTCCGCATCCGCCCGCTCCGCCGAACATAGTCAGGTCATCTCCGATTCCGTCGATCGAGCGAAGCGTCTCAAAGACATTCCCCGTGAGGACGACGTCCCGCAACATCTCCCCAAGTTCTCCGTTCTCTATTTCGTAGGCGTAGGCGGCGGAGAAGGTGAATTGCTCGAACATCGTCTGCCCACCGTAGGCGCGTACCGCGTACAGTCCGTGGTCGATCTCGGAGAGCATCTGCTTCATCGTCTGGTGCCCCGCCTCGATGTAGGTGTTCGTCATGCGCACGATCGGCTCGTATTCGTACGAGATCGCGCGTGCGTTCCCCGTCGGCTCGGCACTCATCTTCTTCGCTGTCTCCCGCGAGTGGAGGACGCTGTTTAAGATCCCGTTCCTGATCAGGTACGTCTTCGCCCGCGGCGTCCCCTCATCGTCGAAGGGGACGTTCCCACGCAGACCGGGGATGAATCCCTCATCGACTACGTTTAAGTCATCATTTCCAAAGCGTGATCCGAGCTTCATCACCTTCTTCAACTGCTCGTTCTTGAACAGGAAGTCCGCCTCGCAGAAGTGACCGAACGCCTCGTGGATGAACACACCAGCCAAGCTGGGGTCGAGGATGACGGTGTACTTTCCCCCTCTGACCGACTTGGCCGATAGCAGATCGATCGCCCGCTTCGCCGCATCGCGCGCTTCTTGTTCTCTGTTTAGCACAAACTCGTATCCCGCAGCTTTACCTAGAGACTTGAATCCCTGCTGAATGTTCTGTGAGCCCCCGCTCGCCACCGCCATCAACATGAGAGTGATGTCGGGTACCTCCTGCACGATGAATGTTCCTTCAGAATTGGCGAACGTCACTGTGCGGAACGAGTCGGTGTAGCGCGTATTTGTCGAGACGATCCGTTTATCGTAACCGAGCAGGATGCGGTTGTACTCCTCGGCCAGCCTCTTCTTTTCTTCCAGCGGGACAGCTCGAAAATCGCGCTCAAGCTCAGCGTTGACAACCCGTTGCGTGGGCGCAACATCGGCAAGCTCTACTGGCTCATCGATGCTCGCTGCGACAAGCTGCGCCATGCGCGTTGCCTCCTTCACCTTCCCTGGCAGATCGGAGATGTCGTTGAAGGCTGCGATTCCCCAGCCTCCGTCTTTCAGCGTGCGAACGATGCCTCCGTGTTCCTTGGAGCCCTCGATGTTCTCCAGCTTGTCCTTGCGGAAGAGCACCTGACTGCGCGCCTCCTGTTCGATGCGTATCTCCGTGTAATCGGCGTCGCTATTCGCGATCGCTTGTTTGATCCTTTCTTCCACGCCATAACCTCCTTGTGCTCACTAGTTCAGCCTAACATCACACTGTTACGTTTTCAAGGCGCATAACCAAGCCGTTATCTCTCGCATCTTTACGACATCATGTGTTGTTATGCTGACACCATCTGCCTAGAATGTTTTTGTGCCTGAGGAAGAAGGATAGCATCCCTAGTAAATGTTTAGTCTTATAATATCTCTAAGAGGAAATTGGCTCGTATACCGCTCATTGCAACGGAAGCGAGATCATGCCTTGAGAGCCGAATACGAGAGGTGAGGCAGTAACCATGAATCGTCGCATAATCGCGTTTTTGGCTGGTAGGTCATTGGTCGACGTCGGAGGGACGTTCTCCCAGGTTGCCGTGTTCTGGACGGCGTTGTCCATTACCGGATCGGCCATCTCTGTCGGTTCACTCGGCGGTGTGTGGACGTTCAGCATGGCCGTGATGAGCCTCATCTCCGGCGCTATCGTCGATCGCTTCAACCGCAAGGCGTTGATGATCCTTCTCGACAGCCTGCTCGGCGTGGTCAGCTTGGCTCTGTTTGCCCTAGCCACGACCGGAGTTCTGCACATCTGGCATCTGTGGCTCTTCCTCGTTGCGGAAGCGGTGTTGGGAATTCCGTCGGGGTTGGCAGATCAGACGCTTCTTCCCGACATTGTGGACAAGGACATCCTCCTGCGGGTGAACGGCGTCTTGCACTCTTGGGGAGGGATCGACAACCTGGTGGAGGCGGCACTTGCCGGGGTGATCATCAAGCTATGGGGACCGGGGCCGATCTTCCTGATCGATGCGATAACGTATTTCCTTGGCGCGGTGAGCCCGCTCTTCATCTGGCGGCTTAAGACGCGTGCCCACGAATTATCTGAGCGCTGGCATCCGCTTAACGACCTGCAATTCACGACACGCTACCTGAGCAAAGAACGACTATTGCGCAAATACATCTTGCTAAACCTGGGCGACAACATCGTCTTCGCCCCGCTCTTCTTCATGGCTCCATTGGTAGCCAAGGCCGTCGGTGCCGGATCGGAGGGGTACGGGTTCTTCCAAAGCCTGACGATCGGCGGACTGCTTGCCGGGAGCTTCCTTGCTGCCACGATCGGCGCTCATTGGCCCAAGGTGATGATGTGGCTTGGCGGGGCGGCCCTGTATTCCATCAGCTTCATTGTGCTCGGGTTCTGGCTCTCCCTACCGATCGCGCTTGGCGTCTTCTTCCTGTTCGGCTTGGGCTGGACCGGTGGGCGTGTGTACCGGGGAACTCTGATTCAGCAGGTCCTTCCAAGCATTCACCGCGGCCGCATTATGGGGATCACGAGCTTCATGGGCGGCGTGTTACAGCCGCTCGCCCTCAGTCTGGCGACGGTATTCGTCAATCGATCCGGCGTCGGAATCGTCCTCGTTGCTGTGGGGGCACTGAATTTGGCGATGGTAGGGCTCACAGCCTGGCTCCTCCCGCTGAGAGAGAAGGAGTGGATCCCCTCTACCCCCGAAGCGTGACGATCAACCATGAGAATAAGTCTGCGGTAACCAACAAAATCGCTGTAACCAGGACACAGATCCACCTCCGACTCCACAATCACTCTCTTGCACGAGCAGGCATTGGAGATGCTCGACGACGTACCGCTATAATGGCTTCGTAATAAAGGGGAAGGATGATGGCCGATCTATTACAACTGATTCAGACGAGGCGGAGCGTGCGGACGTTTACAACCAAGCCGGTGACGCGTGAACAAATCGAGAAGATCTTCGACGCAGCTCGCTTCGCGCCATCGGGAAAGAACACGCAGCCGTGGCGATTCGTGGTGGTGGAGAGTGCCAGTAAGCGACAGGCATTGGCCAAGCTTGCACCCCAGGACGAGATGATCGCGACTGCTCCGGTTACGCTTGCCGTGCTGCGAGACCGTGATGCCGGCTACGATGATCTGAAGGACGCGCAAGGGATCGGCGCGGCGATCGAGAACATCCTGCTTGCTGCTCACGCTCTCGGTCTAGGCGCTTGTTGGATCGGTAAGACTCGCAATGCAGCAATCGAGCATGTCGTTGGAGCAAAGGAGCACGAGGAGCTGATGGCACTCATTCCCATCGGCCATCCGGCGGGGCGTTCCAATGATAGCAGCCGCCTTCCACTTGAAACGATCGCCCGCTTTATCTGAATATAGTGGTTATCACCAAGAGAGGGAGGGATAGATCGCGATGATGCTCTTCGCCTGGATTGTGCGTGCGCTGCTGCTTGTCCTCGTACTTCCGTTTCTCATTCCGTTTGGCATTATCTTCTCGATGGCATTTGTATCGCCGCTGTCAGTAGCCCTATTTGTGCTTGTATTGGCACTGCTTGTCCTGGGAACCGTGCTCGGGATTGCTCTTGGAGTTATTGGAAACCTTGTGGATCTCGTGATCGTCCTCGGGCTAATCGGGATCGTGTGGAACTGGCCACGCGGAACACACGCTAGATTTATCGAGAAGCTAAGATTTGCTTCCCATCGACTGCACACCGCACTCTATCGTCAGGTGCGGCAATCCACCACCGTTGATATCGCCCTCGGATTTGGGGTCATCTTGATCGTGGTAATTATGAGCCTATCATCTGGGTTGATCCACTTCCTTCTGACACTTATTATCACCCTCACCGTGATTGGAATCGTGTGGAAGTGGCCACGAGCGGCACGTCTACCTTTCGCTACCAAATTAAGGGTTGCCCTTGTGTCGCTACGCAATGAACTGCGCGGATTCTTTCGCTAATTAGAAGCTAGCTCCTTGTCACACTGAATGGGGGCAATCCTCTACCGAAAGCTACGAATGCTATTATCACGCTCGTTTACTTAGCTGGCTCAAAACGCCAAGATGCCAGGGACACTCACTGAACCCCAGTGTCACCCTGGGTGGGTGTAGTAAAACAGAACCAGCTACTACACCTGCCAAATCCCAGAAGCGTTATCAAGCGCTTTGCCCTCCGAGTCTTTCGTGTTCTTCGGTTACCCGCTCAAACGAACAGGGAGCCTCACGCAATTGCTACAGCGAGAACGCTTCAGGGAGAAGGTCGCGGATGGTCGTTCGCACGAAGTTTCCCTCAAGGTTTCCCATCAGGATTTCTATGTCCGGTGCATGTTCGTAGATCACCTGGCGGCACGCCCCACAGGGTTGACAGTGGTCGCCCTTGCACGTCACCGCGAGCTTGACGAAGTCGTGGCGCCCCTCGGATATGGCCTTGAAGATTGCTACCCTCTCGGCACACATGGTCAACCCGTAAGAGGCGTTCTCCACATTTACACCGGTGAACACGGTGCCATCGGAACAGAGCAGAGCTGCTCCCACCGGGAAGTTAGAATACGGACAGTAGGCGTTCTTTCTAACATCGTTTGCTATTTTAAGCAGAGCCTTATCATCTATCAAAATCGGATCACCAACCCTATCTTTCCAGATATCGTGCCACTGCTTATCCTCCACCACCCGCTCTCTTTGCTGATCGGCAAGAGGTACGCTCCCTGCACCACAAGGCGCAGGAACGGCGGGCCAAGCTCGATCTGTGCGGAGGCGTGCGCAGCAAATGTCGTCCAGGTGAGTCCATCAAGATGCAGCGCGGCGAGCGCCGCGTTCACTTGCGTCTGGTGCCCGGGAGCAGTCACAGTAACTGTGGGAACGATACTTCCTTGAATGAGGTCAACGCCCGCCCCAAATTCGATGCCAGCAACTAATAAGTCAAAGTGCTTCACAACTTCGCTCGCCAATTTGAATCCCGATAGACTCACATCGGCAGTCACATTCGCCGTCTCACCACCAAGATCAACCTGCGTGTTAGAAACGATAGGCTGCGGTATGCTGTAACCGGCCATGTCGGCAAAACCGCGCAGGAGACTGTCGTTGATCATTGCTCCTGAGAAGACAACCTTGTCGATGACAATGAATGGAAGGCCAATCTCGATCGTACCCCCCACAAGAGGAAGAGGGAAATACTGGATCGGGTAGGCTTCCTCGATGTCGGACAGGCTCGCGTCGAGGTCAGACAACATCGGTGCAGCGTCAGTAGAGGACACCCCCAAGGCGGTGAGAGCGTCGCTTGCCGCACCATGAACCAGGCTAAACGGTCCGGAGAGGTCGACTGTGCAGACCGATAGGTCCAAGCCGACCCCTCCGGGAAACGCAGCAAAGGAAGAAAGGAGGATGATTACCCCAAATACCAGTCCTTCTGCGAGCGTCTGTTTCTTGTTCAATGTCGATCCCATCCTTCCCACTCGCGGCGCTTGAGAACAGCGCGCTTGATCTTCCCACTCGTGGTCTTCGGAAGCTCCTTAACAAACTCGATCGCGCGCGGGTACTTGTACGGCGCGGTGACTCTCTTTACATGATCCTGTAATTCTTTCACGAGCTCTTCCGATGGTGAATACCCCTCAGCCAGGACAATGAATGCCTTGACGATCTCCCCCCGCTCGCGGTGCGGTGACGCGACCGCCGCTGCCTCCACTACCGCAGGATGGCTAACGAGCGCATCCTCTACCTCGAATGGCCCGATGCGATAGCCCGAGGTGAGGATGACATCGTCTGCCCGTCCCTCGAAGAAGAGATACCCATCTTCATCCATACGCGCCAGGTCGCCGGTGCGATACCACCCGCCGGAGAAGGCTTCCTTGTCCAGCTCCGGCGCCTTCCAGTAACCATCGAAGATCGCCGGACTATCCGGACGGAGGGCGATCTCGCCTACTTCACTCTTCTTTACTTGGTTGCCCTGATCATCAATCAGTGTTACGCCTGGTCCAGGAGTAGGCTTGCCCATCGCTCCCGGTTTCACCTCAAGGCCAGGGTAGTTGCAGACTAAGCAAACGCTCTCCGTCTGACCATAGCCATCGCGGATCGTCACCCCAAAGGCTCGCTTAAACGCCTCGATCGGCTCTACATTCAGAGGTTCGCCAGCGGAGACGGCATCGGTGAGCGAAAGCTTGTGCTTGCTCATATCGGGAAGCTGGGCGAATAGGCGATACTCCGTCGGTGTAGCACACAGCTTGGTGATCTTGTAGCGCTCCATCAGCTCAAGGTAGCGCTCACCATCGAACCTACCGTTGTACATGAGCTGCGACGCGCCGTTCGTCAAACCGACACCGATCGGGCTCCAGTACCACTTCGCCCACCCCGGGGCAGTCGTCGCCCAGATCACATCATTGCCCGATGCGTCCCACCAGTAGCGGCCAGTGATGCTGTTATGCACGTACATCCAGCGATGTTTGTGAACGACTGGCTTGGCGTTTCCAGTCGTTCCCGAGGTGAAGTTGATCGTCATCGGATCATCGGCGTGCAGTGTGACCTTCGATCCGTCCGCAGAGTTCTCCGCCACGAGATCATCGAAGCTAACCCAACCATCGCGCTTCCCACCGATGAGGATCAGCGTCGATAGCGGCGAATCCTTACTCGCTTCCTCCACTGCCTCCGCGGTTGACTCATGCGCAACGATCACCGTCCCTCCGCTCACCTGCGAGCGATAGGCGATCTCCTTTGGTTTAAGCATCTCCGAGCAAGGAACGGCCACCCCTCCGGCAACAAAGGTTCCCAATTGCGCCATGTGTGCCTCCGGCAGACGGGGAAGGACGTGCAAAACCGGGTCACCCTTCTTCACGCCAAGCTTGATCAGCCCAGCGCCGAAGCGCCGTGCCTTGTCCGCCAGTTCAGAGAACGTGACCTCACGCTTGTTTCCGGCAGCATCCTCCCAGAAGACCGCGACCTTGTCCGGGTGCCTCGCTGCGTGAGCCTCAACGACATCAACAATGTTGTAGTCTGATGGGATGTTCCACTGGAACTCCCGCATCTCTCGCTCGTATTCTTCCTTCGTGTACGGCATCTTTGGCATCACCTTTTGTTTGGTTTTTGAATTGCCACGGTGAACCTTATAGCATATAGACACCGTCTTTGGCAAATGGAGGAGGAAGATGAAGGCAAGTGTTGTCCTTGGTAACGGTGCGGCAAAACGTGTGATCGCTAAGGGGGTAGTGGCACTACCCGCAGTGAAGAGTGCCCTGGCAAACGGCACTATCATCATCACGCTAGGAACGACAAACGCTATCATCGCCGAGGAGATCCTGGGAAGATCGATCGATCGCGGTGCATTCGCCGCCGGGTTCATCGACGATCGGTTCAACGTGAACGCCCGCCTGGGCGAGATGGGAGAGATCGTCATTCGCAACGGAGAAGAGATAGAGATTGATCAACAGGAACTCCTCGACTCGATCAGCACAGGCGATGTGATCATCAAGGGAGGAAACGCGATTGACCCCTGGGGGAACGTGGGTATCCTCATGGCCTCGCGCACGGCAGGGACAGCCGGCCACTACTACTCCATTGCTCTTGCGCGCGGAATAGACATGGTCATCCCAATCAGCTTGCAGAAAGCGATTCATACCTCGGTGAACGATCTAGCAAGAGAGATGGGAAGCGGACAGATCGATCTCTCCATGGGTCTAGCCTGTGGAATGCATCCGCTTGTCGGTCGCGTCGTCACCGAGATCGACGCACTAGAAGCGCTGTTCCCGGTTCAAGTCACACAGATTGCGAGTGGAGGAGTCGGGAGCGGAGCGGGGAGCGTATCGCTGTTGATCACGGGGCAGAAAAGCGCTGTGCGGGGGGCGTTCGATCTCGTGAAGAACATCTCCGCTGAGCCCGACATTTCTCTGCAAGGACAGGCATGACTGATTCCTACCGCACAGTGGAAGGGAAGTCCCAAGCAAAGGTCGTGCGCAAGAAGTCGCGCTTCATAGCGTTATGCCGCCATGCTTCATCCGTCGAGGAAGTCGCCTCACTGCTGGAGGGAGAGCGACGAACATACCACGACGCGTCTCATCGCTGTTATGCGTACCGCCTCATCGGAGGCGCCGAAGCGATTGAGTACAGTTCGGACGCCGGAGAGCCGGCAGGATCCGCAGGATTGCCCATACTGCAGCAGATTCAAAAACATGACCTGTACGACGTCCTCATCATCGTTGTGCGCTACTTCGGGGGGATAAAGCTCGGGATCGGCGGTCTGATCCACGCCTACTCTGATGTCACGGCAGAGGCACTCGACGCGGCGAAGATCATCACCAACAAGCAGGAAATTGAGCTATCCGTGCGCTTCCCGCCCGAGATCAGCTCGCGGGTGATGGGCCTGATCCATCGGCATCCGGTACGGGTGGAGGATGTAAAGTACGACAAAGAAGGGTGTGTACTCGTTGCCATTCCGCCGAGCGGCGTCGAACGGTTCACACGGGAGCTGAAAGAGGCCACCGGGGCACGCGCACACTGGGAGGAAAGACATGATTGATGCGATAACCGGGCGGGTCGTCCGCCTAGGAGAGGACCACATTGTAGTGGAGACAGCAGGGATCGCCTATCGTGTCTTCTGCCCGGCGAGCGCGATTCAGACATATCATCTCGGGGAGGAAGGCCTGATCTACACCCATCTCGTCGTGCGCGATGATGCCATATCCCTGTTCGGGTTTCCAACGCTTGAAGAGCGGGAGATATTTCGTCGCCTCCTGCCGGTGGGGCAGGTCGGGCCAAGACTAGCGTTGCAGATCATCTCCCTCTTCTCTCCAGACGAATTCATCCTCGCCGTCTCAGCAGGAGATGTGGACAAGCTGACACAGGTGAAGGGGATCGGGAGGAAGAC
>JALTFO010000306.1 GCA_027007005.1 Candidatus Bipolaricaulota bacterium | reverse complement strand
GTCCGGTTCGATGAGGGGGGAGTAGGGCGCAATACATGGCATGCGGCTAATGAGCCACAACGGGGAAACCCTGTAACAGATGTATGCCGAAGCCTAAACCCTGTCACCTACTCCTCTACTCTACCGCCTGCCTGTGCCGACGAGGCAGACAGGTCTTTGCGAGAGAATGCTTTTCGTTTCTTATAATGATCTGGGCGGGAGAAAGGATTCCCCGCCCAGATCAAGCTGCTTAGACCGGCACGAACTGCAGGCCATGGATCTTGCGATCACCGCTCTGCCGCACTACACCGATCGTTGTCTTTACTCGCTTTCCGATTTTGGGCTTCTCATCTAAGAGCTGTCCGGTGGCGCGCAGGCCACTATCCAGCTCGACGATCGCCAGGCGCAGGTAGCGTCGCTCGTAATCAAGCGGCAACGCGTACAGATCGGTGTAGGTTAGCACCTTCCCCTCTCCCGTGATCTCGATCGGCTCTAGATTCTCCGATCCGCACTCAGGGCAACGAGCGTGTGCCGGGTAGGTCTCTTTGCCGCAGTCTTTGCAGCGAGCACCGTATACTTTCTCATCCATCATTAGCCCTCCCTCGTAAGCACTGTGGCGACAACGTTGTTTCCGAACCCGCCGAAGTTGCAGGCAAAGGCGTTCTTTGCGTTCTGTACCTGTCGCTCTCCAGCCTCGCCGCGCAACTGCCAGGTGAGTTCCACAAGCTGCGCCACGCCGGTCGCACCGACCGGATGCCCCTTCGCCTTCAGTCCGCCAGAGGGGTTTATCGGAAGCTTCCCACCGAGCGAGGTGACCCCTTCGGCGAGAGCCTTGTGGCCTTCACCCTTCTTGAAGAAGCCGACCTCTTCGCTCTCGGCGATTTCGAGGATGGTGAACGCATCGTGCAGCTCAGCGACGTCGATATCCTGTGGCGTCAGTCCAGCCATGGCGAATGCTCTCTCTGCAGCCAGGCGAACGGCCGTCAGTTCCGTCGGATCGGGTCGCTCATGCACAGCGTGAGTGTCCGTGGCCTGACCGATCCCGGCAACGCGCACAACCTGTCGTCCCAGCTTCTCGGCTATTTCCTGCGTCGCGAGAACCACGGATGCCGCCCCATCGCTTACCGGGCAACAGTCGAACATGTGCAGCGGCTCGGCAATTGGAGGATTGTTCACAACAGCTTCTGGAGCGGTGAGGATTCCCTCCATGGTCACCGTCTGGTGGATGTGCGCGTAGGGATTCTTCATCGCGTTTTTATGGTTCTTGATCGCCACCATCGCCAGGTGTTCGCGCGTTACACCGTAGCGCTCCATGTACAGCCGCGCGAACATCCCCGCCAATCCAGGGAGGGTGACGCCGTAGATGTACTCGGCCTCGGGGTGAGAGAGACTAGCAACGAAGTCCGTCGCTTCCAGGTTGTTCACTGCGCGCATCATCTCCACGCCAGTGACGAGGACAACATCGGCCATGCCGGAGGCGATCGCCTGGTAACCGACCTTGAACGCGGAGGCACCCGATGCCGGACCGTTCTCCACCGATTCGGCCATAGCCGGGAGCAAGTTAAGGCTGTCGGCGAGTGCGCTGGCGATCGCCGTCTGCTTGTTCAATCTGGCCGCCCCCATGTTGGCAACGACAATCCCATCTACCTCGACATCCTCAAGGTTGGCGTCGTTCAAAGCGGCGAGCGACGCTGTGGTCATCAGTTTCATGAGCGGCCACTCGGAGCGGCCGAACTTCGTCATCCCCGCGCCGATGATTGCTACCGGCCTCATTTGTCGCCTCCTTTCCCACCGAGCACCTGTGCCTTAACAATTTCCTCCTCCGGCAGGACGATCGTCTGCGCCCCGGCGCGAAGTTCAGCTGAGACAGGGCGGCTCCCGGAGACAAGGCGCGGTTTCGCTGCAAGGTACGTCTCCTTGTTCAAGACCCAGGATGGCCCCCCGCCGAGCTCGTGTGGGACTTCATACTTCTTCTGCAGCGGGTATTCAATCATCCATCGACGGAAACCGATCGGGCTCTCAGCGACGATCAACACCTCCTCCTGATTGAGGAAGTCCATGTGATACTCCATCTTTGCGGCAAAGAGATGCGAGCCCACGCGCAGGCCGCGGCGGATGGTGAGCGTGTGATAGCTCATCCCCACCTTCCCATCGACCATGTGCCCATTGACGATGCCGGCAAGGACACCGTCGATCAGCCCGACGAGGACGTACTCATTCTTCACCCGGTAGCGCTTATAAGCGAGGAGTTCCCCAAATAGGCGCGCCGATACGATGTCATAATAATCCCGCTCCACCCACAGTAGCGGGTAGATCGCCTCAAGAAGGATCGGCACCTCCTCCCGATCGAGCTGTCGCACCACCATCTTCTCCCCGCTGGCCAGGGTAATCACCTTCGGCGGGTAGGGTGGCATCTCCAATTCCGGGGGCCGCAGTAAGGCTTCAAGCTGGTCTACATTTCCCATACAAAGTCTCCTTTCTTACGAGTGATATCTCCCCCCACAGAAATGACCTCATCATGAGGGGGTAACGCAACCGGCAGCAACATTGCATTATTCTACACGCAAGACTTGCAATCGACCATTGTGAAGCTTTGTGGGGTCAGACCTTCGATCTTAGGATTTTGGCCTTAATTCGTATGAGATACAAATAAAAGAGACCACGGCAATTTATTATAATCCTAAGATCGAAGGTCTGACCCCAAGCGTAAGCACCCAGCGAAAAAACGGGCCTCCATTACGAAGGCCCGTAGTGAAATCAGGTTATTGTCACTAAGTTGTTACACCCAACCGCGTAGCTTCATTGCCTCGGCAACGCGCTGCACCGAAACCATGTATGCAGCAACACGGTTATCGACGTTCTGGCTCTGTGCCATTTCGTGGACGGCATGGAACGCGTCGACCATCTTCTCCTCCAGCCGCGCGTGCACGTCTTCCAGTTTCCAGTAGTATCCGCCAATGTTCTGCACCCACTCAAAGTAGGAGACGGTTACCCCGCCAGCGTTGCACAGGAAGTCAGGGATGATGTATTTGCCGTTCTTGACGAGGATCTCGTCTGCCTCAGGGGTCGTCGGTCCGTTTGCTATCTCGGCGATGAGCTTACCCTTGATGGCATTGGCATTCTTTTCGGTGATTACACCTTCAATCGCTGCTGGAATGAGCACGTCGACATCGAGCTCGAGGAGTTCGCTGTTAGTGATCTTTTTTGTTCCAGCGAGTCCGGAGACGGAACCGGTGGACTTCTTCTGCTCAAAGGCTGCGTCAATGTCGATTCCATCGGCAGAGTAGGCACCACCACGGGAGTCGCTGACGGCGACGACCTTGCTGCCAGCCAGTTCCTTCATCAATTTAGCAGCAAAGTAGCCGGCGTTTCCGTAGCCCTGAATGGCAACAGTAGCGCCCTTGAGGTTCATGCCGAGAACCTTGGCCGCCTCGATGATTGTGTAGACAGCACCGCGAGCGGTCGCGTCACCGCGTCCGAGCGATCCACCGACCGGGATTGGCTTACCAGTGATCAGTCCAGGCGTGTTGTATCCGACCATCTTGGAGTACTCATCCATCATCCAAGCCATAATCTGCGGGGTCGTATACACGTCAGGCGCGGGCACGTCCTTCTCCGGGCCGATAAAACGGCCAATGGCACGGATATAACCGCGGGAGAGTCGCTCCAATTCACCAGCCGAGAGTTCCTTGGGATTGCAGATTACCCCACCTTTGCTTCCACCGTATGGAATATCGACAACGGCACATTTCCAAGTCATCCAAGCGGAAAGAGCTCTAACGGTATCGATCGTTTCTTCCGGGTGGAAGCGGATTCCACCCTTTGTGGGCCCACGGGCATCGTTGTACTGCACACGAAATCCCTTGAACAACTTCGTCGTCCCATCATCCATCTTCACCGGGAAGTGAACCTCAAGTGTTCGCATTGGCTCGCGCAGAAGCGCGTGCACTTGTGGATCGAGATTCAGCTTCTTTGCCGACTTGTCGAGCTGCCGCTGAGAAATCTCAAACGGGTTGAGCGTAGGGCCATTGGCCATGTTTACAACCTCCTAAGAGCTTAAAAGCTATTCGTGCAGGCAAGGGGCAAGGTTCAGCTTGCCCCTCGACGCGGCGAGATTATACAGACAGTCTTAGTGGATTCAAGGGCGCTTGCAATGTGGTTTTTCGCTATGTCAGACACGACCGATGATCGCCGTGATCAACCGGCGCATCGCGTCCCCTACGCGCTTCGTCGTGTCGATCACTTCCTTGTGTGATAGAGTTGCCTTGGGATCGACGCCAGCGGCGAGATTCGTGGCGCAGGATATTCCAAGCACCTCGATTCCCGCATGGCGAGCAGCTATCACTTCGGGGACGGTGGACATGCCGACAAGATCTGCTCCCAACGCGCGGAACGCCCTGATCTCTGCAGGAGATTCGTAAGAGGGACCGAGCGTCGCCAGGTATACGCCTTCCTTGAGGGAGATCCCAGTAGATGCTGCTACCTCCTTGGCCAGTTTTCGCAGGCGTGGCGAGTAAGCAGTGGACATGTCCGGAAAGCGTGGCCCAAGATCGCCGAGGTTTGGACCACGCAGCGGGTTTGTCCCCAGCATGTTGATGTGATCGCTGATCAACACAAGGTCTCCCGCGGAGAAATCCTTGTTGATCGCTCCAGAGGCGTTGGTGACGATGAGGGTCTTTATCCCCAACAGGGCGAACAGGCGTGTGGCAAAGACGACATCGTCGATCGAGTAACCCTCATAGTAGTGCGTACGCCCGCGCTGCAAGAGTAGCTGTTTGCCGCTCACCTCACCAGCCCAGAACTGTCCAGCATGTCCAGCGACCGTGGGCAATGGGAACCCAGGTATCTCGCTCCAGGGGATCGTTACCCCTTCACCGGGGATACCGAACGCCTGCGACAGGCCGGACCCGAGCACAAGCGCGATCTCTGGTACCTCCGGCAGCTTGTCCTTCAGCGTTGCTGTCGCTTTGTTCAGCTTCTCCATCCGTGTATCGTTCATTGTTCCTCCCCCAAGTGTATCGAATCATTGAGAGATCGGATCATCGGGTGATCTTGCTGCTAAATCACTCAGTAATTCAATCATCCGATCACTCAATCCCTAGATTACTCCAAGTGTGTTCATCGCTGCTTCGATGGTCTCCACCGCTATCACTTCTATCTTCGTTCGCGTCTTTGGGCTTCCCTTGCTGGGGACGATGATCCGTTCGTACCCGAGTTTCCCTGCTTCGTTTATCCGCTCGCGTAGCCTCTTCACTCCGCGGATCTCGCCGGTCAGTCCTACTTCTCCTACGATCACCGTGCGCTTGGGGAGCGCCTTGTTACGCAGGCTAGAGACGACTGCCGCCGTCACTCCAAGATCGGTCCCGCGTTCGCGTGTCTCCAATCCCCCAGCGAGGCTGAGGTAGACATCCGCTCCAGAGGTGTTTACCCCCAGCCGCCGCTCAATCACCGCTAGCAGCAGGAGGATGCGATTGTAGTCGAGCCCGCTACAACGACGCTGTGGCACACCGTACCCTCCGGTCGGTGAGACGAGCGCCTGCAGTTCAACGAGTATTGGCCGTGTACCTTCAAGGATGGGGACGATCACCGTCCCTGGTCGCGGATCGTCCTGGTGTTCGGAAAGGAAGAAGCGGGATGGATCGGTGATCGCTCGCAGTCCACTCGCCTGCATCTGGAAAACAGCCACCTCGTCGGTGCTCCCGAAGCGGTTCTTCACCGACCTTAAGATCCGTACATCCTCCCCACGGTTTCCTTCGAGGTAGATGGCTACGTCGACCAGGTGCTCCACCGTTTTCGGCCCGGCGAAGCCTCCACCCTTAGTGATGTGCCCCACGAGGAAGGTCGCCATCTTGCGCCCCTTGGTGAGACGGGTAAGTTCAGCGCTGGACTCGCGCATCTGGCGAACGCTCCCCGCTTCGCCTGGCACGTCCTCAGACAGGGTGGTCTGGATGGAGTCGATGATCAGTAGGCTAGGGTTGATCTTCTCCACCGCCGCGATGATGCGGTGCATGCTCTGCTCGGAGAGGACGTATAGCTCATCGCTCGACACATTAAGCCTGCTTGCGCGCAGCTTGATCTGGGCAGCGGACTCTTCACCAGAGACGTAGAGGACTTGGCCGTATCGCTCGGCGAAACCCTGTGCAATCTGCAAGAGCAGAGTTGACTTTCCAATCCCGGGCTCGCCTCCGAATAGGATCACTCCTCCGGGAACGAGGCCACCGCCGAGTAGACGGTCGACCTCGCCGATCCCACATTCCAGCCGCTTGACATCACCGAGGTCGATGCGACTGATCGGGAGGACTTTGTCTCCGATCCAAGATCGGTCCTCCGTCTTCTCTTCATCGTCGGCGACTAACGTGTCCCACTCGCCGCAATTTGGGCAGCGTCCGAACCACTTTACCGACTGGTAGCCGCAGTGACTACAGCGGTAGGCCATGTTACTTGCTCCGGGTGAAGCGCATCTCCTCGCCGTCCGCCGAGGCAACGATTGTCGACCCGTGTTCGAAGGACCGGTTGAGGATCAGCTCGGATATTGGGTTCTCCATCAGTCGTTCGATCGCCCGACGCATTGGTCGCGCGCCGTACTTGGAGTCGTATCCCTGCTCGATCAGCAGTTCATTCGCCGATTCATCGAGGGTGAGCGTAATCCCGTGCTCTTCGACCAAACGTGCCTTCAGCTCGTTGAGCATCAGGTTAGCGATCTCCAGCACCTGCTCGCGTGTCAGCTGATGGAAGACGATAACATCGTCGAGCCGGTTTAAGAACTCTGGCCGGAAGACCTTGCGCACCTCGCCGATCACGCGATCTTTCATCTCCTTGTACGACTCTTCGGAGTCGATTTCATCGTTGCTGAAGCCGAGCGTACCACGGTCGGTAATTAATTCACTTCCCACGTTTGAAGTCATGATGAGAACAGCATTGCGGAAATCGACGCGCCGCCCCTGCGAATCAGTCAGGATTCCATCCTCCATCACTTGCAAGAGGATGTTGAACACATCACGGTGTGCCTTCTCGATCTCATCGAAGAGGATTACGGAGTACGGTCGGTGCCTCACCTTCTCAGTCAGTTCGCCAGCCTCCTCGTAGCCGACGTACCCCGGAGGTGCACCGGTCAGACGGGAGACGGAGAAACGCTCCATGTACTCGGACATGTCAACGCGAATCAGCGCGTCTTCATCGCCGAACAGGAATTCGGCCAGGGTCTTCGAGAGCTCGGTCTTCCCCACTCCGGTTGGCCCAAGGAACATGAATACACCAACAGGACGACGTGGGTTCTTCACGCCAGCGTAGGCTCGCCTGATCGAACGGGAGATCGCCTGCACGGCGTCATGTTGCCCGATGAGGCGGCCGTGGATCTTGTCCTCCATGTTTACCAGGCGCGTCGTCTCTTCTTCCTGAACGTGCCCAATGGGTATTCCTGTCCACATGGAGACCACCTGTGCTACGTCCTTGCCGGTTGCCTGCAGCTCACTTGCAGGGTGCGAATTACCGGTAATGTCCTCAATCTCTTCTTCCAGTTCGGCCTTACGATCGCGCAGCCGCGCAGCAGTCTCGTAGTCCTGCGCGGCGACGGCTGCATGCTCCTGCTCGTCTAGGTCTTCCATATCGCTCATCAACTCGCGCACATCGTCCGGCAGCAGTGAGCTCTGGAGCTTGATCCGCGCCGCGGTCTCATCGATCAGATCGATCGCCTTATCTGGAAGGAACTGGTCGGTGACGTAGCGATCGGAGAGGCGAGCCGCCTGATATAGGGCTTCATCGGTGATCTTCACGCCGTGGTGCCGCTCATAATGTGGGCGCAGTCCCTTCATGATCTTTACCGTCTCTTCCACGGACGGCTCCTCAACGAGGATCGTCTTGAAGCGGCGCTTCAGCGCGGGGTCCTTCTCCACAGACTTGCGGTACTCGTCGAGCGTGGCCGTACCAATACATTGGATAGCTCCAGTAGCAAGTGGTGGCTTGAGGATCGAGGAAGCATCGATCGCCCCCTCGGCTCCACCAGCGCCGACAACGGTTTGCAGTTCGTCGATAAACAGGATGATGTCGTCTGATTCCATCACCTGGTTGATCAAGGTTTTCAGGCGCTGTTC
Organism: Candidatus Bipolaricaulota bacterium; assembly: GCA_027007005.1. Taxonomy (GTDB): domain Bacteria; phylum Bipolaricaulota; class Bipolaricaulia; order UBA7950; family UBA9294; genus M55B144. The sequence goes on along the minus strand of JALTFO010000306.1, from coordinate 29,874 downwards.
GAACTCGCCGCGGTACTTCGTTCCAGCGACAATTGACGCCATGTCGAGCTCGATGATCTCCTTCGAACGCAGAAGGCTCGGGACGTCCCCGGTTACAATCTTCTGGGCCAGGCCCTCAACGATTGCCGTCTTTCCCACACCGGACTCCCCGATTAGCGCCGGGTTGTTCTTCTTGCGCCGGGTAAGTATCTGGATGATCCGCTCCATCTCTTCGTCGCGCCCGATCACTGGGTCGAGCCGCCCGGCCTCAGCCTCTTCGATCAGGTTACGCCCGAAGTCGGAGAGATCACTCTTGCGCTGCTGCTGCGGGCGGCGTGTCGACCTCAACGCCATCCCCACACCAGCTGAAGGGAGGAAGTAAGCGCGCGTCTTACTGAGATCGATCCCCAAATGAAGGAGGATCGCCGCACCGGTCCCCTCGCTTTCGCGCAGCATCCCCATCAGTAGGTGCTCGGGACGGATGGTGTTGAGTCCAGCCCGCCGAGCCTCCTCGAAGCTGATCTTCATCACGCGCTTCAGGCGTGGCGTCGGTTCCAGGTCATCGGCAGACAGGCGCACCTTTCCCCGTCCCTTCTCCGATTCCAGCAGCTCGGAGACCTTTTCGTAGGTCACGCCGTGCGTGGTAAGGAAGCGAAACACGTTGCTCCCCTTCGTCCTTAGGAAGGCGAGAAGGAGGTGCTCCGTCCCCACATAGCTGTGGCGCCATTCCTCGGCCTCCTCCTGCGAGAAGGCAATTATCTCCATCGATTCACGCGAGAATCGGTCGTACATCGTCGGTTCCTCCTGGAATCAGACACACTCTTATCACACGCCAGAGTATAGCTTTCTAGTCATCGTTCACAACCCGGCGACGCCTGTTGAAACGGGTCATGACAGTGTTTATGTCTTCTGTTCGAAATGTAGCGATAGCTTCTACGCTGCGCTCGAGGACGGGATAGATTTTCTCCCATTCCGTATCGCTAAACTTGCCAAGAACGTAATCTACCTGATCGGCAGGCCTCTTGTCGAGCCCGATCCCGACCCGCAACCTCGGGATATCTTCGCACCCAAGGGCCGAGATGATGGAGATCATCCCCTTGTGCGATCCGGGACCACCTGCTGCGAGGATCTTCATCTCACCCAAGGGAATGTCGAGATCATCGTAGACAACGAGCACATCGAGGTGTGCTATCCTGAAGCGATCGATGACTCTTTTTACCGCCTCGCCGCTTGCGTTCATGTACGTCATCGGCTTGACAAGAAAAAGATCGCGGCTCTTGTAAACAAGAGCCGAATCGATCAAACGCGCTTTCAGTCGCGGAACATGCCGCTTGCGATAGAGGTCGATGACATCAAATCCGACGTTGTGTCGGCTGAGCCCGTATTCAAGCCCTGGGTTTCCTAGCCCGAAGACGGCCTTCAATCATTCCTCTTTACTCTCGCCTTCTTCTCCCTCAGCGGGTGCACCCTCTTCCGCTGCCGCAGTCTCCAACATTGCTTCTGCTTCCTCCTCCTCTTCAAGCTCCTCCATACCACGCGGCGATACAATCGTTACCAATGACCGCTCCGGCGAAAGGAGAGGAGTAACTCCGCCAAAGTCAACATCGCGCACACGAATACCTTCGCCCATCTCAAGCTCGCTTATATCGAGAGTGATCAAGTGTGGAATGTCCTTGGAAAGTCCGTGCACGCGCACTGTATCGAAGAGGACATTTAGGAATCCGCCCGCGTCTTGTCCGGGAGCTCTGCCGACGACCTTGATTGGTACATGCAGCTTGAGCGGGGTGTTGGGATCCGGATGATAGAAATCGACATGGATCGGCTCGTCGGTGATAGAATTGTACTGCACTCTCTTCAGAAAGACGTCAATTGTTTCTGCCTGTTCATCATCACTGATCGACAGCTCAATGAGCGAACTGCGTGTAATATGGGAAAAGAGTCCGTGCAGCTCACGTCGTTCTATGACAAGGGGTATGTTCTCCATGCTCGGGCCGTATACTATCGCTGGTATGAGCCCCTCGCGACGTAGGGCATTTGCCTTTCCTGCCGGGCGCAACTTAGTGTTCACTGTTACAGACATTTCCACTCCTACAGTTCTTCTAGTAATGTGGGAAAAGGTGGCTTACCGACTTGTTCTCAAAGATCCGGCGAATGGTCTTCGCCAGATGTTCTCCCACGGGGATGTACTCGACAATATCACTCTTCTCCGCCTGTTCCTGGAAGATGGTATTGGTAACGACCACCTTTTTCAAGGGCGACTCAGCCAACACCTCTAGTGCGTTCCCCGAAAATACTCCGTGTGTGCAATAGGCATGCACCTCCGTTGCGCCGTGTTCGAGAAGGGCGTTTGCTGCAAGGACAAGAGTAGATCCTGAAGATACAATATCATCGACGAGGATTGCCCTCTTCCCGGAGACATCACCGATGACGTTTACCACCTGTACCTGCGATCCATCTGCGGATCTTCGTTTTTCGAGTACAGCGATCGGCAGATCAAGACGTTCGGCGAGAAGGCGAGCGCGCACCGCTCCTCCTGCGTCCGGAGAGACGATGATTGTCTTATCCCCATCAGCATCGTGTTTCTTGTAGTAGCTGGCGAAGATCGGGTCGGCCTGTAGATTGTCCACCGGGATGTTGAAGAACCCCTGAATCTGACCGACGTGGAGATCCATGGTAAGGATACGATCTGCACCGGCCGTCTCCAGTAGGTTCGCCACTAAGCGAGCAGTGATCGGGACGCGACCAGTGTGTTTACGATCCTGACGCGCATAACCGTAGTAAGGGATTACGGCGATCACTTTGCGTGCCGACGCGCGCCTAAGAGCGTCAATCATGATCAGCAGCTCCATCAGGTGGTCATTGACCGGTGGGCAGGTCGGCTGGATGACGTACACGTCCGCCCCGCGCACCGTTTCCCGGATTCGTACACGAATCTCCCCGTCGCTGAAGCGACCGACCGCAGCGTCACATAGGTCGATTCCCAGAGCATAGGAGATCTCATTAGCCAGTGGGTGATTTGCGTTTCCACACAGCAGTTTCAGCTCCCTTCCAATCATTGGGCTTCTTCCTCCTGTTGATCCTTTCTCTCCTTGTTCACCTGACGCGCACGCCCCAGCGCCAGGTCTCCGTCCGGAACGTCCTCTGTTATTGTCGAGCCCGCACCGATGAGCGCGCCGTCACCGATCGCTACGGGAGCGACCAAAGCTGCGTTGCTGCCGATGAAGGCTCGTTTGCCGATCACCGTCTTGTGCTTCTCCTTGCCATCGTAGTTACAGGTGATCGTCCCCGCGCCGATGTTTGTTTCCTCCCCCACGTCGGCATCACCAAGGTAGGTCAAGTGTCCCGCCTTCGCTCCACGCCGTACGCGGGAAGCCTTCACCTCGACGAAGTTTCCGATGCGCACTTTGGGCCCAACATCCGCCCCTGGCCGCAAGTGTGCATACGGCCCTATGGTCGTCTTGCTACGCACCCGTGCCCCTTCGAGGACCGAATAGCGCACGCGGCAGTCGTCCTCGATGGTAGAGTCTTCGATGTAGCAGTCTGGCCCGATCGTACAACGCGCGCCAACTACTGTATCTCCGCGCAGGTGCGTGCCGGGGAGGATCTCCGTGCCGCGAGCAACTTGCACTTTGGGCTCAATGTAAGTGCGCTCCGGGTCGATGATCCTCACCCCTGCTTCCACCAACTTCCTCACCTTCTGTAGGCTCTGTGATCGATCGGCGAACATGGGATCAGTCTGCGAGTGCATTTTACCTCCGTGAAAAGACTTCTTCTGAACAATCAGGTAACGTTCCAACGCTTGAAGGGAGACTTAAGGGGGGAGAATCAAAATTTGGATGGTAAACGAAAAAACTACAATTGTGCTGTTCGCTCTCATGCCAACCCGTTTTCACTCGGGTTGGACCTGGAGCGGCTGGGCTAATTACCTCAGGATTATCTGTCATCGAGCACCCACACGTATGATACCTCAGAGAGTGCGAATCGATCAAGGACGACATTCTTGCAGTCGGCAAAGAGGCACCGTTATACTAAAAGCGCAACAGAGGAGTACCGGATGAAGCTACGGTGCTCGCTTCTTATCCGACCAATTACGGAGGTAAAGACTGTGACAAGAATCTTTTCGGGGATCCAACCAACGGGGACACCGCATATCGGCAACTACTTCGGCGCTCTTCGTAATTGGGTTGCACTTCAGAAGGAGAATGACTGCATCTACTGCGTGGTCGATTATCATGCAATCACGGTTGAGGTCGATCCAAAAGCGCTGCGCGAGGCATCACGCAACATGGCCCTAGATCTGATCGCATGCGGGATCGATCCAGAGCGTTCGATCCTGTTCATTCAATCGGCCGTACCCGAGCACACTGAACTAGCATGGATTCTCGGATGCGTCACCTCCTACGGAGACCTCACCCGTATGACCCAGTTCAAGGATAAATCCGCCGGCAGGAAATTCATCTCCGCCGGGCTGTTTACCTACCCGATTTTGCAAGCGGCCGACATCCTCCTCTATCGCGCTCAGGGCGTACCGGTCGGAGAGGATCAAGTTCAGCACCTGGAACTGTCACGGCGCATCGCACGGCGGTTCAACTCACGCTTTGGAGAATTCTTCCCGGAACCGGAACCGATCGTGGGTAAGGGTGCGCGCATCATGTCCCTTGCTGACCCGACAATCAAAATGAGCAAGAGTGCGGGCGAGGCCCACTACATCGGAGTGATGGAGGACGAAAAGTCAATCCACAAGAAGATCCGTTCCGCGGTGACCGACACGGGCCTCACCGCCGGGGAGGAGATGTCGCCTGGCGTGGCGACCCTGTTTGAGATTCTGGAGCTGTCGGCTGAAGTGAACGGAGACAGCTCGATCGTGTCCGAGTTGAAGGCGGAATTTACCGCCGGGAAGCTGATGTACTCGCGCTTGAAGGATGCCGTCTTTGAGAACCTAATGTCGGTCCTGCGGCCGATTCAGGCTCGCAGGGCAGAGCTTGCGGCATCGGGCAAGGTTGAAGAGATTCTCGAACAAGGCGCAGAGCGTGCCCGTGCAATCGCGCGGGAGAACATCGCCAAGGTACGGGAGCTAGCAGGACTGGGCTGAGATCACGGCCGGTCAAAGATGTTCCGCCCCGCGTTACTGCGGTACACGTCAGAGGGAGAATTCCGCAACAAGAAACGTGTGATCAGAGGGCTTCTCCGCTGCGCGTGCCTCGCGATCGATCCAAGCATTTGTAGACTTTTTGGCTAACGGTGGTGTAGCGAAGATGTGGTCTACGCGCCAGCCGAGGTTACGATCGAGCGCTCCCTTTACCCGGTAGTCCCAAAACGTGTATTGGCCTGGTTCATCCGGATGATGGCGTCGGAAGACGTCAATCAGTCCCCATTGGGTAACTCGTTCCAATGCTTCCCGCACCTGCGGATGGAAGTCGACGTGCTTTGCCAGGCGCTTTGGATCGTGTACGTCGATCTCGAGCGGGGCGACGTTTAGGTCACCACACCAGATGAGCGGTTCATCGGGGGAGAACTCATGCTGGAAGTAATCCCGCAGACGCGCGAGCCATTGCAGCTTATAGGCAAACATCTCGGAATCGACAGATCTTCCCTGCGGCACATAGGTGTTGACGATCCTGACCCTGTCGATCTTCGCGGTGATCAACCTAGGCTCATCCTTTGGTTCGCTGTCAAGTCCGAATGACACCGTCTGTGGTTCTTCCAATGATGCGATCGCTACTCCAGAGTACGCCTTCTGCCCGCGGAAGACGATGTGGTAGCCAACCTCGGTGAATGCTTCCTGCGGGAAGTCCTGATCCTGCACCTTCGTCTCTTGGATGCACAGCACATCTGGATGCTCACGAGAGAGCCAATTCTGAACAAGCGTGATCCTGCTTCTAATCGAGTTTGCGTTGTATGTTGCTATCTTGAAGTTCATCTCACCCCGCCGTCGGGAAAACTACCTTTAATCTTCTCCCACACGCTCTCAAGTTCAGTCTTGGATAGGGCGGTCTTTTTGTTCCAGGTCGGATCGACTAGATCCTTCCCCACCGGAACGACGAACGCCTGCAAGAAGTAGCGCTTCGCCCCGTTCACTAGTTCGACTGTGTCCTCGATATCCTCAGGTGTGATCGTCGGGGCGACAGTGGTGCGAAACTCGTAGTCCGGAGCATTCTTCATGATCAGCTCAATGGAACGGCGGATGGCATCGAGATCGACGCGCACGCCAGCGAGCTCCGAGTACCTTGCTGCCGGCCCCTTGACGTCCATCGCCACGTAATCAACCAGGTGGTTATCGAATAGCTCCTCAAGAACCTCAGGGCGCGAGCCGTTGGTGTCTAGTTTGACGAGGAGGCCAGTTTGCTTCACCCGCTTGATGAAACGCGGAAGATCGTCATGCAGTGTCGGTTCGCCACCGGTGATCGACAGAGCATCGAGGAAATTCCCCCGCTCGCGCAAGAAGTAGAGGACGTCGTTCTCCGGGATAAGCTGCATCGTTTCCATCTTCTCGGGCAACACCAGCTCGGAGTTGTGGCAGAATGGGCAGCGGAAGTTGCAGCCGGAAGTGTATATGAGCGCCGCGACCTTGTTCGGATAGTCGATCAGCGTTGTCGGGAGCAGTTGAGCAATCTTCATAACTGTATAGCCTCCATTCAACCTTGCACGATACCTGACCGTAGCGGCGTGATTTCCCAGCAGCATCTCAGACGGACCACTATGATACATCGCCTTTTGGATTTCTCCATCAACCATTAGCGCTAATGAGATCTACTGCCTCACCGGGAACTCCGCTTCGCACCAATCTACTAGACTACATTGTACAGGTGTTTCAGGATATGCCCCTGCATCACGGATTGCTCTCTTCGCCAGTTTGCGGTCCATACCCAGGGCATCAGGAGACAGATGGCAAAGGTGCCTGTACGCCCGATCCCTACGCCGCAATGCTCTAGAACCGCACTCCCCGAACACGATTATCCAGTAATGTTCATGGTGAATGATGCAAAGGCACCTCTATCCTGAGGGACGTCGTAGTCTGGAATTGGATAGACTTCTCTCCTGCTGTCAAGGAGGTTGTTCGAGACAGCACTGGCGTACATGGGGGACTTCTCCTGGATTTCATCGTCTGAGGGAAGGCAGACAATTACATCGATACCTTGTCGCTTTGCTTCACTGACAAAATCGTCCCAGCTCTTGCCTCTCCCGGGCATCCTGTGCAAGAAAAGCCGTCCGGAGATGCCCTGTGGTAGTCTTACAGATCGAAACATCATGCGTCTTCTTCACTGCCGGTCATATGCTCTTCACTGCTGGGCAATATCCCGTGGCTCCATGAGCAATGAAACTCACACTTACAGGGCGCGGTACTCTTCGTGATTCTCGTAGAATACATCTTCCGATCAGCAAACTCTGCCTGTTTGCTATCGTTACACTGCTCGACAGAATGGTTGGGTATTCTTCATGCGTACTTGTACACAGGCGTTTCAATGGTCTTCGCAGGCTTCTTCCCGCCTTTGATCACTGCCTGAATATGCTCCAGGGTCTTCCGGCACACCCGTGCCGGCACGTGCTCAATGAGGAAGAACTTCCCTTTATACTCCAACGTGTAGGTTGCTTTGGTTTGCATCATTGTTTCTTTCATCATGTCACCCCGGCGTGCTTTGAGAATTCATACTGCCATCGCGCGATCTTGTCTCGAATACTATCCAACAATGCCATGCAAACATGCTATCACGTTGGCTCACGAGGGTCAATCTGTAGATGTCCAACGCTGTCCATACCGACCCGCACAACACTCTAAAGAAGCTCAATCGTGCCAGCACATCATGGATGGACCGGCACAAGATCCGCCATGCTCACTGCTGAGCAATAAAGTTGAGGCGCAACCCTATGCCGGTCGCAAACTCTCTTATGCGTGCACCACCGGTTTGGTGGAATAGGTCTTGCGGTCGGCGAACTCTGCTTGCTTTCCATCGTTCCACTGCTCTACCGGTCTCAAATAGCCAACAATTCGTGAGTAGACTTCAGCCTTCTGCCTCTGCTCTGCTGGAATTACCCTGCCGTCTTCGAGGATGAGGTTACCATCTTGGTCTTCTTTGTAGTTCAACTTTCACGCCTCCTTGAGATTTGTTTTCTTTTAGGCTTTCTATTAGTTCTTCGTCACACTTGGGACAATACTTGTGTTCCCCTGGGATGTACCCGTGCTTGGGACAGATGGAGAAGGTCGGGGTGAGGGTGTAGTAGGGGAGGTGGAAGTTCTCCGCGATTTTCCTCACCAGGCGCTTTGCTGCCTCCGGTGTCGGACTGCTCTCCCCGAGGAATCCGTGGAAGACGGTGCCCCCCGTGTAGCGTGTCTGCAGCGGGTCTTGCATCGTGAGCGCCTCGAACAGATCTTCTGTGAGACCGACCGGCAGATGAGTGGAGTTGGTGTAATACGGAGTGTTTCCACCATAGCGCTCTAAGTTGTAGATGCGGATATCGGGATAGCGCTCCAGGTCGCGCTTGGCCAGACGATAGCTTGCACCCTCAGCCGGTGTTGCCTCCAGGTTGAAGATCTCGCCGGTCTCTTCCTGAAAGTCAGCCAGACGATCGCGCATGAAGTCGAGGACGCGCGCGGCGAACTCGCGCCCCTCAGGATCGGCAATCGATAGTCCATACAGATTGAGGATCGCCTCGTTCATCCCGATGATTCCGATCGTCGAGAAGTGGTTCTTCCAGTACCCGCCTTCAAGGTCCTTGATCGATTGCAAATAGAAGCGCGAGTAGGGGTACAGCCCGCGATCGGTCAGGTTTTCCAGGGTTTTCCTCTTTACGATGAGCGACTTCTTTGCAAGCTCCATCAGCTCTTCCAAACGAGAGAAGAAGTCGGCTTCATTCTCAGCCAGGTAGCCGAGGCGTGGCAGGTTGATGGTGACCACTCCGATGGAACCGGTCAGTGGATTGGCCCCAAACAGGCCTCCGCCGCGCTTTTTCAACTCACGGTTGTCGATTCGCAGCCGACAGCACATCGAGCGCGCATCCTCTGGGCTCATGTCCGAGTTGATGAAGTTGGAGAAGTACGGGATGCCATACTTTGCCGTCATCTCCCACACAGGAGCAAGGTTCTCGTTATCCCAGTTGAATTCTTCGGTGATGTTGTACGTGGGAATGGGAAAGGTGAAGGGCCGCCCGTGCATGTCACCTTCGGTCATCACCTCGGCGAAGGCACGGTTGAACATGTCCATTTCATGCTGATGATCACCGTAGACAGACTTCTGCAGCACGCCGCCAATTATGACATGATCGTCCTTCATGTACTTAGGGACTTCGAGATCGATCGTCACGTTGGTAAAGGGAGTCTGAAAACCGACGCGCGTCGGCACGTTCATGTTGTACACGAATTCCTGCAGGTTTTGCTTCACTTCATCGTAGTTCAGGTTGTCGTAGCGGATGAACGGAGCAAGGTACGTATCCAGGTTGGAAAAGGCCTGTGCTCCCGCCGACTCACCCTGCAGAGTGTACATGAAGTTCACTACCTGCAATAGTGCGACCCGGAAGTGCTTTGCCGGACGAGACTCTACCTTCCCGCGCACACCGCGGAAGCCACGCATGAGAAGATCCTGGAGGTCCCAGCCAACGCAGTACGCGCCCAACGTCCCCAGGTCGTGAATATGGAAGTCGCCGCGATCGTGTGTCTCCTGCACCTGCTGTGGATAGATCTTGCTAAGCCAGTAGCGGCTGATCACGTGCTCAGTGATGTGTGTGTTGAGCCCCTGAAGAGAGAAGCTCATGTTGCTATTCTCGCGCACCCGCCAATCGCGATCGTTTAAATAATCATCTACAAGCGGTATTTCGGCCATCAGGCCGTCCAACTGACGAAGGTCAGTATGCTGCTTTCGGTACAGAATGTACGCCTTGGCTGTGCGGACGTACCCCGCCTCGATCAGGGCCTCTTCGACGACGTCCTGGATCTCCTCCACCGTTGGGTAGTCCACTGGAAAGCGCTCATCCAGTATGGCAGTGACAAGCTCGCAGAGGCGCTTGGCTTCGATCTCGTCTCCGTCGCCAACCTCGCGCATTGCCTTCCAGATTGCTGTTGTTATCTTCGCTTCATCAAACGAAACGACGCGACCATCGCGTTTTACGATTGATTTCATGAGTCCCCCTCATATAAAACTACAAAAACTCCAACTCCTATCCTAGATATATCTTGCAGCGTTTACAAGAGGGCGGATCTATACTCGCCTATCATTCATCACTAGCGTTTCTTCCGCCTAACTAAGGTGATAAACATCACCTTTGAGCCACTCACCGAAGGGACACTTGTGCTCATAGGTAACAACTACATACGAGATCCCTCTCAACATAGCTCAGAGGACCGATTGGCTTGCATCCGCGACGCCCATCCGCTAGAATTCTGCGTTGCTTGATTAGATATAGCAACGACTTAAGTTTCAGAGGTGATAGAAATTCCTAATATTCGTTCGGCTGAAAAACGTATGCGACAGAATGACAAGCGGTGGAGGCTTAACCACACGCGAAAGGTAGCGCTCAAGAGCGTTGTCAGACAGATTCGGCTGCATTTGGCCTCCCAAGACAAAGAATCGGCTCGTTCATTGCTCCCGGAACTCGCGCAAGCGGCAGACAAAGCGGCCCGTCATCACACAATCCATAAGAACAAGGCGAGTCGTATTAAGTCCCGGTGGACAAGGAAGGTTGAGTCGCTGTAGGAGGCTAGAGTATGCACCATTTCGATATCCTCGGGAAAGCGAAGTTCTTTGTTCCTATCTCCATATCGCTAGTATTGATTAGTTGGATATTACTTATCCCTGCGGTACGTGGACTGAACCCAGGAATTGACTTCACCGGTGGGACAGAGTTTACAGTGGACTTCAAGAACCCTGTGAGCACGTCAGATGTGCGAAGTGTTCTTGCCGCGATTCCCAGTTCGGTTGACCTTTCCAAGAGTGTGATTCAGGATGTATCGGGGAAGAATCGCAAGGTTATCACCACCCAGCTCGATGTGGAAGCGAACCATGATACGATTAATCGCATCGAAAGCACCCTGAAAGACAAGTTTAAGGTCGATGAGATCAGTCGCCGCTCGATCGGACAGCAGGTGAGCAAGGAGCTCACCCAGAAGGGTTGGCAGGCGATCTTGCTTGCTTTTGTCGTCATCATGATCTACGTCTCGTGGCGATTCCGCCTGCGCTACGCTGTCGGCGCTGTCGTCGCTCTGATCCACGATGTGTCGATTGCGCTTGGAGTCTTCGCGCTTTTCCACATAGAGATCAACCTCCCAACAATCGCTGCCTTCCTGACGATTATCGGATATTCTTTGAACGACACAATTGTCATCTTCGACCGCATCCGCGAGAATGTAAAGATTGAGAGGAAGATGCGTATCTTCGATATCATCAACAAAAGTGTCAACCAATCTCTCTCACGAACAATGAATACGTCATTCACCACGTTCATTCCAGTAGTCATCCTGTTCCTGTTTGGCGGGACGGTACTGCGAGGTTTTTCACTGGCACTGCTAATTGGCGTTATTGTCGGTACCTACTCATCGATGTACATCGCCAATCCAATCCTCTATGCGTGGACGCTCAAAACTGCTAAGAAAACACCTCTCAAGACTGCTAAGGCTAAGCAACACTGATGAAGTCCCTCATCCGGGGGGAGAGGAGATGGGAGATTTCTCCCCTCCCGGAAGAGAACCTGGTTGACCAGATTGCCACTTCCCTATCTTGCGCTTGTCCGTTTGCGGTTCTCCTCGCCCATCGGGGAGGAGAACAGTGGCGTAGACTGATCGATCCCGACATCGATCGCTTTCATTCTCCTTTCCTCCTATCCGGAATGGATAGCGCGGTAGCGCGTGTTATCACCGCGCTTGATAACAAAGATAAGATCTATATCCACGGTGACTTCGATGCCGACGGATTAACCGGTGCAGCCGTCCTCTATCTGGGACTTCTTCCACTCTTTCCCTCAGGAACGATCAAGGTGGAAGTTGGCGACCGTGAAAATGGTCATGGCCTGTCGAAGAAATTCATCCAACGCGCGATCGGAGAGGGATTTAGCTTGGTCATCACCGTCGATTGTGGAATCTCCAACATCGAAGAGATCAGTATCCTTCGTGACGCGGGTATCGACACGATTGTCACCGACCACCATCTGCCCACAGATAGGGTCCCTGCCGCAGCGGCCGTAGTCGACGCTCACCAAGCAACAGACTCCTACCCCAACCGACACTTGGCCGGAGTGGGAGTGGCATTTAAGCTCGTGTGTGCCTTGTACGAACATCTGAATCGCCCCACTCCGTATGATCTGCTCGACCTTGTTGCTTTGGGGACAATAGCTGATCTCGTGCCCCTCGCTGAAGGTGCAGAAATCGAGAACAGAGCCCTAGTGCGCAAAGGATTCTCGCTCATCGCCCGCGGGGAGGGATCGTCCCTTGGGCTGCAGGTGTTGGCTAAGAGGCTGTCGATCAACGTGAAACGGATCAACGCAAGAGACATCGGCTACTTCATCGCCCCAAAACTGAATGCTGCCAACCGCGCTGGCGATCCAAAGGTTGCCTTCCTCTTACTGACAACGAAGGACAAGAACCGCGCTGAGTACCTGACGGAGATCCTTCTCGACTACAACCGCGATCGAGAGATCGCTCAGCGCGACCTGATCGCACAGGCAGAGGAGCAGCTTGCGACAAACGGGACGAATCCTAGGGACGATGGGATAGTTGTCCTCTCGGGTGAGCACTGGAATGAGGGAATCCTCGGGCTCGCGGCTTCCAGCCTCGCCGATCGCTATCACGTGCCGGCGATTGTCATCTCGCAAGGTGAACGTGTAAGTCGCGCATCGTGCCGCAGCGTGGAGGGGTTCGACATGGCCGAGTGCCTAAACGCACACTCAGACCTTTTGCTTCGCTATGGCGGACACAAGATGGCAGCGGGCTTTTCGCTTGAGAACGAGCGGTTAGCTGAGTTGCGGCAACGCCTCTACAGTTACATGGCTCAGCAGCCGGTTCAGGTGGGGTATGGCGCGGACATGATCGACGCAGAAGTTGCGGCAAGGGAGATCGATATCCGCTTCTACACTAACCTACGGTCACTCTCGCCCTACGGGCCGGGGAATCCATCTCCAATTCTCCTGCTGCGTGACTGCTTATTCGAAGGGATGAGCTTTGTCGGTTCAGGCAGGCAGCATCTCAAGGGGCGGCTGGTGCAAAACGGTGTCTCTCTCCCATTCATTGCTTTCCGCATGGCAAATCACATTGACCTGTTCGAGGACGGGCCGGTGTGCGTCGTCTTCCGCGCCGGCTTCGACGACTGGAAAGGCTCAGTGCAGGTAAACGTGGTCGATCTTATCAAGTGCGACTAGTCAGATGTGACCGGTCGGCGTCTTTCGGAAATCGAGAGGAAACCCTTGATGGAAAGAATTCCACGCATCCACAGCACCCGCAACATGAATCGCGGGATCAGGAGGACATCGCGCATTCTGCGTGGCTCCTGAAGCAGACGAAACAGCCATTCAAGGCCCATCTTTTGCCAGATACGCGGAGCGCGGACGCGGTCACCGGAGAAGATGTCAAGAGCGCCACCGATCCCGATCATCAGCGGAACATTCAATCTATCGCGAACGCGCATCATGAACAGCTCCTGGCGGGGGACACCCATCCCGACAAGGAGCAGGTCGGGCCGCGCTCTATCGATTGCACTAATGACTTCTTCCTCGTCCGAAAAGAATCCGTGCTGAACGCCGACAATACGAAGGCCGGGGAAGCGCTGCAGTAGACGCTCCTTCGCCCGCAAACAGACACCCTCCTTACCACCGAGGAGGAATACTCGACACGCACAATCGTTGCCCATGCGCAGCAGCTCCTCAGCAAGCGCGATCCCAGGAACGCGCTCGGGGAGCGGAATACCGAGCAGGCGCGTTGCCCACACCAGCCCAGCTCCGTCTGCTACGACCAAGTCCGCGCGACGATAGGAATCAAGGAGGGCCACATCTTGCTGCGCGCGCATCAATGAGACCGTATTTGGGGTGACAACAACGTGCGACCCGTTCATGTTCAGCATCCCTTGCGTGAAGTCGAGAGCCTTCGCTAGACTGAGCCTGGAGAAGGGAATACCAAACAGACTGACCCGCTCACCCTCTCTACGCGCTATCTTCCCTGCAATGGGAAGTTCTCGAGCACGCGTTGAGAGCAACCGAGAACTGATCGGCGTAGCGAGATTCGTAGCCATGGTGAATTCATCCTAGCAAGTTTGTCTTGGGAGAGAAACCCAGGAGTACGCGGAATGAACGTACATCTGGCTGCACTCTAGGTGATGTGTGTCATAAGGTACTGTAAGACAGTTGCTACTTTCCGACACAGAACCGGCGGAAGAGCTGGTCGAGGACCTCCTCGTTAGCATCGATCCCTTGTAGTTCGCCCGCGGTCGCGTGCGCTAGGCGTAGCTCCTCGGCGATGATATCGGGAGTGGATCCCTGCTCGATCGCCGCTGCTGCGCGCGCGAGTGCTTGCCTCATTCTGCGCAACAGGTCTCTTTCCCACGTATCGAGAAGGAGAACGGCATTTCGCCCTTCGATCCTACCGCCGAGAAGCTCAGAAATGATGCCATTCTTTAGTTCTTCAATCCCCTCCCTCGTCTCGGCGGAGATTTCGTAGAGCGCGCAGCCCGATACGTGCTCCTCGATCGCGCGGGGTTCGATCACCCGCGGCAGGTCGGACTTGTTCAAAACGACAAAGATCGGCCTATCCCACTCTTGATCCAAGAGATCTCGATCCTCGCTAGTCATCTCACAACTTCGATCTACGAGCAGCAGAAGAAGATCGGCTCGTTTCATCGCTTCCTGTGAGCGACGCACCCCCTCGGCTTCCACCACACTTGTCGGTGCCCGCAACCCCGCAGTATCGATGAGGCGCACCGGCACGCCGCCGATCACGGCAATCTCTTCGATCGTGTCGCGCGTCGTACCTGGAACCTCGGTAACGATCGCCCTCTGTTCGGAGAGAAGAGCATTTAATAGCGTTGACTTACCAACATTAGGCCGCCCGATGATAGCGATGGTTAACCCCTCGCGCAGCACCCGTCCCTGCTCACTCGCCGCAAGGAGTTCTTTAACGTGCGATATGAGTTGCTTCACATCCTGCGTGATTTTCTCCTGGTGAATATCCTCATCTGGGTAGTCGATCTCCACCTCGATGCGCGCCAAGAGTAAGGCAATCTGCTCGCGCATATGTGCGATCTGTTCAGAGAAGCGCCCTCCAAGCTGATCGACTGCCACCTCCAAGCCTAACTTTGTCTTCGCACTGACAACGTTGAGAACTGAAGCGGCCTGATCAAGGGAAATACGCCCATTGAGGAAAGCGCGCTTAGTAAACTCACCCCTCTCGGCTAAACGCGCCCCCGCGTCTAGCACGGCATCGAGGACCGAGCGCACCGCAACGATCCCGCCGTGGCAGTTTATCTCGACCACGTCCTCACGCGTGTACGTGCGCGGAGCGCGCATTACAGACAGCAGCACCTCATCGAGGGTCTCGCCTCGAACATCAATGTGCCCGTAGTAAATTGTGTGCGTGGGAACTTTGTGAAGGTCCACTTCGCGTTGAGAGCGGAAGAGGAGTGATGCGATCTCTATCGCATCAGGCCCGCTCATGCGGACAATCCCGATCCCGCCCTCGCCGATCGGTGTTGAGATGGCGGCGATGGTCTCGCCGGCGAGCGAGCCTTGCATCAGGCGTCTTCTGGCTCGATGACCACGCGACGCTCGTCGCCCTCGCCTACGCTATAGGTCTTCACGCCAGGAAAATTAGCGAGTGTGATGTGGATCGTGCGCCTCTCGCGTGACGGCATCGGATTGAGCCGTATCCGCTTGTGCTCGCGCCGCACCGATTCAGCGGCACCGAGGGCGAACCTGATGAGCTCTGCTCGCCTCTTCTTCACCGCCCCGTTGACATCGAGGATGATAGCACAATCGATCCCAGTCTTGCGGTGGACGGCTATCTGAACCAGGTGTTCCAGCGCGGTGAGGATCGGCCGCTCTTCAGGAAGGGAGAACAGGTTCCCCGTGAGGTTAACGTACAATTCCTCCATCGGATCGCCCTCGACGGCGAACGTGATCTCTTCCTCCTCAAGGACATCAAGAAGCCCCCGCAGGAAGGACTCAACCTCTTTACTTACCTTCTCTATCGTGTTCGTCATCGCTCGTCTTTGCCTCAATGATCTCTTCAGGCTCGTCGTCCTCGACGATCTCGGCAGCCCCACCGCCTTTCTCTGCCTCATCCTTCGCCATTTCCCAGTTGACGAAGTACTGCTGTCCTACCTGGAAAAGTGTCGTCAGCAGATAGTAGAACCATAGACCAGCAGGGAAGTTATACAGGAAGAAGGCCATGAATATCGGCATCATGTACCCCATGTACTTCTGGCTTCCCTTCGCATCAGTGGTGGTCATCGGGGTCATCATCTTCTGCTGTAGGATCATCACTGCCGTCGTCAGAATCACGAGAATAAAGTACGGGTCGCGCACGCTAAGGTCAGACATCCAAAGGAATCCAGGCGACAGATGAATCTGCGTGGCAGAATAGAGGATCGCCTTCCATAGCAGAATGAGGATTGGTAGCTGCACAAACATCGGGAGGCATCCACCCATTGGGTTGACCCCCTCTTTCTTGTACATCTCCATCAGCTTCTGCTGCATAAGCTGTTTGTCATCCTTGAACCGCTCCTGGATCTTTTTCAGCCGCGGCTGCAATTTCTGCATCTTGGCCATTGAGTGGTACTGCTTGCGCATCAACGGGAAAAGGACCACGCGCGTGATAAGGGTGAACAGAAGAATTGCCCATGCGTAGTTTCCCGTGTAGCGATAGAGCAGGTTTAGAAACTGGATTACGGGGATCATCAGCCGTGCAGCCGTTCCCGGGTTGTCGAGCGTACCGAGGCCGGAATGCTGCATCAGGAGGTATTGCCTGCGTCCACCGTACAGGGAGAATGAGTAGCTGGTCGCCCCCGGGCTCGCAGCAAGGTTAACGCCGAAGCGCCTGTTTCCCGACTGTTCGCGATTCGCAAATGGGGCGACACCTGTGTCGTCGTTCGCCTTGAGGAAGAAGACCGTCTTCTTATCCATCAGTCCAACACCGTTGAATGACGTATACGAGCCTTGCGCCAAGAGGTCACTACCGGCACCGTTATCGAACTGATAGACAAGAGACCTCCCCTTCTCGACAGGAGTGTAATCTCCAAGTGTCATCTGAATGGATGCAGCCTGATCGGAGGTGTTCTCTACATTTAGCGCTACACCGACCGTGTAATACGGATCGTTGTGAATTATGAACTTCTTGTCGACCGTCAGGTCACCCGAGGTGCCACGGAATTCAACGGTTAGCCTATCCGGGGTCGGCTGATCGACGCCGACGAGGGTGTAGACAAAATCGGCACCACCAGCGCTAGTGGTAAATGGGAACACGACATTACTCACATACTGCCGTTCTAGCGTCTTTGTGTCGGTCTTCGTCCCCGGGACGAGCTCTGCTACTCTCGACCCGTAGGAGGCAAATGCGAGGTAGACACTCTTCAGCACCCCGCCGTCTTCTGAGAAGATATAGCTTGCCAGCGCGGTCGTCACCGTGACCTCTTTGAACTCGCCATTCTTGGTGACAGTGTACGACATATCCTTCGTCGTCCCGGCAAGGGCTAGGAGAGAAGTAACCGCGATCAACAGCACAAATATCAAATAAGCACGTCGTTTTAGCAAGATAGCCTCCTGGACGGATAGGGTATCCAAGCATTGATGGTGGCGCAACTTCGTTGATCGATATTCTCCATTGCAGTAAACTCGCTTACATCGATGTTTACTGGAATTGTGGCTGACTTGGGACTGCTCGTGGAGCTGCGCCGCGACCGACTTGGCATCTCTACTTCCCTGCGCGATAGACTGACGCTGGGAGAGAGCATCGCGGTCAACGGTGTCTGCCTTACTGTTTCAGAGCTAACACGAGATGGATTCCGCGCTGATATATCCTCGGAGACGTTCATGCGAACGTCACTTGGAAAGCAACGCCTGCGCGCACGCGTGAACCTGGAGCTTCCTCTTACTATCGAGAATGGTCTCGATGGGCATCTTGTCCTCGGACACGTGGACGCAGTTGGCAAGGTGCAGGTGGTACGTCGCGAGCGCGAAGGGTGGAAGTTCGTCTTCTCTTACCCGGGTGAGTACCGCGCTTATGTTACGGATAAGGGATCAGTGGCGATCGATGGGATCAGCCTGACACCGTTTGCGACGACCGATAGAACATTCCAGGTGGCGGTGATCCCTCATACGTATAACCAGACGGCCCTGCAGGATAGGCATGTGGGAGATCCGGTAAACATCGAGTTTGACATACTGGCAAAGTACGTTGAGGGGATGATGAAGCATGTTCATTAGCATCGAAGAGGCTGTCGAACGGATCAAGAGCGGCGAGATAGTGATCCTTGTCGATGACGAGAACAGAGAAAATGAGGGCGATCTGGTGATCGCCGCCGAGCACGTCCGTCCGGAGACGATCAACTTCATGGCCAAGTACGCTCGCGGACTTATTTGTGCACCGCTAGACGCAGATCGCGCTCACAAGCTGGCCCTCCCGCCGATGGCGCCAGAGAACACCGCTTTGCATGGGACAAAATTCACAATCAGCGTTGATGCACGCTTCGGTATCAGTACTGGGATCTCGGCTCAAGATCGCGCTCACACCGTGCAGGTGTTGATCGATGATGGCTCCGGTCCGGACGACCTCGCTCGTCCCGGGCACGTCTTTCCTCTGATCGCGCAGCAGGGCGGCGTCCTCAAGCGCGCTGGCCACACCGAGGCGGCAGTTGATCTAGCCCGCTTGGCCGGTTTGAAACCTGCGGCAGTGATCTGTGAGGTGATGGACGACGATGGCACGATGGCCCGCCTTCCGCGGCTGAGAAAATTCGCAGCCGAACACAAACTTGCCATCGCCAACATTGCCGACCTCATTGCTTATCGCAAGCGGCATGAGAACCTTGTGGAGCGCGTGGCAACGGCCGAGTTGCCCACACGTTATGGTGATTTCAAGATCGTCAGCTACACAAGCCCCATCGAGAACGAGGAACACGTGGCGCTTGTGAAAGGAGACGTTGCCGGAAAGGAGAACGTGCTCGTGCGCGTCCATTCGGAGTGCCTCACCGGGGACGTGTTCGGATCATATCGCTGCGATTGCGGAGACCAGCTACACCATGCGATGGAGATGATCGAAAAAGAGGGCCTCGGCGTCCTCGTCTACATGCGGCAAGAAGGGCGCGGCATAGGCCTGAAAAACAAGGTCTGCGCCTACCAGTTGCAAGATCAAGGCCTAGACACGGTGGAGGCAAACGAGCGCCTCGGTTTCCCCGCCGACCTGCGTGACTACGGCATCGGAGCGCAGATCCTGTGCGACCTCGGATTGACGACCATCCGCCTCCTGACGAACAACCCCAAGAAGGTGATCGGGCTCGGCGGATACGGACTCAAGATCACCGAGCAGGTCCCAATCGAGATTCCACCGAACGAGCACAATCGTTACTATCTGAAGACAAAGAAGGAGAAACTTGGTCACAAGCTGCATGACGTCTAGACTGGGGCATTGAAAAATTGAATGATTGAGAGATCGGAAGATTGTGGGTTGAGTTCAATGACTAAATGATTCAATCACTAAATCAGTCAATGAGAAGCACAGGAGGAGAAATGACAAAGGTATACGAGGGAGGCTTCGACGGGAAGGGCTTGCGAGCGGGAATCGTCGTCAGCAGGTTCAACGACCTGATCACCACGCGCCTCCTCGACGGTGCACTCGATCGGCTACGTCGATCGAACGTATCCGATGATGCAATCGAAGTTACCTGGGTTCCGGGAGCCTTTGAGGTCTCAAAGGTAGCACGCATAATGGCTCAAAGCGGGAACTACGATGGCATCATCGCCCTGGCAGCAGTGATCCGCGGAGCGACGCCGCACTTCGACATGATTGCAAGCGAGATCGCCAAGGGGTTGGCCCGAGTGAACCTGGAGGTCGATGTCCCCGTCGTGTTCGGCGTCATCACCTCCGATACGATCGACCAGGCAATCGAGCGGGCAGGAACGAAGATGGGAAACAAGGGTTCACAGGCAGCGGAGACGATGATCGAGATGGCAAACCTGCTGAAGGAACTGTAAGAATGGCATACGAATCTGTGCGTGGGATGAGAGATATCCTGCCCGACGAGGCCGACTACTGGACGAAGTTGGAGGCGACCATTCGCGAGATCGCTCGCCGCTTCAACTACCGTGAGATTCGCCCACCTCTCGTTGAGCATACCGAGCTCTTCTCGCGCGGGATCGGTGCAGCGACGGACGTCGTCAACAAAGAGATGTACACCTTTCCCGACAAGAAGGGCAGGTCCCTCACCCTGAGGCCGGAGGCGACCGCATCGGTCGTTCGCTCCTACATTGAACACGGAATGACAACGCAGGATCCGTTTCAGAAGCTGTACTACATCGGGCCGATGTTCCGCTACGAGAAGCCACAGAAGGGACGTAGCCGCCAGTTCCACCAGTACGGGGTAGAGGCGATCGGATCATTGGATCCCGCCCTGGACGTGGAGGTGATCAGCCTCGCCTGGAGCCTGATGGACAAGCTCGGCCTGGGCGGACTGTCACTGCGCTTAAACAGCATCGGCTGCGCCGACGACCATAAGAGATATCGCGACGCACTGCGCGAGCACTTTGCACCGCACATCGACTCGATGTGTGAGGACTGCCAGCGCCGCTACGAGGAGAATCCGCTGCGCATTCTCGACTGCAAGAACAAAATCTGCCAACCCTACATCGCCGATGCCCCAGGGAGCGCCGAGCACCTGTGCGATGACTGCGCAGATCACTTTAATAAAGTGAAGAGCCTTCTCGATCAGCTCGGCTTGGACTATGTGGTGGACCCTCATCTTGTGCGCGGCCTCGACTACTACACACGCACCGTGTTTGAACTTACATCAAGAGACCTGGGGGCGCAGGACGCCCTCCTCGGTGGTGGGAGGTACGACGATCTCGTGAAGATGATCGGAGGCCCGGACACCCCCGGCGTCGGCTTCGCCGGCGGGATGGAGCGGCTGGTCCTTGTCCTCAAGGAACGCGAAGAAAGAGGAATAGAGCGCCGCATCGACCTCTTCCTCGCCACCCTGGGTGATGCTGGAAGGGCACTCGCCCTGAATCTAGCAAACGATCTTCGCCGCCAGGGATTGGCGGTCGATCTCGATTACCGCGGGAGATCATTTAGAAAACAGATGACGCAGGCAAACAAACTCTCCGCCCGCTACCTGCTCGTTCTGGGGGATGACGAGGCTGCCTCGAAGGTGGGCAAGCTGAAGGACATGGATTCAGGCGAAGAGACCGAAGTAGGCCTTAGCGAGCAGGAGATCAGGAAGAAAATTGAGTCATCGGGGAACTAAGTGATTGAATGGTCTGGAATTCTAAATCGTTGAATTACTCAATTCCTTTGGGAGGTTGTGATGGAACTGAAAGTTGTCGATATCGATAACCCGAAAGGGCTCAACTTTATCCTCGGGCAGACCCACTTCATCAAGTCTGTTGAAGACCTGCACGAAGCGCTAGTAACCGCGGTACCCGGAATCAAATTTGGGTTGGCATTCAACGAGGCCTCCGGCCCGTGCCTCATTCGCAAGTCAGGGACGGACGATGCTCTAATCGATCTTGCGGTGCAAAACGCGCAGGCGATCGGCGCTGGGCACATATTCATCATCTTCCTCAACGGCGCGTTCCCGGTGAACGTGTTGAACCGAATTAAGGATGTACCCGAGGTCTGCCACATCATCTGTGCCACTGCTAACCCCACCCAAGTCATCGTCGCAGAGAGCGAGCAGGGCCGAGGGATCCTCGGCGTCATCGATGGCTACTCACCGAAAGGAATCGAGAACGAGAAAGACGTGACGGATCGCAAGAACTTCCTGCGCACGATCGGATACAAGCTGTAGAATAGAGCGGCTAGGAAGGTGAATGGGCAGCATGCTAGAAACAGACTCCGACAGATTGACTCTCACACTGGAAGATGCTTTGGAGGCTCTGCGGGCACATTTGCCCGAGATCTCCCAGCGCTATGGTGTCAAGTCCTTGGGTGTCTTTGGCTCTGTTGTGCGTGGGGAACAGGGGGAAAGAAGCGACTTGGATATCCTGGTGGAATTTGCATCCGCTCCCACATTCTTCCGGTTCATCAAAATGGAGAATTACCTTAGTGATCTCCTGGGAGTTAGAGTTGATCTGGTCATGAGAAGTGCGCTGAAGCCGCGCATTGGTGAGCGTGTCCTCTCTGAGGTTGTGCCAGTATGAGTGCCGATCGCGTTTTCGAGGACTACTTGGAGGATATCCTTGAATATGCTAAGAAGGCTGTCCGCTTCTTGGAGGACACTGCAACGCTTGATGACTTGCAGAAGGATGAGCGAACTCTGGTTGTGAAAGGTGATCTCCTTGCCGGATGATCCAGTTGCGGCCCTCCAGAGGGTCCGCGCAGGTCAAGCGGTTATCCCGTTTCTGACGCTATTGGAGACCTACTATGTCAGCCTGCAGGAGAACACTGAAACAATTGCTGAGAAGCGGTATGCTCTCCTGAAGCAGCTTCCCGCGAGGTTCCTGTACGACCTGGACGAGCCGACATTACTGACTGCTGGACAGTTTAATGCGCGGCATCGTCTTTCACTTGCCGACGCTCTTATTGCCGCGTTCGCGGTACGCGAAGGAGCTATCCTTGTGCACAAGGATCCGGAGTTCGAATCGCTATCCAAACAGGTAAAGCAGGAGACGCTCCCTTACAAGTGAAAGAGAGCCGTAATAACGAACAAAGCTGGCATCTCGCATCCTAGCGATGCTCTCGCGGACAATCGATCTGCACGTTAGCCCTCTTTCGCATCAGCGATACACACACGATTGCGTCCTGCTTCCTTGGCTGCGTACATCGCTTGGTCAACGCCACGGATGAGCGCGTCTTCGGTGAGCGCGTGATCAGGGCAAGCTGCAACTCCTACAGAGAGCGATGCGACCTCCCACTGGCCTTCGCGCGGAGCTATGCTTGGCCATAGGGAGCTGAACGCAACGCGAATCTCCTCGGCACGGGTTGCTGCGGCTTCAAGAGGTGTTTCAGGGAGTACAAGGAGGAATTCGTCTCCTCCGTAGCGACATGCCATATCCCTTGGGCGCGTTCGCTCTTGAAGCAGGTGCGCGAGGAATTGTAGAAGACGATCGCCTACCTCGTGACCGTAGCGATCGTTAACCTGTTTGAAGTGGTCAATGTCGAATAGGATCAGCGACACAATGCTCCCATTGTGTTGAGCTCTCTTCAGTTCGCGCGGCAGCGCCTCATCGAGCCGCCGGCGATTGAATAGTCCGGTCAGCATATCGCTAGTCGCCTGCCTTCGTAGCTCCACCTGTAAAGCCTCGATCTTCTTGATCTGGGCTTCAAGCCTCTCGTTTGCTTTCTTGAGCTCTGCCTCAGCAACATGCCGCTTGGTGATGTCTGTAATCATGATCAGATATCCTACAACAAGTTGATCGGGTCCACTGAGTGGAGATACACGCACGTCCACGTAGCACAACGGGCTCTCCACAAGAGGGAACTCCGTTCGTCCTCCATTTCCGCCGTCGCAATAGCTTTGAATCTGATCCCATATGCCCGGTACGCCTTCGATAGTGCGCCCAATCGCGGAACTGTCGAGATTGAGCAGCTCACGCGCTGCCGGGTTCAAATCGATAAGCCGCCACCTGGTATCAAGAACGAGTACTGCATCAGGCATTTGTTCGACAAGTGTGTCACGAGCAACGGGAATCAAATCAAAGACATGCAACGGTCCCACGCCAATGGAGAGGACGATGCCTGTAAAGAAGAAGGATATCGGGATGAGATCAAGCCCTTCTATTGGATTGATCCCAAAGATGTAGAGGATCCCTCCTGCTATGGGAAACAGCGTGCCAAGCAGCAACATCGCCGACTGCCTTTGGCGTATCACTCCTGGTCGAACTGCGGAGCGCAGCAGCAATCCACAACCAATCAAAACGTAGGCATAGAGGGCAGCAGCGATGGCGTAGAACCCAGGCCCGTGAATGTAGATCACAGCGTTACTTCCTGCGGGGCCGGGAAGAAAACCGCGCCACACCCAATGATGGAGCGCGTTGGTGGCGACAAGGATGAAGGCTGCACTAGGAACACTCCACACAGCGACTCGCAACCACCCGTGCATCCATTGGTCGTAACCAGAATACCTGGAAGCAAATATCAAGAACAAAGTGGCAACAGGCCCCGAGCAAACGTATTCGAGCGTTGACCACAGGACTTTCCATCCAAGCGCGCTAAACGACGCCTCAAGGCCGGCAACAAGAGCATATCCTGCTATAGCTAGCAAGAGGAAGAACAGAACGTTCCCTCCAGTGAATCTTCGGCGATTCCACACGAACCACGACACCATCAGAGTCATCGCCGTGACCGAGAACAGAATCGCTCCCGAGGAGGTGAGAATCCAACCCATATTCATGGTTACAGTCTAGCTGTTCGGCTCTGCACAGACAAGGAGGGGACAAAGGGCGTTGGCGCCTGCTCTTCTTGATGTTTTGATTCTCCCTTACCAGATGAATGCCGGCTCAAAAAGGTCCTCTAACAATATTTTAACATATCTGAGGGGAATAGAGGGCGAGGCGGCAGTTCGGGTGAGCAGTACTGTATTGAAGGCCTGCGAATCCTTTGAGTCGCACCCCGCCAAGGGGAAATCCTCCTTGACAACAGCATGCCCATCACCTGTAAGATGTAGCGATAGAGAATACGATGAAGGGCCGAAAATTCTCTCTGTTGATATAGCAAGGACATAAAGGAGGTCAGACACACATGGATAAAGAAGTAGGTTTCGTCAGTCAAGGGAAGGTAACCGGTGCGGATAAGAGCAACGCCAAGGAACTCGGAGTTGGCCTCCTCGGTTACGCGTTCATGGGAAAGGCACACACGAACGCGCTAAAGAAGATCCCCTACATCTATTGGCCTCCCACGGTGCTTCCCAAGCTTGTGAGCATATGTGGTTTTCGCGAGGAGGGAGTACGAGAGGCGGCAATGCGCTATGGGTACGATCATTACACAACCGATTGGAGGGAGCTTGTAGCCGATCCGGAGGTCGACGTGTTCGATGATGTCGGGCCGAACAATCTACACGCCGAACCGTGCATCGCAGCCGCCAAGGCGGGCAAGCATGTCATCTGTGAAAAACCTCTGGCGCGCAACGCGCAGGAAGCAAAGCGCATGTGGAACGCCGTTCGGGCTGCCAAAGTCAAGCACATGTGCGGATTCAATTACCGCTTCGTTCCGGCGATACGCCTGGCAAAGGAGATGCTCGATGCAGGAGAGCTGGGGGAGATCTATCACTTTCGCGCCAGCTACCAGCAAGAGTGGGTCATGGACGCTGACTTTCCGCAAACGTGGCGGCTGAACAAACAGACCTCCGGTAGCGGAGCGCTGGGCGACCTTGGAGCGCACATCATCGATCTTGCTCGCTTCTTGGTCGACGAGCCGGAGACGGTCACCGGCACAACAAGAACGTTCATCTCGGAGCGCCCATTGCCCAACGGGAAGGGAACGGTAAAAGTCGATGTTGACGACGCCTTCGAGGCCGTGGTCCGCTTTCGCAACGGGGCGGTAGGAACCCTCGAAGCGTCGCGCTTCTGCGCGGGGAGGAAGAATCATATGACCTTCGAGATCAATGGCTCCAAGGGATCGCTCGCCTTCGATTTGGAGAAGCTAAACTCGCTGCAGGTTTACTTCCGCAAGGAGACAAATCCACAGTTGCATGGATTCCGCGAGGTATTGGTGACGGAGAGCGATCACCCTTTCTACAGCGTTTGGTGGCCACACGGGCACATCCTCGGCTGGGAACACGCCCACATCCACGAGATCAATCACTTCTTGGAAGCGATCGCAAACAACACGAGCGTGGAACCCTACGGAGCAACGTTTGAGGACGGATACAAGGCAGCTGTTATCTGCGATGCCATACTCAAATCGGCAGAGACTCACAGCGAGCAGAAGATCGTCTACGAATAAGGCAGTTCATCTACCGGGTAGAAACAGCGTGTAGGCGGCACTACTTGCCCTCTTCGTGGTTGTATTCGCCAAGAACGATCCTTAGTCCGATCGGCGAGGCGGCACGGTAGATGCCTTCCAAGATCTTGGTGAGGTCGGTGTCGCTGCGCCAGAAGGGAAACTTTCCCAGGCGTTTGGGCAGGGCTGCGTCAACCTGGGGGATCGACACCTCTCCCAATGGTGTCTCCCTCTTCTCACGAGTACTCCAGAATGACTCCGGATCCGTTGGTAAAGGCTCTGGCACGATCTCATCTGCCCCTTCGATCTCTGCGGATGCATCATTCTTGCCAGCGATCAGTTCCACGAGTTTTTCCCGTTCGATCCCCCGCAATTCAAAGATCAGAAACGGGTCGCGATCGAATTCCTCGCCCAGCAGGTAGTAGACGGCTGCGATGTGTTTACAAGGGTTGGCCCGATCAGGGCAGGAGCAGTCGGTCGTAAGATCACTCTTTTTCTCGGGGAAGAGTGACAGGCCGGCTTCGGAGAACGCGTTATCGATGTCGGTTGGCATCTCGCCAGCGAGGAGCTTGGCGGCGAAACTAGCGCGCCCAGAAAGGATTTCTGCTAGTTTCTTCCACTTTGCCTGGGACAGGGTCTTTACCTTAATCGATACATGGTAAGGCTTGGCGCGGGAACCCTGGACCTCAGCAGTCACGGTTCCTTTGCCTATATTGATAGAGACCACCTGGCCTTTGCGCGCGTAGGCACGTCCGCGCGTGAGTCGCGCCCCCATATTGAACCCTTCCAGAACGGCGATCCATCGCTTCGCCCACCAATTCTTGGTAAACGCGCCGCGCTTAGAGTGTGCCTTGATCCCTCCCTTGACCGCTCGCGGTGAAGATGGCGGAAAGTAATCGTAGTCACGCCAGCGCGACATTGAGACTCACCTTCGCAGTTCTTTGGCGCGCAAATACGGTGTTGATCATGAGTGGCGCAGGTGACTCAATCTTGATATCCCACTGCTTTGCCTCGGCCCGCTTGTGCTTGCTGCAATCGCTCTTCTTCTCCATCCTATTCTGCCACCGCCTCCTTGCGCAGGGCAAGGACCTCCTTGATCTCGCTGCTAGAGAGCTCGGTAAGCCAGCCTTCGCCGGTTCCAACCACGGTGTCGGCGATCTCCTTCTTGCGCTCGATCATCTCATCGATTTTCTCCTCCAGCGTGCCAGCACAAATGAATTTGTGCACCTGTACGTTCTTCGTCTGGCCGATGCGAAAAACACGATCGGTCGCTTGGTTTTCCACCGCGGGGTTCCACCACCGGTCGAAGTGGAAGACGTGATTGGCACCGGTGAGGTTCAGCCCCGTACCGCCCGCCTTCAGGGAGAGAATGAAGACGGGCGGGCCATCCTTGGCCTGGAAGCGATCAATCATCTGGTCACGTCTTGCCTTTGCGACGCCACCGTAGAGGAACGGGATCTCGCAGCCAAAGGTCTCCTGAAGATAGTGTTTCAACAGCTTTCCCATCTCTGCAAACTGGGTAAAGACAAGAGCGCGATCCTTGACCGCGATAACCTCTTCCAGCATCTCGGTCAGGCGCTCAAGCTTGCCCGAGCGTTGTGGAAGGCGCGAGTTGTCGCCCAAGAACTGTGCCGGGTGATTGCAGACCTGCTTCAGCTTGGACAGAGTGGCGAGGATCAGGCCCTTGCGTTCAATCCCTTCGGCAGAGTCGAGCAACTGTTCTACGTCCTTCAGCACAGCAGCGTACAAGGATGCCTGTTCCTTCGTCAGTGTACAGTAGACCTTCATCTCCATCTTCTCGGGCAGATCGGAGATGATCGATCGATCCGTCTTCAGTCTGCGGAGGATGAACGGTCCCGTGGCTCGCTTCAACCGCTCGGCGACACCGGGATCACGTTGCACCTGAATGGGAACAAAGAAGTTGCGCTTGAACGCCGCTTGCGTCCCCAGAAAGCCTGTGTTCAGGAACTCCATGATCGACCAGAGATCGCCGACGTTGTTCTCCACCGGCGTTCCAGTAAGGGCGATGCGGTAATCCGACGGTATCGCTCGCGCGGCGCGCGCCCGTTTTGTCTCCGGGTTCTTGATGTTCTGCGCTTCGTCGAGGATCACCCCTGCCCAGGCTACCTTGCGCAGAGACTCGACATCGCGCTGTAGCAATCCATAACTGGAGATCACCATCGCCTGTTTGCCTGCCTTGTTGGAGAATGCCTCTCCTCTCATCCGGTCGGCACCGTGATGAACAAGCACCGGAAGCTTCGGTGTAAACCGCGCTGCCTCCTTCTGCCAGTTATTCACTACCGAGGTTGGACAGACGAGGAGGACCGGCCGCTTGATACCGGCCTCCCAGTCACGCTCGATCAGTGCTAAGGTCTGTATCGTCTTGCCCAGGCCCATATCGTCAGCGAGGCAGGCTCCCAAGCCCCATTGGCGCAGGAAATAGAGCCACGAATACCCGCGTAGCTGGTACGGGCGTAGCGTTCCCGAGAACGCTTGTGGCGGTTTGAGTTCAGTGAACTTGGCTTCTCCGTCCAGTTGCTTGAGGAGCTTCCCCACCCATCCAGTGGCCTTAACTCCGCCGAAATCGAACCCTCCTGGGGCGTCTTTCGCCCCAAGGACCATCTGCACGATATCGCGAACCGTTGTCTTGATAGCGGTCTTGGCTTTCCAGAACTCAATCGCTGCCTGGATCTCTCTGGCGTTCATCTCCACCCATTGGCCACGCAGGCGAACCAATGGTGCCTTTAACCTGGCCAACGTCTCAAGTTCGCGCTGGGTCAGCTTTCTGCTGCCGAGCGCGATCTCCCAATCGAACTGGACTACACTTTCCAAGGACAGACTGCTTCCGGCGCGCATGGGTGGGCTCTTGACGCTGGCCCGCACCGCGAGGCGAGTCTTTGTTCCCTTGCCCGTCCACCAGGCGGGGAGCAGCACGCCAAAATCGTTTTGCTCTAGCACGCTCGCCGTCTCGGTGAGGAACCGGTGGGCCGCACTTGTACCGAGTGAGTAACCGGATGGTCGAGCGTTGTCCAGGCTAGCCTCAATATCGGGGCAGAGACGCGCTGCCTGCCCCAACGAAGAGAGCATGTGCTCAGTTACATCCACCCGGTAGCGCTTAAATGCTGCTACCTTGCCTCCCTTTGCGTTCCACACATCCGTAAAGGGGATGAGCAAACTGGGATCATCATGTGCCTGAAGAAGGTAGCGCACATACCACTCACCCTCTAAGAGGTTAGCGTGCTTCTTGCCCGCCTCTCTTGTCTCATTCGGTTCCTCCAAGCGGAAGGAAAGGCGCAGGGGAGATGCCGCTGTGATCGCGATCGGCTTGTGCCAGGCGCGGACTTGCGTGGCAAGCCTTGCCAGTTCCGCCACATCACCTACTACCCTGGCATCGGGAGCTTGCAGCGCGTACAACCAGGCATCGTGAACGCTGGCAAACGTGTGTTCGTCGCCGGTTTGTTGAGACAACGCGCCCGTAGTGATTGATGAGCGAACCAGGTAATCGACCATCCTGGTGATGAACCCTTTGAGCAGCGATACCTGAGGCATGGAAGGAGGGGAAGTTTTCTCGACCAGGGAGAGCGCACGCCCGAGCGGGGGCATTGTAGTTGCCAATTTGGCAAGGCGTGCCGCGTCATCACCGGTAAAGATCGGCTCCCAGAATGCTCTATAGCTCTTTCCATCCCCGCCCAAGCTTGGTAGATAGCGCTGCCTGGCCACCAATGCACCGGCAAAACCAAGCATCGTTGCCCAAAACCCAAGATCAGTGCCGACGATGACCCCGGGAGCTAATGTCTGACGCTCCGCACACGCACACAATAGGTCGACACACTCCTCTGGGG
>JALTFO010000305.1 GCA_027007005.1 Candidatus Bipolaricaulota bacterium | reverse complement strand
GGGCTGAGTCTGCGATCTTGATGCCCTCCACCCCATTGAGAGAGATCTCATTGAGGCCGTAGATGTTCGCCTGAGATGAGTCGCGCAGCGAGATACCTCCAAGAGCGTTTCTCTCAATCCTGTTGTGGATGATCTTGGCCTGGGCTGAGCCCATCACCTTGACTCCATACCATCGACAATCTTCGATGATGCTATCACTAATCTTAGCCTGCGCCTTGTCCCTTATCTCAATGCCATAGAGCCCCACGATCTTGCAGCCGCTGAGCGTGAGTTTAGCGTTCCCTTGGACCTCAATACCGTTAGGACAGCTCCCCTCGGCTTTTGCCGCGCACATGCTGTCTGAAGAGTGCACCTTGGTGTCGGAGACCTGAAGGCCGCTGATGGTGACCTCGATCTCCGAGTCGCTCTTGACGCGAATCGCTGGATAGCCCGGGTTAGCGGTCCCCTTGATCTTGGTCTTCCACATCCCGGCGCCTTGCAGGGTTAAGTCCTTTGTGATCTCGATGTTCTCCTCCCACGTCCCGGCCTTAAGGCAGATCACGTCGCCCGGGGAGGCGGCGTCGATCGCCGCCTGGATCGAGCTTCCAGGGCCGATGGTCACCGTGCAATCCGGGCTGGCCGATGCCAGCCGTGGGCTGACAACACCGACGAACCCCAACCCCACGATCAGCAGGACTAAGCCTAGAAACCGCAAGTTCCTCAATTTCATAATTTCTCACCTCGCTTCTCTTGTCTTTTCATCCTAGGCGCGGCTTTCATTTGAATCACCCGCCTTGCACTCTGCCATTCGTTCCAAAACTGAAGATCTGGACCGCCTTAAGGAAACCACCGACAGGCTCGTGGGCAGGCAGCCCCAGCAACATTCACGGCCACACATCGTGGGCCCAGATCTAATTGCAACACACCATCGGAATGAGCCGCTGTTCGTCGCAGAGCAATTGGTCACTACACAATCTATCTTGCCCATAGCTCCATCCCTTCGCGCATGAGAAACGCGACGGAAGGTTTGTATTCCCGGCACCCAAAACGCATCCCATAGAAAGCCCCTAGGATACATGCCCAGCCATGAACGTACTCAGCTTGCTCATCCGTTTCTGAGGAAAGAGCTAGCGCCAGTAGCAATCCGGACAGATACTGGATTTGAAATGGTGGACTTCCTTCAAGCCAGTATAAAACACACCCATTCTCGATATCTTCTGTGAAGGATCTAAGAATTCCTAGTGAGTGCTCCTTGACTGTACTCCATCCGTAGTCTGGGTTCTCGGATAAAGTAGGAACGCTTAGGATCAATTGGGTGCCATCATAGCTGGGACCTATGAGATGCTTTTCCCACTCTTCGCCTGCCATGGTGATGAACTTCCGCGCGAGTGGAAGTTGACTGTGTTTAGACTCCTTTGAGGCGAGGAACGCCACGTAAACCCCGTTCAAGGCGAGTGTGGCGGCATGGAAGTCGACCAAGGAATCGTCATATTCATCTACAGTGCTCGCTTCGAACCGCGTCTTTGAGAGATTAAGCGTTAGATTTCTGTATATCTGGTTAGCATCATTGAGTGTACCGAGGATCTGGTTTGCAGCGTCGGAATCTGATACGTATCCTTTGTCCACCCGATCGAGAACCTCACCTATTGTTCCCAGGCTGTCCTTGAACGACTGCAACAGGTCACTGAACGACTCATCGGTCGCCCTCGCATACTGTCCCCCCAAGGCAAATAGAAGTAAGCCAGAAACTAGCACCAGCGCTTTGACCACACGCCCACGCATCACGACACCTCCTTAATTTGAGTTAATACTGCTACAATGTGGATTGCTCTATGTCTCACCTCCCTTCATGCAATGTGGGCGCATCTGCGCCACCCGGTTCTCCCCTCATCCTTCGCGTCGCCCCACACAAGATTCTTGATCACACTTTCCCGAGGCCCCTGTAGGATCCGCTCGACGCCCCCAAGGACCCCTCTCCATTGCGCGCTCAATTTGCTGTTCCCAGGACCTCTCCTCTCTCTGTTAGGGTCTTCCTACCTTGATGACAAAACCATTGTTGGACGTCTCCCCTGCCATGTAGACGGATCTAGAATCTGAGACGACGGCTCGTGCAACACTCCGCGACCCGGGCCATATTCCACTCCAGGTCACGTTTCCGAGATTATCGAACTTTATCAGCAGTGCGCCTGAGAAGAACCGCGTTCCTGCAACGTAGACGTCTTTGGTTGAGCTTGTTGTATCGATAGTGATGTCGTAGGACATATCGGCAGCGTTGGATAGCCAACCCCAGCTACTGCCGCCGATCAGTTCCCTATTGTTACCGCGGACTTCAACTATGATGTCGGTTCCTCTGCCGCCGGGGAGCTTGCCGAATGCCACAGCATAGACACGGTTGCTATCCGCTGCCACTTTGGGAAGCGTCAGTTTGACGGACGAAGAAGGGGTACCAAAGAGGTTCACCTTCCAGGCGAAGGTCAAGTTGCTCGTGAACTTCAGGAGGATGCACCTGATTTTCTCGCCGTCCTCTATCGCCCCGACGACGTAGACATCACCAGAAGTTTTGTCTACTGCCATATCAAGGCTGGGAATCCACTCAGGTATGGCGCTTCTCTCTAGGATCCAGCCCTCACCTGTCACGAATCCTAGGCTGCCGGTGTATTTCTGAAGCCAGATTACCTCGAAAGGTTTAGTCTGCCCTGGCTCGGCAAAGAACTCGCCTCTCACGAAGTAGAGGGTGTAGATATCTCCTTTGCTATCAACATCTATACCTTGTGGAGACGCCGTGAAATCATAGGGTTTGAAGCCAGACCGCATGAAGCCATACTGCTTCATTGCCTTTTCGAATGC
Organism: Candidatus Bipolaricaulota bacterium; assembly: GCA_027007005.1. Taxonomy (GTDB): domain Bacteria; phylum Bipolaricaulota; class Bipolaricaulia; order UBA7950; family UBA9294; genus M55B144. The sequence goes on along the minus strand of JALTFO010000305.1, from coordinate 1,806 downwards.
CGCCGTATTGAGCCCGGCATCAGTCTTTGTGACCAGGGAAAGGTTGGGAGTAAGCTTCCGCACAACTGAATAATCTAGGGCGTAAATGGAGCCGGAGGCTGAATCTGAAACTATTCCCACCGGCTCGCCTTCCCAAGAAATACCTGATCCTTGCAGATATAGGTTCGTGTTATACTCTACTATATAAGCTTCATCTCCATCGTGTCCTGCAACGTATATGTTCCCGGCTAGTGCTACCATGCCGTCTACGTTTGGGAATTCCAGATTCCCTACTCTAGCAGGTTGAATCTGCACAGGTTCCTGTTGGCCCCCCACCGCCAAGCTGACCGCCATGAGCGCCATGATGACCCATACATATTTCCAGCTTCTCCCTCTCATATCTACCTCCTCTCAATTTGACCTCTTGCTTTCGGACAAAAGCTTCCTCATCTATCACCTCCTCTTGCTTGGGCCACACGTCGACCCGAAGATGGAACGCAACTGATGAGAACAAGGTGAATGGAGAGTGGGATAGAGGCATGTTCGCAAAACGGAAGTGGATTTGCCTGTCCCGAACTAGAGCTGCACAAACGCTTGCCTTTCATTGCACTCTGCCCGGCGGACTCAGGCGGGGAAGGAAGTTATGCTGCGGCGGTTGCTACCTCAAAGGAGTCAAACTCTGCTGGTGAACCTTCTTCTCTGCCCGGTCCTCCTAGCTCTGTGGTTAGGCCCGGGCATATTAACCCCTCTAATGAAATTTTACACCCAAAAAACCTTTCTGTCAAGTCATAGGGCTGTCTCACGCAAGATGAGCATGAAGGGAGGAGGAGAATCTTATGGCAGGTGAGCATGAGATGGCCCTGGTGTCACGCGCGCGCGGGTCACATCATGGGAGGCATGATTCTGACGATGGCTGAGAAAAGGGAAAGCATTTCAAGGCGACGGGATCATGAGTTTCAAGTCAAAGAACCAGGATCACTCCCTAATGCTCGCGCCATGCGGTGAATTCTTCTCTGTACCTGCGGAGGCGAGCCAGGTCCAGGCTAGCGCGCAGCACCCCCTCTTCTCCACCGAGCGAAGCGACCGTCACCCCTGTGGGGTCGACGACCATGCTCCTTCCCAATAAACCTTCCCCTGTCCCTCCACAAGCGAGGACGTATGCCTGATTCTCAACCGCACGGGCGTGACACAGGGCCTGCCAGGCCTCCATGCGCGTGATCGGCCAGGCGGCTGGGACAACGAACACCTCCGCCCCAGCAGCGGCCATGGATGAGAATATCTCTGGAAAGCGCAGATCGTAGCAGATAGCGATTCCCAACCGGGCTAGGGGCGTAGCGAAAGTGGGCTGTTCTTCTCCAGCGCAGAGCACGCTCCGCTCCTGCGAGTGGTAAGAGAGCAAATGCGACTTACGATATCTGCCAATCAGTTCGCCGCGCCTATCGAAGAGCAGAGATGTGTTGTAATAGCGATCCCCCTCACGTTCGATGAAGCTCCCTCCCACGATGTATGCAGATAGCTCACGCGCCAGCTCGCTCAAGAAGACCGCTGTCTCTCCAGAGAGTGACTCCGCCCTCTCCTTGCTACGCGAGAAATCGGGAGCGCCATGCCGCCACAACTCGGGAAGCACTATCAGATCAGCATGTTGAGCGCCGTGAGAAAGGAGTCTCTCCACCCGTCTCAACCTTTCATCAGCAGCCAATGCATCCGAGCCAAGCTGAAGCAAGACGACTTCCATTTGCTGTTTTCCTCTGTTCTCATCCATAGTATGAGGCCAGTTTATCGATCGGCCAAGGATCAATCAAACCTAGAATCCCCGTGGATTTGGTT
>JALTFO010000304.1 GCA_027007005.1 Candidatus Bipolaricaulota bacterium | reverse complement strand
ATGTAGTAGCTTGTCTACAACAATTTACGATTTTGATGAGGAGATCAGCTCTTGTTTTTCAGAAAATTTCGTGCTAGGATGATTTATTCATGGTGGTTAGGTGTACCGGCAAGCGAATGCTCTCGCAAGCAAAAGGCGCGAACAACCTACACTCCGTGCAGGCTGCGCTATTAGTGACGATTTCGATCATTTTTCTCCTTTCTATCCTCTTAATCCCTGGTTGTGTCCGCCTCATTTGGGGAACACCCCAGGCGACATTTACGTTCACCCCCGGTTCCCCTTACCCGTATCAACCGGTGAAATTCGACGCATCGGCCTGTTTCAGCGAAAAAGATAAGATTACCCAATACGCGTGGACGTTCGGCGATGGTGGATCGGCAAGTGGAACCAAGGCTCAGCATGTCTTCACCGCGCCGGGCGACTATACTGTCTGTTTGACGATCACGACCGAGCACGGGCAGGAAGCGTCGGTGACGTACACGGCTCATATTGCACCAGGGCTCGTTGCTTCTATGGTTTACCCTATAACTCAAGGCAACAACAATACCATCCAGCTCTGCAAAACAATCTTTGTCGGGTACTTGCGCAATAGCCTGTACGCAGTGCCAGTGGGTTGGTGATACTACAAGCATGAAAACGATGGCGATTGGAAGATTGGCCGATGAACTCCTTTGCAATAATGAATGTAACAGCAGGGTGTGCTATTTTATCCTTAGGACAAAAGTATGGTGGCTAGTGTTCTTAACCCTAGGGATTGGTTTACTCCTGCCGTTTCCTGCTTCTGGACAATGGGCATCTGTTTACGTGCCTCCTTACGGTGGGTATGCTAACTACGTTCAACCTACTGAGAATGGGGGATACATTGTAGCAGCAGGGATTTATCCATTCAGCGGTGCAGACGCAGCCGATCACGCAAATGTAGCGTTTTTGAAGTTAGATAGCAGCGGAGAGATAGAATGGCAAAGGACATGCAACGGTGCCTATTTCGATTTTGTTGAATGCATTCAACAAACATCCGATGGAGGCTACATAGCAGCTGGATCTACTGAATCCTTCATCCCCAGTCCGGACGGTGTCAAAAAAGATGCCTGGATAGTGAAACTTAGTAGCGACGGCAACATTGAGTGGCAGAAGAGGTACGGCGGTGTTGGCTCTGATTACTTTTGGGATATTAAGCAGACAACCGATGGAGGTTATATTGCTGTAGGAGGCACGGATTCCTTCGGTGCAGGAGATTATGACGTATGGGTGGTTAAGCTTGATAGTACTGGAGGAGTAGAATGGCAAAAGACGTACGGAGAAAACCTCACTGATAAGGGACATTCCATCCAGCAAACCCAAGATGGTGGCTACGCTATTGCTGGATATTATACACCTCTCTCCGGCGATCGACACACGGACGCCTGGGTTCTAAAGCTCGATGCGAGTGGCAACGTGCAGTGGCAGGAAGTTTATGGTGGTTCTCAGTCAGATACCGCCAACTCGGTAGACCAAACCTTAGATGGTGGGTTTATAATCGCTGGTTCTACGCTTTCGTTTGGGGCAGGAAGTTGGGATGGATGGCTCTTAAAACTTGATGCCAACGGAACCGTTGAATGGCAAAAGACTTACGGAGGATCTGGTTGGGACTCTTTCTTGTCCGTTCTGCAGAATTCAGATGGAAGCTACATCGTTGCTGGAAGCACCCGTTCATTTCGCAATGGCTCAAACGACGCGTGGGTTCTTAAGCTCGATGCTAACGGGAATATTGAATGGCAGAATGCGTATGGAAGCAACGATTACGACGAGAGCAACTGCATTCAGCGAACAGCAGATGGCTACGTTGTATCGGGAAGTACGGAGATTTTTGGGTTTGGGCAAGAAGAACTACTAATACTGAACCTGAGCAGCGATGGTGGATTGCCACCAGATTGTACACTGGTAGAAGCAACTAGCGCCACTGCCCAACCTTGCACAGCAACAGCGATGTCCACAAACACTTCGCCACAGGTTAGCGTAACTACGCCTGCAAATACATATGCAACTGCCGTCGATGCGAACATAGGTGTAGAGCCTCTTTGCTGGAGTGAGCCGAACAGAACGATTACGGTTACGACACCTGACGGCGGTGAGTCTTGGCAAGTAGGTTCTGAGCACGATATTACATGGACAAGCAGTAATGCCGGAGATAACGTAATATTGGAGTATTCTAGCGATAGCGGCAGTACCTGGCATTCGATCATAGACTCAACCCTCAACGACGGATCTTATTCTTGGACAGTACCAGACGATCCCTCAGGACAGTGCTTGGTTAGGATTACTTCCAAGATGTATGGAGATGTGTTCGATACTAGTAACGCGAATTTCACCATCTGGAAGACCCGAAACATTGCACTCACCGTTCCTAACGGTGGCCAGCACTGGAAGGTTGGTGAAAATCAGCTCATTACTTGGACCAGCAGTGATGCTGGCGACTACGTTAAGCTGGAGTACTCTACTGACGGAGGAAACTCTTGGAATCTGATCGTCAATTCAACCGCAAATGATGGTTCCTATTCTTGGACCATACCCAACGACCCATCTGAGCAATGTCGTGTGCGAATTACTTCAGTCGCCCACCCGGAGATTTCTGATGTAAGTGATACCAACTTCACTATTTATACGCGTAGCATCAAGGTCAGTTTCCCAAACGGTGGAGAATTCTGGGAGGTGAAATCTCGACATAACATCGGCTGGACGGGCGAAAACATCGGTAACACAGTCAAGATAGAATACTCCAGCGATGGAGGAATGACCTGGACAAGCATCGTTGACTCGACAGGTAATGATGGCCTGTACTTCTGGACGATTCCGGATGATACCTCAATGCACTGCCTCGTGAAAGTCACCTCGACGACATATCCGCAGATCTCGGATACAAGCGACGATTATTTCGCAATAGTTCCTTCTACCAATGCACCTCCTGATACAAGTATCACAAGTGCTTATGTGAGAAGCGCTAAGGGAACAGCGGAATTTACTTGGGCCGGAAGCGACGACACAACCCCGGTTGCAGACTTGACGTACTCCTACCGTCTTATCAGGCCAGGCACGAAGTATGACGATTGGTCACCTTGGAGCAAGGGTAGGACATGCACCTATGCAGGCTTGACCACGGGGAGTTACAAGTTCGAGGTGCGAGCTAGGGACACAAATAAACCTCCTGCGATTGATGGATCACCAGCGAGCTGGAAGTTCTCGATCAATATACCCGCGGTACAGTATTGCCTTGGTACAGGCGTTTATCCCAAAGAAGGAACTACCGAAACGCACTTCTACTACACAGCGATCATCTGTGGTGGCTATAGCTCCAAACCATCGTTGGTAAGGGTGAATATCGATGGGAAAGACTATCCAATGCAGTTTCGATACGAAGATGCAATAGGACTTCACTACCGGTATGGCCCGGTTAATCTTTCAGTTGGGGACCACCAATATTTCTTTTCCTGTAAGCTCGGAAACGATTGGTATTTCTATCCTGGAGAAGGCCAGTCCTTACAGGAACCGTTAGTTCAGTGCTCAGGCCTACCGGATAATCTCAAGGACAAAGCCCGAGACGTTATAGACAAGTTTAATGAGATATTGGACACAGCTGGACGCGAAACTTCAAGGAAGACTATTGGTTTCGGCGCAGATATTCTTAAAGATGAAGTATTTAAGCATTTTAGTAAGCTAAATGAATTCCTACACACGCACTTCGAATGGAGCGACGATCAATCTATAGGGGCCTACTACAAAGGTGTTAAGGATTCCCTCGACCTGCAAGAGATAAAGGTAATAAACTTAGATGATTATGCAGACCTATTTGCGAGCGCTCTTATCTCTGAAGCACAGGAACAAGAAGCATCAGTTGCTATCGGCATGGTGCTTGATAGGGGGGAACAGTCCGTTGGGGATGTCCTTAAAGGAGTTTACGATCCTTTTATCCATCGCAGTGAGTTAAGCAATTTGATGGAAGACGCTCTCGGGGCTTTCTTAATGCAACCTAATTGCAGTGCTACTACTGGCGTAGACGTAGCCAATGACATCCTTGAGGAAAGTCAGCTGTCTATGCAAACGATATATGATACAAAAGTTACGCCTTTACTGCAGTTCTATGATACATTGAGTCAAGCGAAGACCGCCTTTTCTTTAGCACAGATAGGGTCTTATATAGTTCTTGGCGCAGTTGTTGTAGTGTCAGGCGGCACAGCTGCCGCGCCGGTGGTGGTAGCAGCAGGCGTAGTAACCGAGGGCTTCGAAGGAGCGAAATTGGGGGCGACTATAGGGCAAGGCCTTACACTGCTGAGTACATGGGGAACAGCTCCTGATTTTGCGCTTACTGAGGCGCTACAAGGTATACTCGCTTATGAAACGGCTGCTCTTTGGGCTTCAGGGATAGGAGAAAGGCCTACTCTGGAAATTGTAGGATTGCAAGTTCCGAAGCTCATACATTTCGGCGAAGCGGCAAAAGGGACCCTCACTCTTAAGAACCCGTCAAGAACGTTGACAGTTCGGGCAAGGCCATCCGTGAGCGTCGTATCATACTCTCCAGATTCCCCTCTCGGGCCGTTCCGTTTACCGCTAACCTACTCCGATATCGATGTCGAGTTAAAGCCTGGCGAGAAAAAATCTATAGATTTGACCATTCTTTCTCCCCCGCTGGATTTCATAAAAGAGCTGTTTGGCTCTGTTTTCCCTCCCGGACAGTTTCTTCCACTGTTCCTTTTAGCCCCACGCGTTATGGTAATCTCATGCAAGGTTGACTACGGCTGGCTTATACCGTATGGGCATGTTGTTACTGGACCTACAGAATGGAGCATGGTTGAGCCCCCTGCGATGACGGCTTTAGAAATTTACAAGGATGCGACGGCAACTTTCGTGGAGAGTGCACGATCTCTCACACTGCAAGAAACAGAAGGTGAGAGTACAGTCTTTAATGTTGTGCTCAATGTGGCAAATTGCACTGATGAGCCTATTAGAAATGTGAGAGTCAATGATAGTATTCCGGAGGAGCTGTCTCCTTTTAAACTCCGGTTCGAAACACCGCCCAGCCATGTCGAGGCCGCTAATCACGAATTCACATGGGACATCAGCCTTAAACCCCATGAAAGTAAATACTTGCGCTATACATTTGCCACCCCGGCGGTTGGCGTGGGGGACATTTATGTCCTGCCTGGAGCTACCGTAAGATACAGTGATAAGGATGAAGTTCAGACTGCAAAATCCTCAGCTGTTGTAGATGCAGTTTATGCAAGAAGGGTAACTATTAATGGAATCGTAGTTATTCCCCGAAGCCCCGTTGTTGATCAGCAGTTTCAGTTGGTTGTAGAGATAGAAAACCAAGGGTTGACTCCGGCAAAGGATGTTGCGGTCATAATGGGACTACCGAAAAGCTTAACTAGCTCAGAGGATCGAAGCCAGGTTGTCTCAAGCATTCCGGCCGGTGGAAAGGTTACGTTGAGTTGGAACGTTACTGCTACAGAAGCTGGTAAACTCCCAATTCAAGTTAGAACCCAATCCCCATTTTCTGCGGGTGATGTTCTTGGTAAAGTTTTAGAAATTAGTCCAACGGAACGAGCAGGGGGTGACTCCGGTTTTCAATCAGCGATTTTCCATGGCCCGAACCCAGTTACAGATGAAGGTTGCGTCTTCTGGTACGATCTGCCCAATGGAAGCGCAACCGCGAAGCTCATGATCTTCAACGTTACCGGTCAGCCTGTCTTTGAAACGGCGCTTGACGTCACTTCAACACGCTTCCCGAACACTGGGACATGGAATCCGGTTAATCAGGATGGGATTCCTCTCGCTAATGGGCCGTACGTTTATGTGTTAATCGCCGACGGGAAGGTCATTGGCCAAGGGAAGATGGTGATCCAACGGTGAAGCAAGGGGTAAGGATTAGGGATTCGGGATTAAGGAGGCGAAGGATTAAAGGATTAGAGGTTATCCTCTTGAGTATGGTGCTAACTCTTGCGCTTGTTATTCCAGCAAGCGGCGAGCAGTACAGCAATGTTGCCTCCTTCTTTGATCTTGGCATGGGGGCACGTGCTCTGGCCATGGGCGGCGCATTCGTTGGCTTGGCCGATGATGGGAATGCTCTCTTCTATAACCCTGCAGGGTTGGCGTGGCTGCATAATCTTTCCATTCTCTCTTCATACGAGGCTCGACCGGGAATAGCGAGCTACGGGACCATTGCTGCTTCGCTACCTCACTTTGGATTTGGCGTTGATTACTTCGACTTCGGCGAGGTTCCCGAAACCGACGAGTTCGGCAATGTCATCGGTAGCTTCGGCTATCGCAACTACGCCATTATCATCGCAGGAGGAATGAAGGCGGCCGATCTTCCTTTCCTCGCGCGAATACCCCTTGCCGAGCACATTGGGTTTGGCCTCAGTCTGAAGTACCTCAAGATCGCCACTTTGGATCCGGGGAATGGGTCTGGTCTCTCTATCGACCTTCCCTTCATATTTCGGAGCAACTCACCTTCTCCGAGATTTCCCATCATGACAAGCTATGGATTTGGACTTGTCATCCAAAACCTGATTGGACTGCCGATCAAGTATGAAAGTGGGCATCAAGAGAGTTGGCCGCGCAAACTCATCATTGGAATATCCTTCGGACTGCTCGACCAGGTAATCCTAGCAATTGATGTTACTAGCGAGAAGCGCGTTCGACTAGGTATTGAATGGACTCCGATCCACGCAGTTTCTTTTCGCACTGGGTTCAAGTACGAAGATACCTGGCTGTGGAGCTTAGGTATTGGCGCACGCTTTCGCAACTTCGTTCTTGACCTTGCTGTTGTTCCCCATCCTTATCTAAGCAGCCAAATCTGCGGATCACTCGGGATTGCCTGGTAGAGGAGAAAGGGTGGAGATGACACTGGTTTGCTCCTTCGCTGAGGCACTCTCAAAAATGTCATCTAAGAACAAGTTGTGATCACGGGACATAGATTGCTTCCTCCTCAACATAGGTGCGCATGCGTGGTTTGACGGCTTTGCGTGTGACAAGATCGATTGGACAGCCTAAAAGCTCCTCCAAGAAAATCTTGAGATCCATGTAGCGATCGAACGTCGCTGGACCGCGGAACTCGACGAGTATATCTGCATCGCTGTCTGATCCTGCTTCATCTCGCGCCAGTGAGCCAAAAAGAGCCAGAGACTGGACACCGAATGAACTAATCCGTCCCCAGTTATCTCGCATCAGTTTGATGGTTTCCTCGCGCTGCATTCTAGATCCCCTCCACTGCTCTCATAGTAGAACGTTTCCGTATCTTGGTCAATCCTTTGATGCCTGATTCGGCTTACCCCCCGCCCATTACTAACCACTATCTGAGCAGCGAGCTCCGTGGATCGTTTGCGATAAGTTGGTAAACAAACACGATTGAGATCGGACAAATTTCCCCCTCACAAGCGACATAGCGACAGGCTTTCTCAGACGATCCTCTTCTGGGGCACTCGCGTAGCGGTTTATACTCCGTGCGTTATGACGTCATTTTGCTTCTTCAAGGTGAAAACCCGGGAGGGAAGGGTGAATAAGATGCGTACACAAAGCATTGCGCTAGCGCTATTGGCAGGCCTTGTTTTTTCATTTGTAGCAGTCGCTGCGCCAACGTTTACCGATCAGGATATAGATAACGGGTATGTGAATCCCAAGGATAGAATTGTCGTGCAAAAGATTATGGTTACCGACGGCTCTTCCACCATCAATTCAATATGGATCAAAAACCTTGAGGATGCGGATGAAAGTGATATCACAAAGATCTACGTTTGGAGCAATGAGGCGGATCTCTTTAGCCATCCACTAAGTGGGTCGTTGGCGGGCTTACGCACCGGAGTTACTTTCCCGTTTAGTTATACTGTCCCGGATGGCACTAGCTATCTATGGATCGGTGTTGAGATCGCAAGCGCTGCTCACAATGGCAGGAAGATTCAATTCCAAATGCGGTTCTACTCTGGGAGTTACACCAGCAGCCTCATCACCGATGGCAGCCCTGAAATAATCTTTAGGGGCGGGTTTGAAAAGACAGTGGATCACTCGCCCTCGGCCGGCTACCTTAACCCAAGCGATGCCGATGTACCTGTTCAGAAGGCAACGTTCACCGATGATGACGGGAATACCTCAGGTGTTGAAGTAACAAAAATCTCGGTGAGTAACACAGAGAACGCGGACCAAAGCGATGTAGCTAGCGTGCAGGTTAAAGTAACGGGCAAGGTTAGCGGTACCGAAACCACCTATACAGCCCAAAAGACTACCGGAGCAGCGGACTGGGGAAGCGGCAATCCACTGGAGTTCTTGTCGACAGACTTCACGTCGAATCTACCTGCTTCTTTTGATGACAATTCCACACTGACTGTAGAGGTTGATCTCTCGCTTACCGCTACTCCTAAGGATAAGAACGAGATCCAAACGTCCATAACCTTAACCACAAAAGAGAACGGCCAGGCCTATAACCAATCAATTAAAGCCACGACAGTGCAAACGATCCGTGTACAGGGCTTCGAAGCGACCAAGGACGTAAGTTCGAGCGTTCCTTCCGGAGTTCTGTCCCCAGGAAAGACGCTGGTGCAGAAGGTGATGCTCACTGACGATGATGCCAACTCGTTCCCGGTAATGATCAACGGAATATGGATCAGAAATAAAGGTGACTCCACAACAGCTGATATCAAACAGATCGTGGTGAAGAGAGCATCGAGCGGGACAACAGTATTTACTTTAAGTGGTAGTAGCATCATAAATTTCAGCTCTGGCCACGAGTACACTACTGGTTTTACTCCAGTAACAGTAAATGACGACGATTCTGCCACGCTTGCGATCGAGTACACCACTAACGATACGATCACAGACGGGCACACGCTACAGCCTGAAGTCCACTTCCTCACGACCGAGAATGGAAAGAACTACTCCAGTGATTCGGTTACCTATCCAAAGTCGATCGTCCTTCACCCCTATGGCTTGGAGTCGGTTAACAATGTCAGCCCTCCGAATGGAGGTACCGCCTATTCCGGTCAGCGCCTGCTCGCTCAGAAGATATCCTGTGAGGACTTGGATGAAAACACCGATAGTGTCAGGATCAATCCAGTCCGGATAAAGAATGTCGCTACAACAAGTCGATGCGCGGAGTCGGAAGTTACTAAGATCGAGGTGCGCACGGAAAGTGGTGATCTGCTCGGTGAGATCACGGATCTTAGCGGCTTGAACTCAGGTGGAGTTACTATCTCAACGCTGCAGAATAACGTCGTCGCTGATGATGGTAGTCTTACGCTCTTCGTTTACGTGACATTTGCTGGGCCGGAAGCCATTACGGCAGGACACAAGCTGAAGCTTGAAACGACGGTCTTCACACAAGAAGATGGACACGCAGGTGAAAACTCAGCTACAGGAGCCGAGTGGACCCTTGCCATAAACCATCGTCCTACTTGTGACTTCGATTACACGCCTGCTACTGATCTCACGTACCAGACGGAGATCACATTTACTGCCAAAGACGTCAATGATCAAGATGGTGATGCAATAAAGAGTTACAGTTGGACATTCAGCGATGGGGGGACGGGAACAGGCACATCGACGAAACATACCTTCGCCGCTGGTGGCAGTGTGTGGGCAAAGCTCACGGTTGAAGACGCGCGGGGACTCACAGGATCTAAGCAAAAGACACTTACGGTAACAACACCCCCGGTAGTCCCTGTAGCGGATTTCACCTGGGCACCAAATGCCCCGAACGTTGGCGACGAAGTGACGTTCACCGATGCCTCTACAACCCCGACAGGCACAACGATTACTAAATGGAGTTGGGACTTCGACGGTGATGGCACCGAGGATTCCACTGAACAGAATCCGAAGCACACTTACACTGCTCCGGGTACCTATACGGTTTCGTTGACAGTAACTAACAGTAATTCTGAAACCGACTCAGTGACTCATGATGTCGTAGTTGCTTCGCCTAAGCCAACGGCTTCTTTTACGTATTCTCCAGCGACTCCTGATGTCGGGGATCCAGTCATATTCACGAATACTAGTACTACGACCGCTCCGGCCACGATTATGGGATGGAGCTGGAACTTCGGTGATGGGACTACTCCTAGTATTTCGCAGAATCCGACCCACTCTTATTCCGCAGTGGGAACCTACACAGTTAGTTTGACGGTAACCGATAGCAATAATGAGACGAGCAGTGCATACACGAAGCAAATTACCGTCGGACCACCAGTGATGGTCTATTCCTACCCGAACCCGGCGAGCACTGCTGCTAGCATTGCCTATCGAGTTCCTGAGGGTGCGACCGATCCGGTGCTTCGTATCTACAACATCGCTGGTGCGTTGGTCTTTGAGCAGGCACTCACAGTGGGCGCCTCGCCGTACATCTGGGATCTCAATTCTACCGGCGGCACGGCGCAGCCAAATGGGCTCTACTTATGCGTTGTAGTCGCTAAGGACACCAACGGTAGAACGATCAAGTCGCCGACATTTAAGCTTCTAATTGCAAGGTAAGGGAGGGAGAACAGTGAAGAGAGTATATGTGCTAGTAATGGCGGCCCTCCTTCTGGCTGGGCTGGTGAATGTCGCAGGGATCGCAGAGACCGCGGTTTCGGTGCTCGATATCGATCCTGGCGTGCAGGTGATCGGCGTCGGCGGAGCGGGAACTGCTCTTGCTCAGGGAGCTGAGACGCTGTACTACAATGCTGCGGGGCTCTCCGCCCTCCCGGGGATCAGTTTCAGCTCGTTCTACGCATCGTATCTGGGGAGCGCTAGCTACTCCTCGCTCGCGTTGACGTTCCATAATTGGGGCCTCGGTATTCTGATGTTCAATGCAAGCAATATCGCAGGGTACAACAGTGATGGGGATCCTACTGACGCACTTGCGTACAGCAATAATGCGCTCTTGCTCGGTTTCGGGATTAACCCGAAGGACATACCGTTCATTCCTGCTCTTCCAATCGATTTCTCGCTCGGCGCAAGGATCAAGTACCTCTCAGTGACTAATGGAACAGTTAGCGGATCCGGCTTCTCATTTGATCTTGCTTACCGGATGACTTTCCGAGATATGCGCATCGGCCCGATCTCACTGAGCGACATGGCTCTTGGTGTCACAGCAAACAACCTCTTCGGCGGAGTGAATTACGATGCCCACGGAGAGTCGATGGCGATGTCACTGAGAATCGGCGGAGCAATGAAGGTCGCTGATATCATTCTGCTGACGAGTGACCTCGATCTTGCAGGGGGATTCCACTTCGGGATGGCTTACAGCCCGATTCAAACGCTCGTCTTGCGGCTGGGAATGCTGACCCAACCGGGTGGCATGTCGATCACGTTAGGAATGGGGCTGAACATCCAGGGTTTCATCCTCGACTACGCGTACATCACGCATCCTACGCTTTCTGGAACGCACCGCTTATCACTGTCGATCGACTTCTCCGGATTAGACTTGTCCGGCTTCAGCCGATCGCTAAGGCGGTTCCTGCCGTAAGAGAAAAGCGGGATTCAGTGTCGTTTCAAGTGGGCAGTAAGTTCTGATTCCGTTCGCATGAGGACGGATGCCGAGAGAATTCACCACGAAGGACACGAAGAATGCAAGTCGATGAACTCTCGAATCGTGTTATTCGTTGCACTCTTGAGGTGCACCGAGAACTGGGACAGCGTTATTGGAGTCGACGTGTGAGCAGTGTCGTGCAGACAAATTCAAGCTAAATGCTTTCGCTTCAAGCGCCAACAATCATTACCGGTCGAGCAGTGTGCACCGAGACTGGGGCCAGCCAGTGGTAGAGACCAGCCTCCTGATCAACTTCAATGTAACCAAGCTTAGGAATGGGATCAAACGCTTCGTCCTCTGACCCCTTCGTGCCTGCCTGTCCTTCAGACGCAGACAGGTCCTTCGTGGTGAATGTTTTTCGATGGGGCGATTGAATGATTTGACTGCCCAATCCATAAGTCATCCAATCTCCCGATCTATCAATCAATCTCTCAATCTTCCCACTCTTTCTCAAGCTCGTCGAGGCAGTCATTGGTAATCGACTCACGGATCTGTTGCATCAAGCGCACGAGGAAGCGCAGATTGTGGATGGTCGCTAGACGATAGAAGGAGAATTCGCCGGCGCGACACAGGTGGTGCAGGTAGGCGCGTGAATGATGCTGACAGGTGAAGCAATCGCAGGTCTCATCGATCGGGCGCGGATCGTCGGCGAAACGCGCATTTCTCAGATTGATTCGGTGTCTCGGCTGGCCTTTCAAGAATACAGTCCCGTTTCGGGCAATGCGCGTTGCGGCAGCACAATCGAAGGTATCGACGCCACGGCGAACACCGGCGAAGATGTCCTCAATCTCCCCAATCCCCAGTAGGTGGCGCGCCTTATCATTCGGCAAGAGTGGGATCGTCCAATCGAGCACATGGTGCATCTCCTCCTTGGACTTTCCGAGCGACCCGCCGATGGCGAACCCACCGAACGGCATCCCGCCGATCACCCGTGCGCTTTCCTTGCGCAGGTCCTCGTATGCACCACCCTGTACAATCCCGAACAGGATCTGATCGGGATTGGGGTACGCCTCGTCCCCGGCTGAGGCATTGAACGCGTTCAAGGAACGTTGCGCCCAGCGATGCGTGCGTTCCATCGCGTTCTTGGTGTAGGCATAGTCGTGCAACGGGGAAGTGCACTCATCGAGGACGAGGATAATATCCGCCCCCAGCTTACGCTCGATCTCGATCACACTCTCCGGGGAGAAAAACTGATTCGAGCCATCGATGATTGACTTGAACGAGGCCCCCTCCTCCGTCAGCTTCACAAGTGACTTTCCTTGACGGTAGTGATTGGCCGTCCGGGGTGTCCCCTCATCAGGGAAGATCGAGGCAACTTTTCCTACACCGTGCTCCTTCCCCGCTCCGAGGCTGAACACCTGAAAACCGCCGGAATCAGTCATCGTCGGGCCGGTCCAGCCCGAAAAAGTGTGCAGACCGCCAAGCTTGGCGATTGTATCCTCCCCTGGGCGCAGATGAAGGTGGTAAGTGTTGGAGATGACGATCTGCAGGCCAGCGTCCCTTATCGCCTCTGGCTCGACAGCCTTCACAGTCGCCCGTGTGGCAACGGCGACGAACGCAGGCGTAGAAACCGAACCGTGCGCAGTTAAGAGTGTCCCTGTACGGGCGTGCGAATCCTTATGTTGATGATCTATGCTGAACATGTTGTGCACGAGCGAGATGTGCGGTGTGCCTCGCCGACTCCTTTCCTTGAAAGCTAAGCTGATGGTACAGGAAAGACATCGGCGGATAAAGAGACCGCTTTGTTCAGGCAGCAGAGATAAGGAGAGGTGATTGATCCAAGCCTCTGATAGGAGTGTAGGGCGTCAGGTCATGGTGCAACGCTGGCAACCCGGGAAGCGCCTACTGATTGAGCATTGTCAAAGTGCTATTCTCATATTATGACGACTAAAGAGAACGTTCTGAAAGTGCTGCAGAGCCTTCCTGATGATGCGTGCATAGAAGATGCGATGGAGCGGCTCTTGTTCCTTGCTAAGATTGAAAAAGGCCTAGAGCAAGCTAACGCAGGCGAGACCATTTCGCACGATCAGGTCAGAGAGAACATGGTGGCATGGTTGAAGTAAGGTAGACCCTCCAGGCCTCCGACGACCTGGAATCCATTACTGAGTTCATCGCTCACCAGACGGTCTTTGCAAGAGGCAAGTGTTTTCCCCTGCGTGTTCTTCGTTTGCAGCCCATAGGGCCGCGTGTCTGGCCGGTGTAAGTCCGGTTGCGGGAATTGACTGTATGCCCGCATAGTATATCCGACGTCTCTTGGGGGTGACTTTAGGGGATGAAAGCTTGGAAGTAGATGTCCTTGCCGGTGCAGGACTAGCAAACCTTCCGGGCCGTAGCATAAAGCGAACTTTGCAGCCTCGTTACACGTCCCACGCGAGAACCGGCGTATGTGGGTTGTGGATGCCGAGCCTGTGCGAAGAGGGCGAAGGCTAGTGTGAACGGTTCACCCCGTGGAATAAGACCATGAGATAATATTCCACGGGGTGAAGGAACAACCATAGGCAACCGTTTGGTCCACCGGGGTACAGAAGGCGGCACGGAGGGGAAAGACACGCGGAGCAAATTGGGGAGCCCCAACCCATACAAGGTCGTAGGGCAAAGACCCATCGTAGTAATAGATAAGCAGATGGAAGGGGTGGAGAGTTTCGGGTGAGGCCGTAGTAAGCGATGACCCGATGGGACAGCATAACCCATTGGCGATCCAACACGTTGGTTACCCAAGGGCCTCTGGACTGGAGTGCTGTTGGCCATAGTGAAGGGAGTGCCGCTTGAGCTTAATGCTTGACTACGGAAGAACCAGCAAATGCTGGGGAGACGCTCCTCTCTGAACCAGGAGCTTGGGCCAC
>JALTFO010000303.1 GCA_027007005.1 Candidatus Bipolaricaulota bacterium | reverse complement strand
GCCTCAAAGAAGCGATTGCGGAGCTCCTGCCTCCGCTTGATCGATTGGAGCAGGAAGTAGCTGGCGATAAACGCACGAATGAAGAAGAGCAGAAGTTTTGAATTCAGCTATTTTAGAGGATCTTCCTAAGGCTTGGCTTGCGTTTGATGTGTTGGCTAAACAAATCTCAGGAGCCGCGGTGGAAAAGCTGAACTAGCTTAAGAGTGAATGCGTGAAAGGGAAGGTCCCTCTAGTTCAGCAAGTGATGGAACGCCTTAGGGACGGTTAGGCTGAAGCTGCGTGTGAAGGGATGTGAGCTGTTTACACGGGAAGGCCAAATCCTTTCACGGTTCTTGTCGCTGCACCGAAGTCATTTCCGCTTGTCCGATGAGGTAGGTGAAGATGTGCGCTGGAATTCTCAGCACCTCCGCCTTGCCGCACGCTTCCACGGCGAAGTCCTTATCCTGTTTCGTTACGAAGTATCCAAGCGTCACCTTTCCCTGCTCGCAGTAGCGAATCAACCCATCCGTCTTCACAAGCACGGCACTGTCGCGGTACTTGACTTCGACTGGAATGTTGTAGCTTGGGCTACTGACCACAATATCAACCTCTTTCCTGCTTCCCGCCTCGCGCCAATATCCGATCTTGGGAACATCTTGGTAGTAATAGGCAAACAGGTGTCGCAGCACCACGGTTTCAACGACCAACCCCAGTTCATTAGGGTCGCTGAGCATGGATTCGTTTCGAAGCAGGATCGCGTTGCGCAGTCCAGCATCCACAATGTATATCTTGTATCTTGCCTTCAGGACCTTCTTTCCTCCCACCCGAACCGGTGGCAACCTATAGATCAGTCCGGTCTGCTCCAACGCGGCAAGGTAGTTGGATACCGTGTTGGCAGACGTCCCCAGCGCAGTGGCACAGGTCTTTACGGCGATGATCCCTCCGCTGTGCAGGCAGAGATAGACAAACAACCGCTCCAAATCATCAGAATTACGGATTCCAAACAGCGTGCTCATGTCCCGTTTGAGCACCCGATCGATCACGTCCTCACGCAGAAGTTGCTGGGCAAGAGCGACCTCAAGCCTTGCAGTTTCGGGGAATCCCCCTGTCAATAGGTATCGGTGGAAGGAAGGCAAGAGCGAGCGAGCACGCACGGCCAGATCTACCAGTTCGATCTTCGCTTTTGAGAAGAGATCCCGTGGCCTTAAGTCCGCTGGAACATTGGGGAGCGTTTCACCTTTGATGCGGAGGAACTCGTAGAACGAAAGGGTTGGTATCGGCACTCGAATCCAGCGTCCAACCCCGCTGTCTGCCAATTGATATTGCTGTACCAGGCTTGCCGATCCCGTGGCTAGGATGCGGTACTCTGGGTGATGATCGACCAACTGCTTAACATGCGCATCCCACTCACGCGAATACTGGATTTCGTCCAGGAGGAGAACCACCTTGCCCTTGGGATGGATGACACGGTGATAGAGATCCAACAATTGCGGCAGATCCGCTTGTTTGAGTAGCGGATGATCCAGGCTCAGGTAGAGAATATTCTGCTGCGGATAGTCCTCCTGTGCGATCAGATGAACGGCAATTTGCTGGAGGATGGTCGTTTTACCTACCCTTCGCGGACCGGAAAGCAGGATCGCCCGCTGCAGCCGAGAATGCTTAAGATACTTCAAACAGATGTAAAATGCAGGACGATGAAACGGTGGAACACTTGGAGGCTCTCTGTCCCACCACGGATTGAATCCGCGCAGCGCTGTCAGTAACACGTGTTCTTCGAACATCACTCCCATATGATCACCGCACTGAGCTTTTCGTTGCGCTAGGAGTATAGTTTACTTTGCTTTGTGTGTCAAGAAGTCGTCACTGTGTTATGCTCTTTATCGATGTCGGGCTGTATATTCCTGTCAAAGCGCGTTTCCCTTTCTCAAGAAGAGAGAAATCGCTCAATAGCAAGTTTAGATTACTTTGGAATGACCAAGTCGGCAAGATCCAGAAATTTCGGTTGCGCGAGATACTGAGCAAGACAATGGAGGATGGGAAGCTCGTCAAACTGAAGCCGAGCGAGGATGAAAGTTCTTCTTTCAGACAGTCTTCAGAACCGCTCTCATCGAGCTGAAAATGGCCGTTGATCCCGAAAGAGGGGTGACCACGAAGGCCACCCCGACAAGCAAAGAGGAACGATAGTTAGCCGGATACGGTCAGTACCGGTACGATTTGGCAACCTTTAACTTGCCAGATTTGAATCTTGCTCATTACGCCGCCCGTGGCGTTGAAATCGACATCGCCAGAGACGCCTTGGTAATTGATCTCCTTGCCTTCTTTAAGTAGAGAGATTGCCTTTGCCCACTCGCCGTAGTAGACCTTTTCACCGGTGGGGTTGGCCACTGCGCGCAGGTTGTCGCGTATCGCCTCTCCGGTCGCTCTTCCCGCACGTTCGATTGCCAGGGCAACTGTAATCACCGCATCATAGGCCTGGTAGTAGAAAGGTGGGCAGTTGACCGAGCCAAACTTGGCTTTGAAGTCAGCGTCGAACTGATCTACTCTAAAGCCTGTTCCTGCCGGCGCGGTCCCGAATGCGCCCTCGATCGGCCCGGGCTGATCTTCCGAGAGACAGCCTGGCCCAGGAGCAACTTCACTTCCAGCCATCGAGGAGCCAAAAAGGAACTTGCCCTGATAACCAGCTTCTATTGCCTCCACGATCTGTTTCTTGCCGTCAATGGCATAGGAGATGAGCAAGAGTGCATCGGGGTTGCTCGCGATTGCCTTTTCTACCTCGCTTCGATACGATGGCTTGTCCTGATCATAGGGCACAAAGGCGGCAACCTTCCCACCGAATTGCTCGAAGTTCTTCTTAAAACCTTCGGCTAGATCCTTGCCGAAAGCGTTGTTTACGAAGATCACCGATACGTTGCTGTGGTTGAGCAGCAGCGCCAGTCGTGCCAACACCCTTCCCTGAACCTCGTTCGATACGATTGTGCAAAAGACATAATCGTCGTCATCCAACGCAGCGATGGCCGCGGAGACAGAGACGGGAGAGACAAGGACGACATCCGACGGAATGGTGACGCTGGAGACAGCGAGGGTCACCCCACTGGAGTAGGCTCCGATGATCGCTGGAACACGATCAATCTCTATGAGTTTTTTTGCTGCATCCCGGCCGACATCGGGAGAGCTTCCCGTGTCCCGAATCACAAGTTCGAGTTTCTTACCGAGTACTCCTCCAGCAGCGTTGATCTGCTCTACCGCCAGCTTGGCTCCATCAAGGATCGGTGGCCCGTACGGCGCTATAGCACCGGTAAGCGGCACCAGCGCCCCGATCTTTATTGTGTCCTCTGCAATCCCGATAAGACCCACACCAACAACCAATCCAACAATAAGCAAAGCAGTAATTCTTTTCATCATTAACCTCCTGAATGTTAAAAGTAGTGTCGTGCTTTCCTTCTTATAACCATATACATCATTCTATCACCCCCACATAATAAAAAAAGACCACAGGTTTATCCTGTAGTCCTCAACGCCCACCTTTACCCAGCTATGGATAGCTAGATCAGGTGGACACAGTCATCATCATGCCGAACTGAACAGCGAAAAAGCAACCGCACGCACGGTTTTCGTCAACACAAACTGACGAGATTCTCTTTCTCCTATTCATGGCGATCATTACCGTAACACAGATCGTTCAGATTGTCAAGCTTGCAAATAAAGCGCAGAGGGGAGATGCCGTGTCAGGCTTGTCACTCTCCTGCCATCTTATCTTCCAGCTCCTCCCAGCGGGCGAAGAGGGCATCTAGTTTCTGCTTTGCTTCTTCGTGCGCTTTGTATACCTCTTGCAGCCTCTCGTGATCGCTAGCTACCTCTGGGCTTTCAAGCTCTCCTTGTAGGCGGCTTAGTTCTTCTTCTGCAGTGACGATGCGCTCTTCCATCCCTTCCCATTCCTTCTTCTCCATGTAGGTCAAGCCTGATCGCTTCGCGCGAGACGCACGTGGGACACTTGGGTTTTCCTTAACTGATGGCGCGGCACTCTGCGCTCTGCGCGTCTCCGCCTCCTGCCACTGGGCGACACTCCCGTAGTTACCCCAACTCCCATCATTGTGCAGGCCAATGATGTCGGTGCAGACGCGGTCGAGCATGTGACGGTCATGCGTTATCAATACGACCGCGCCAGGAAAGTCGATCAGTGCTCGTTCGAGGACCTCGATCGACTGGATGTCGAGGTCGTTCGTGGGCTCGTCTAGCATGAGGACGTCCACTGGCTCACGCAGCATCATCGCCATCAGCACCCGCGCCTGTTCCCCGCCGGAGAGGTCGCCGACCGGTGTCTCTAACTGATCTGGCCGAAACCCGAAACGCGCTGCCCAGGGGATGATGTGCGTACTCCTGCCTAGGTATGATACCGTGTCCCCGCTCGGGGCAAGAGCTCGGCGTAGCCGCTCTTTCTTATCGAGCTGCTCGCGCTGCTGGTCAAACAGGGCGATGCGCAGGTCGGTGGCATGCTTTACATCTCCAGCGTCGGGCGACAGATTACCTGCAAGTACCCGCAGCAATGTCGTCTTGCCAGCGGCGTTGTTCCCGGCTATGCCAAGGCGTGAATCCCGGGTGACGAAGACGTCAAGATCACGAAACAGCAGCTTGCCGCCGAGCGACTTTTCTATTCCTTTAGCGACGATCAGGTCATTCGTCCGGCGGCCGGTAGAGCGGAAGCCGATCTCAAGATCGGCCCCTTTCTGCTGACGCCGCTTCACCTCGGAGAGGCGCTCGATCTTCTCACGTGCTGCTTCGACACGATAGGTGGCCTTTGTCCCACGCGCTTTCGGCCCACGGCGCAGCCACTCCACTTCGCGGCGGACCTCGCCTGCGAGTGCGCGCTGTTCCTCATTCTCTGCCTGCAGGAACGCCTGCCGCTTCTCGATGAAGTCGCTGTAGTGGCCACGCACGCTATAAGAACCGTCGCGATAGCGAGGGTTGATCTCCACGATGCGGTCGGTGACCCGCTCCAGGAAGTAGCGATCGTGGGTGGTGACGACAAACGAAATCCGCGAGCGTTCAAGGAAGCGCTCCAGCCAATCGATCCCTTGTAGATCAAGGTGGTTGGTCGGTTCGTCCATCAGCAGAAGGTCTGGCTCCTGAACAAGCTGACAACCGATGGCAAGTCGTTTGCGCCAGCCGCCGGAAAGGCTCTCTACAGGCGCGCTTCCTTCTTCGAAACCGAGGCGGCGTAGCATTTTGCGTGCGCGCACTGGGCGCTCGTAGTCCTCCATCGGCAGGCCAGATAACGCCCCGAGGAGAGCCTCCTCAACCGTCATCCCGGGAGGGAAAACGTCGGTCTGAGGGAGATAGGCGATGTGCGCGTCATTGGCTCGATCGACCGATCCGGAATCCGCCGGCTCGATGCCAGCAAGTATCCGCAGAAGCGTCGTCTTGCCCGCTCCATTTGGCCCAATCAGCCCAACACGCTCCTCATCGTGGAACGTGATCGACAGGTGATCAAATAGATCGTGTGAAGCATAGGTCTTGCTCAGGTCACGCACTGCGAGTATCGCTCTCAATCAAATCTCCTTGTCTTAACAGAGGGAAACCTCATCGCGTAATCGTACGCCATCTTGGGCGTTCTTGCCCGCATTCTTGTCACGATACCGAGAGCGCGCTACGATAGACACATGGCAGCGGCTATTCGCGTGGGCACTTCGGGCTACAGCTTCAAAGACTGGCTGGGCACGGTCTATCCGAAGGGGATGAGGGCGGGGCAGTTTCTATCCTACTACGCAAAGATGTTTGACTGTGTAGAGATCAACTCTACCTACTACCGCCTTCCCTCCCCGTCCATGTTTATTAACATGCTGAAAAAGGTTCCACCGGACTTCACATTCGTGGTCAAGGTGCCAAAGGAGATGACGCATGATCGGGCGAAGCTCGCCTCCGTGATCTCGCCCTTCATTGCTGGGATCGAGCCTCTCATCGAGGCAAACCAGCTAGGCGGGTTGCTCGCTCAGTTCCCCTACTCGTTTAAGGAAAGCACGGAAGGGATCGGTCACCTCAAGTGCTTGGCGGAAGCGTTTGTGGAACGGGAGATGCCGCTGAATGTCGAGTTTCGCCACGAGAGCTGGTACGACGAAGATATCTATTCGACACTGAGGGAACTTGGCCTTGGGTTCGTCAACGTCGATCTACCGCCCCTTGGCGGCCTTCCCAAACCCAGTAACATCATCACATCCGATGTCGCTTACTACCGCATGCACGGCAGGAACGCGAAGATGTGGTGGAACCATCCAACTCCGAGCCATCGCTACGATTACCTGTACAGCGACGACCAGCTTGATAAGTGGGCGCAACGGATCGAGAAGGCTGCTCCTAAAGCTAAGGTAAGTTATGTATTTAGCAACAACTGCCACCTCGGACAGAGCGTGGTGAATGCGCTTCACCTGCATCAACGGCTCGGGCTTCCCAAGCCGACCCTCCCGCCCGGCCTGGCACCGGACATGTTCGAACCATCCACTGAGGATCTAATCGCGCAAATCAAGGGGCGGATCGCACAGAGGCAGGCGGAAGGGAGCAATTGAATTCCAGTTGACAATTGCGGGTACGTCCTGTAAAGTTGTACCACTATGCAGCGAAATATCACTTTTGGGAGGTATGTTTGGGGAGATTGACCTCGAACTATCCTCTGCTTGCCATAACTGCTTACTAGTCCCTCCTTTTGAACCTTGGTGGCGTCGCTAAAGAGCTTCTCATCTGAACAAGAAACCCACTTCAAACCTACAAAGGAGACGTCACTATGCAGAGAATCTTTAATTTGAATCAAGCTGAACTTCCAACTCGTTGGTATAACATTCAGGCCGATCTCGATCGACCACTCGATCCGCCGCTCGATCCGCGCACCCGCGAACCACTCTCTCCGGAGGCGCTGAACGCGCTCTTCGCCAAGACGTGTGTGGAACAGGAGGTGTCGACCGATCGATTCATCGATATCCCTCCCGCCGTACAGGAGACCTACCGGCTGTGGAGGCCGACGCCCCTCTACCGAGCGACTAACCTGGAGCGCATGCTCGATACCCCAGCACACATCTACTACAAGTACGAGGGAGCCAGCCCGACCGGGTCGCACAAGACGAACACCGCTGTGCCTCAAGCCTACTACAACAAGGTTGAGGGAACGATGCGCCTCACTACCGAGACCGGAGCTGGGCAGTGGGGAAGCGCTCTGTCGTTTGCTTGCCAGGCACTGGGGATCGATCTGACGGTGTTTATGGTTAAGATCTCTTATCAACAAAAGCCATACCGCAAAGCGATGATTGAACTGTACGGCGGAGAGATTCTGGCCTCTCCATCCGAGCGAACAAATGCTGGGCGACAGGTCCTGAAAGAAGATCCCGATTCGCCGGGTTCACTGGGCATGGCTATCTCTGAGGCAATCGAAGAGGCAATGACCACTGGGGCCAAGTACTCGCTTGGAAGCGTGCTCAACCATGTGCTGCTCCACCAGACCGTAATCGGGCAGGAGTCACTTTTGCAGATGGAAATCGCGGGAGAGTACCCCGATACCGTGGTCGGTTGCGTCGGTGGCGGATCGAACTTCGGTGGGCTGATGTTGCCGATTCTCCATGACTCCAAGCAACGCGGACGGTCGGTGAAATTTATCGCGGTCGAGCCCACCGCCTGCCCGACGATAACCAAGGGGGAGGTGCGTTACGACTTTGGCGACGAGGCAGAGATGACGCCGCTTCTGCGCATGCACACGCTGGGACACAAGTTTGTTCCACCTCCAATCCACGCCGGCGGTCTGCGCTACCACGGGATGGCACCGATCATCACGCGCCTAGTGGAGGACGGCGTGATTGAACCAAAGGCGTACGATCAGGTGGACGTGTTCAAAGA
This sequence comes from Candidatus Bipolaricaulota bacterium, assembly GCA_027007005.1. Taxonomy (GTDB): domain Bacteria; phylum Bipolaricaulota; class Bipolaricaulia; order UBA7950; family UBA9294; genus M55B144. The sequence goes on along the minus strand of JALTFO010000303.1, from coordinate 6,547 downwards.
TGCTGTGTTGTTTGCCCGCACTGAGGGAATCATTCCTGCGCCGGAGACATCGCATGCCGTCCACGCAGCGATGGAGCTTGCCCGCGATTGCGCACGCAAGGACGAGAAGCAGGTGATCCTAATCGGGTTCTCCGGCCATGGCCATTTCGACATGTCCGCCTACAACGCCTATCTTGCCGGACAGCTAGTGCGCACGAGCTAAAGCTGTTCATAAACCGTTTTTCTTGCATGTAGCTAGGGGGGGCGGCCACCCGGTCGCCCCTTGCTTCATTCTCATCTTGTGCAACAGAACTTTGTTAGTTGCGCAACGTAGACAGAGCGGGTATACTTAGTTTCAGTTTCCGAAGCAATTTACTCGCATAACAACCTAGAACATTGATTGCAACTAATCAGAGCTGAGAGTGCGACTTGGCTCACCGGAGCCAAGGAGTGTTTTTTTGAATTTCGAAGAGTTTTCGTTTGACCGGCGCATTGCCGCCGGAGTAAAGTCCGTTGGTTACACTACCCCCACCCCAATACAAGAAAAGGCTATCCCTGTCATTCTTAAGGGACGCGATATTCTGGGCATAGCCCAGACAGGAACCGGAAAGACGGCTGCTTTCGTGCTACCGATTCTCCAGCGCCTCACACAAGGACCACGTGGGAAAGTGCGAGCCCTGATCGTCGCCCCAACTCGCGAACTGGCAGAACAGACCCATCAGGAAATCATCAAGCTGGGCCGCGACACCAAGATTCGTAGCGTGACAATCTATGGCGGGGTAAGCAAGAAGCCGCAGCTCGCGGCCCTGCGCAGAGGAGTGGAGATCGTTGTTGCCTGCCCGGGGCGCCTGCTCGACCACGTCGACGCTGGTGCACTTGACCTCTCGCATGTCGAGGTACTTGTGCTCGATGAGGCAGACCGCATGTGCGACATGGGGTTCCTTCCCGATATTAAGCGCATCATCCGTCAGGTGCCGGAGAAGCGGCAGACCCTCTTCTTCTCGGCAACCATGCCCAAGGACATCCGTGCCCTCGCCGACAGGATTCTAGATAGGCCAGAGACGGTGCAGATTGGTATGATCGCGCCGGCAAAGACGGTCTCCCACGCGCTCTACCCGGTCCCTGAGGATCGTCGCAAGGAGCTACTCGTTGCGATGCTGCAGCGGACAAAGACTGGTCGTGTACTCGTTTTCACGCGCACCAAGCATCGTGCTCAAAACCTTGCTACATTCATGAAAAAGCGTGGGTATCGCGCAGGTGCACTTCAAGGGAACATGACCCAAAACCAGCGGCAACAAGCGATCAGTGGCTTCCGCAAAGGGAAGATTGATATGCTTGTGGCCACAGACATCGCGGCGCGAGGGATCGACGTGTCACAGATTTCGCACGTAGTGAACTTCGATATGCCAGATACCGTAGATGCTTATACGCATCGAATCGGTCGCACCGGAAGAGCCGAGCACTCTGGCGAAGCGTTTACGTTTGCGGTTCGGGGCGACAGCGGGATGGTCCGGGAGATCGAAAAAACGATTGGCACAAAGTTGGAACGCAGACGCGTTCCAGATTTTGACTACGGTGTCGGGTTTAATCCTGAACGACAGTTCCCGCAAAGAAGTTCAAGTTCATCGCGCTTGCCACGCTCATTTAGAAGCCGCGGTACCCGTCGCAGAAGCTTCCGCTAGCAAAGGGATTCAGCCCTTCATACAAGATGTTGAGTACCCCTAAGCAGCCAAGCACAACTGGGATGTGTAAGGTTGCCGGGGTGCTCTAAAGGGTTTTGGCACGACTTTATCCCTTACCAGCTTTGGAGGACCAAGGTCAGGGACCACTACTGAGGTTGTGCTCATGGGGCGGGCGAGGTTGCAAACAATCATTGATGTGCATACCCTTCTGTGTAGGGGAAAAGTGATTTCCAGCACCCACATGTAGTATCATTCATGTCTGGATCGAAATGACCCTTTCTATCTAGCAGGAGGTTTGCTATGGCTAAGTCAAACGACAAGCAGAAACAGAGCAACAAGAAGAAACCTCAGAAAACCCTCAAAGAGAAGCGGGCCGCAAAAAAGGCCAAGAAAGCTCAGAAGACCTGAACTACTTGAAGCGCAAAACAATCCCAAGGGCCGGCGGAGCGTAGGCGACGTATTCTAGCTAAGCTGCGTGATTCTGAATATCGAGCCAAGGATGAGATCACAAATGGCCTTGACTTACATTTGCTACGAGAGCCGATCATCGTTCAGGGCCGGAGACCCGGGGGATTTGAACGGCAACCAACATACAACGCCAGCCGTGACATAGCATACGCCGAGGTCTCGATTATTGTGTAGATGTAGTTGGTTTAAAAGTTTGCTAGAGCACTCAATGGAAGCTCTGCTGAATAAGAGGCTCACGGCCCTCAACAATCCGAACAAGGCTGGCAAGATTAAGCCAATCATCCGATCAGGCGATGCTGCAACCGATGGGATGATTGTAATCTCATGTGTACAGAATGCCGCCTGCGTCGCTTCATCGGTAGATTCGAACTGATTCCAAGAAAATGGTAATCTCTCCATTCCATGACTGCCGAACACTGGGGAGAGATTGCTGCGCTGGGCACGGCTGTTCTGTGGACAGCGACGTATCTGCAGTTCACAGTGGCCGTGCGTCTGATTGGGGCATCGTTACTCAACCGAACTCGCTTGACAGTTGCGCTCGTGTTCCTGGTTCTCGCCCATCTGATCGTGCATGGAACCCCGCTGCCTCTTGATGCAGAAGCGGCACGCTGGGGATGGTTGATCCTAAGCGGCATTATTGGGTTCGCCATCTCCGATGCACTCCTATTTCGCTCTTTGCTGCATCTTGGCGCGCATCGGACATCGCTCTTGATGGCATTAATCCCGGTGGCAAGTACATTGCTGGCTTGGGGAGCGTTTGGCGAAAAGCTGACAGCTATTCAGGTTGCTGCAGCGCTCGTCACAGTTGGTGGAATAGCTCTGGTTGTCAGCGCGCGACCGTCGGAGGTAGAAGCCGCAAGAGGTGATCGCCGAACGTCGTTTGGCATTCTGTGCGCGCTCGGTGCCGTGGTGGCGCAATCGTTGCGTTACATCTTGTCCAAACAGGGGATGAGTGGGGGATTTCCTATTCTGTCAACAAACGTGATGCAGATCCTTGCTGCCACGGTGACGGTATGGGTAATGGCGGCACTTCGTGGGACGATCCGTGGGAGCCTGGCACCTCTGCGCAACCGTACCGCTATCCTTTCAACGGTTGGCGGGGCGTTCACAGGGCCGTTTCTTGGGGTCAGCTTCTCGCTTGTGGCGCTATACGCGGCTCCAGTCGGCATCGCATCCACGCTGATGGCTCTAACGCCCGTCTTTCTGCTTCCCATCTCCCGATTCGTTTTCAAGGAACGTATCACGCCACGTGCGGTAATCGGAACAGCCCTCGCCATCGGCGGCGTCGCGATTTTGTTCCTCGTCCGTGGTCCATGAGAAGACCAAGGCAGACAATGTACATTATCACCACGGGGGAACCACGGCAGCCCCGGGCCGACACGGCCACCGAAGTTGCTGGCTCGATTTGCTGTAGGTAGCGGCAAAATAGAGTTGGGGCCAGACCTTGATTTTTGAATTTGTCAACACAGTTTGGATTATACATGGATCTGTGGACAGACTTCGGATAGGAATTCCCTTTAATGCGGTCAGGGCACTAGACTTTGTGGTGTGGATGTCCGTTGAAGCATTCACCAGGAAGTGCAGGAAAATGCGCTTTAGGATCGTACAAGAGCTGTGCCAAAGGAAGGTGTTGCATGGAAATAGAGAAATGACCAACAAAGAGTACTTAATGCCTATTTCGACTACTCGTTATCCCAGTTGGGGCGAGAGGTCTGGAAAGCGGTGACATATTGGGCAAGATGACAGGACCCCCCTCTTAAGTGGACACTCTTCCATCTCTTCAGGGATTCAGGTCCCTAGTATTCCTCCAATATGATCAGAATGATCAGACTGAGAGCACAATCATTTACCATTCTACAGTAACTCGATCAATTCGCCAATTACCTCATTTATTATTCCAAGACACCCGATGCGGCAAACGATCGATCTCTGTATGCGGGCGCCCATAGTATCTTCACATTTATGCAACAACTCTGCCCTGAGCCCTTCATATCTCGACAGTATTCTGCAGATAATACTTTGTTGCGCAGCTCGTATGCTCAGGGGGAAAGAAAAGTGAAAAGCAATATTAACGTGAAACAAACATCCATTGTCGCCCAGCGTGTTTTCGTGAGTATCTCGTTATTCTCTGTTGCTCTCGTGCTTCTCATGCTCAGTGGATGCGGACCGAAAACGGAAGCCACGACGCCCTTACCCGCCGGATACCCTCAGACTAGCGAGCAACCAAGTTCTGAAGGGGGTGACTCCTCTGCTGCGTCGGAGCTCCCTTCACCGCAGAGTACCGAGATAAAGGGAGCTAGCCCTTCACCAACGCAGACAGGCTCCACAAGAACAGCTAGCACGCTTAGCCCTGAGGGAGAGGTCTCTCTCAACGAATTCATGGCCAAAGTGAATGAGCGCCTGGATCTCGATGACACCCAGCAAGATAAGGTACGAAGCGCTGTCCGTACCTTTCTGATCGGCATGGAGATGAAGGTACAGCAGGGGCAGGGGATAGGACAGAGCGGCCAGGGCCGCCAAGGGAGTGGCCGTCCGGATCTCACGGACAAGCAGCGTGAAGAGATGGCACAGACGAAGCAGATGGGTGGTCCAGGCCAAGTGATAGAACAATTGCAGGATGTCCTAACTGCCGACCAGATGGAGGTATTTCAGAAGCTGATGGACGAACTACGGCAGGAGATGATCCTGCAGCGGACCATAAAGCAGATGGGAGGGACGACTCCCCAGAACGACCAGAACAAGTAAAGGAGACTAACATGGCAGTTAGCATAGATAGGAGACTGATAACAATCCTTATACTCGGACTTGTCGGGCTAGCCGCAATGAGCAGCATCGCTGTCTCTCAGGAAGCCCCCCAGATCGCGTACCTGTTCGGCCTCGGCCCATACCCAGGCGGAGTATTAAAGACCGTGTTTGAGCTGCAGCGTGGAGGCCCCGATGGCGCGAAGCATGTCCACACAATTGAAATCGCACCGAAAGGGGACCTATTCACCGTAACAGAGACTATCGTCAGCCCTGACCAGAGCGCAGAAGACCTCAGCACGGGCGGAGGGAAGACGGGAGCAGCCGGTGCCGTGGGCACAAGGTACGACGAGACGAAGCTGGCAACGATAGACCTATCCCCGCTGCAGGCGCTGGAGGAGCGGAACGTGCAGATCGCACCGAATCAGAACTACTACCTCCCCGATGGTGCAAGATTAGTAACCCACGATTGGGACAAGATCGCCGGAATCGATGTCATTATGGCCACCTTCCTCCATCCGAGCTTCCCCAACCAGAGTGTGGAGATCGCCCTGACGGCACCGGATACAAGCACCCTTCTGTCCTTCCCCGCCCTGCTTGTGAAGAAGGTGGACGGAGAGGTGCAGTACATGGTCAAGCTCATCGAAATCGATTACACCCCCTAGGAGCCATCGATGATAAAGCTAGAGAACGCGGTTCGCACCTACCATTTGGGAAAGGCAACAGTGCCGGCGCTGCGCGGAGTGGATCTGGAGATCGAGGACGGTGAGCTGGTAGCGATCATGGGTCCCTCCGGATCCGGAAAGAGCACGCTGATGCACCTGATCGGCGCGCTCGACCAGCCGGACGGCGGATCGATCGTGTTCGGAGAGCAGGACGTGTCAAAGCAGAGCAGAAAGGCCCTTGCCCAACTGCGCGGAAAGCACATCGGGTTCGTCTTTCAGTCGTTCAACCTGATCGCCACGCTCACTGCGCTGGAGAACGTGGAGCTTCCGATGATCTATCAAGGGGTAGCGCGCAAGGAGAGGATCGCAAAAGCGCGTGAACTCCTCGGACAGCTCGGGGTGGATGATCGAGCAGATCACCTACCGACGGAACTCTCCGGTGGAGAGCAGCAACGAGTGGCGATCGCACGGGCGCTGGTGAACGACCCAGATCTCCTCCTTGCCGATGAGCCGACGGGGAACCTCGACTCCAAGACGGGTAAGCAGATCATGGAGCTGCTTATAAGATTGAACAAAGAGCGGGGAATGACCGTTGTCCTCGTGACGCACGATCCCACGATCGCTCGCTATGCACAGCGAACGATCCACATCTTCGACGGAAAGGTCGGCCGTGCTGCCGATTGGGAGGAGGAATAATGCTGCGAGACAATATCAGGCTAGCACTGCACAACATCCTTCATCGCCGGGTGCGCTCGTGGCTGACCATCCTCGGCATCGTAGTCGGCGTCGCCGCCGTGGTTGCCCTCATCTCGATCGGGGACGGGATGAAGAAGTCAGTGCAGGAGCAGTTCGAGGATATCGGGTACAACACGATCATCCTCGTACCCAGTGGACCGGAAGGAGAGACAAGTGGCGGCAAGTCTGGGGCGATGGGGCGCATGCTCGGAGGAAGCCAAGCCCCCACTCAGATCAACCTCGATCTGCTCGGACGCCTCCCGCAAGTAACATCCT
>JALTFO010000302.1 GCA_027007005.1 Candidatus Bipolaricaulota bacterium | reverse complement strand
CTTCACCAACCCCGCCTCTTGGCACAACCCCAGCACCTCGACAAATAACTCCTCCAACGCTGCCAGATGATCCTTGCGGAAGTCAGAGATCGTTCTAAAGTCCGGCTGCTGGTTCGCCGTCAGGTATCTCAACGCTATTTCGTTCTCGCATGCCGCCGCCAGCTTGCGTGAACTCGTTACTCCTATGCTATGCCCGTATACCAATACCTTCACCAACATACGTGGATGGTACGCCGGATGTCCCCACCCGTCCCTGCGGTAGCCTTCGTAAAACCCATCTAGCTGACCACGACGGTCAAGTAGGTCTACTGTCTCCCCCACAAACCGCGCCAGACTGTCATCCCGTACCCACTCCACTATCGATGCCGGAAGTAGATACAGCTGCTGCTCATCATATGGTAGAAAGTTGTATGCCATCACACATCCCCCCATCTCCATTAGATACAGCTACTATATTCATCTGATACTAAATGTGCAAGGCGGTTTGTCGGATAGGCTCGCTACTTAATTACTTCGACACGGCATATGGCCTCACTTCTCGCGCTAATCGGTCCGCTATGGCATCCTCTGTTACATCTAAATCATAGTCCATCTGCAGTCCCAACCAGAATTGCGGGGATGTGCCAAAGTAGCGTGCAAGCCGTAGCGCCGTGTCCGCCGTGATCCGGCGTCTTCCAAGCACAATCTCGTTAATCCGCCGTGCCGGCACACCGATGTCCAGCGCCACACGGTTCTGGCTCAATCCCATTGGCTTCAAGAATTCTTCGAGCAACACCTCTCCGGGATGCACTGGCTTGAGCTTCTCTTCTGTCATAACTGTCCTCCCTAGTGATAATCCACAATTTCTACGTTGTACGCATCGCCCTTTCGCCACTCAAAACAGATGCGCCATCGCTCATTAATGCGGATGCTGTGCTGCCCTGTTCGATCCCCACGTAGCTTCTCCAAGCGGTTGGCCGGGGGGATGCACAGATCATTCAGTGTTACGGCTCGGTGCAGCATACGCAATTTGCGCAAAGCCACCTGCTGGATATCACGTTGAAGTTAAGCTTGCAGGCACGGATTGATAAGTTGGTACCTCTCCTACGCTGGTCTTGATTTGAAATCCAAGTTCTTGACATACGACAACCATGTGGTGGTCCAATAGAGCACGACGAATAACCTTCTACTTAGGGTGTTTGATCAGATCAAGGAGCGAACAGACGCCCCCAGTGATTTGGAAGTAGAATCTCCATCCTCCATTGACCCGGGCTTGCCAAATGCGCTTTTCTGGATCGACTATCTTTGCATGTAGAGATGGATGCCGCGCATCTTGCGCGAGAAGACGGAGCGCTTTCTTTGTCCGATCTTGAATGGCAGGAGGAGCCTTCTTGTAGCTTCTCTTAAACTGCGAAGAACGGACGAAGTGGATCTTGTCAGGAGTCAAGGTCAACTATCAGATCTTCAACGTCTGCAAATTTCTTGCCCTCTCCCGTCTTGATCTCCCGTAGAGCCGCTGCGATTGCCCTCCTGCCTTGCTGCGAGGCATACCATTCGTCTCGGTCGACAAGCTCCTTAGGAATGTATTCCAGTTTCCCATTGTTGAGCCTGACTTCGAGGTAGTCGCCAACCTCCAGATTTAGGCTATCAAACAGCTCTTTGGGGATGACAACCTGTCGTCGCTGCATGATCTTTACGATCGCCATTGAACCCCTCCTTATCATGTTATTATGATAATCATACTGAGGTGAGAGTCAACTGTTCAATGATGGATGCCTTCACTGCAGCTCAAGGCATGTTCGATACAGCGACAAGGGGATTACGTGCTTCTGGGTCAGAAGGGGCTTCATCTCAAGGATTTGCCTCTGGCCTTGCTCGCCCCTGCAGCCCGATACTATGCGCGTGTTGCCCGCTCAAACAGATAGCACGATCAGCCACTGGGCAAGGTAGTAGGTGATAAGGATCAACACCTGTGCCTTCTTGCACCGCTTGACGATGAAGTTGCACGCCCACAATGAATCGGAGATCACGAATAGCACTGCACCGGCGAGAGCCAGCGTCGCACCTGTGTTTCCCATCTGCAGCATCCGCTCCAACGCGCGCCAGGCCATTACCATGATCGCAATTTCGTAGATCCCTACAGGGAGCTTCAGTTTGCCTGCATGAGGGAGAACCGTCCAACCCATGATCAGCGCATAAACGAGGAAGGGAAGCAGCAGCCAAACGTTGCTGATCGCGGACGTGCCGGATGAGAAGGAGACGATGTAGGCAACATGGGCCACCAGGAACGCTCCCATTCCAATCATAATCCGCTTTTTCGGCAGCATCAACGCGACATCCCCCACCAGGGAGAAAGCGATCCCTGCAATGATCGCAAGGCCGTACAGTGACGTGTTCTCTCTTGTAGCGAAGACAGCGATGAGCAACAGCAGAACCATCGTGAGAGGCTTGAACACGTAGGCGTAGCGACGCGGCCCTTTCTGGCCGGCATAGATATGCACCGCCCCCGAAGTAAACGCCAATGCGGATAAGATAATCGTTGTCATAGATCGAACCTTCTCTTCGCGATTAGAACGACAGGACTGCATGCAGAGTACTTCAACGGGTGCATTTGAGACAAGATCGGAGGAGCAGTGTTGATCAGACCCTTTCGATGCCAACTTGGTGCAGCTTTTCCACCGCGGTTCTGCAATCAAGGACGCGACATCTGAGCCACATGTTCTATTTCCTGCTCTTCTGCAAACGCCCGTGGTAGCATGCACTAGTCAATTCACGCTTACACTGAAGAATGAGCTTATAGAAGCGCTTTAACTTGGTGCGTCGCGCGGGATGCTTCAGCTTATTGATTCCTTTAATCTCAAGCTGACGTACGCGCTCGCGGGTGATGTTTAACTTAGAACAAACATCTCTTAGACTCCATGGACGATTGTCATCCAGACCGTAGCGCAACTTGATGATTTCACGCTCTTTCTCACTAAGTTGATCGATGGCCTTGTGCAGCTGTTCCTTAAGAAGCATTCGGATTGATTCCATGCTCGGTTCTGGAGACAGACAATCGATAATGAGATCTTCGACTACATATTCCGTCCCGTCCCTTTCTTGAATGACTTGATCCAGTATCGGGACTGTTATTGGTAGCTTTTCGATCTTGTATATTTCTCGAACATCAATCCTAACTAATTTGCTGAGCTCTTCCACCGTGGGACCAAATCCATATTCGTTGATGTATTCTTGTTTAGCTTTTCGCACCTTGCGGGCACCCCCAAGGACATACGCAGGGAGGCGGATCATTCGCGCTTCAGTAGCAATGGCGTGGGTTATTGCCTGTTTGATCCACCATGTCGCGTAAGTGGAGAACCTAAATCTCCGTTTATAGTCGAACCTCTCCACCGCTTTGATCAGTCCCAAGTTTCCCTCTTGGATGAGATCTAGAAAGGACAAACCGCGGTTTACATACCACCTGGCGATGTGAACAACAAGACGCATATTGGATACTGTCAGCCGATCACGCGCCTCACGTGCCTGTGCAATAATATCTTCAAGCTCTTGCTTGTTCTGCTTCTGCAGACTGATCAAATTTATCCTGCTACCTCCAGCAAGGCCTAGTGTCACAGCTGCTCTCTTTCCCACTTCGATCAATGCTTTCAGAGAGGGAATGTCCGCCTGAGAGTTGGCATGGATAAGGCTCTCTGCTGCAGCAGTTCCTTCGCGAACGGCACTGGCCCATATCCCTCGCTCCATCGACTTCCCCAGATTGATCTCATCTTCTTTTGTTAGCATTGGATAGTGTCTGATTTCATGCAGATACTTCTTTACTGTTACAGATCTGACATCGTGCTCCTGCTCCACGCCTTTTTGATAGACATACATCGCATTTATACGTGTCATCTCTTTTAGAGCAGAAACGGCTTCTGCGGAGAGACAACGGTCTAGCATAGCATTGTGCCTACCGCCTTTCTTTGGTAACTTAGGATCAGTTAGGCTACTATTGTGAGTTCTCATTTCACGACCTCGCGTTTACTCCCGCATACATCTTCCTAAAATGTAAAACACTAATATCATCTTACTCATAATTTAAAGTACAAGGAAGCTACATAAATCTCACGTCAATCTCAGTCTGCGCTTGAACGTATGCCCCATAGAAGGACACCTTGAGATTCTATCTAATCCAAATTTAACTTATAGGAAGACACATTCTTTCCTTCATCTAAATCATTCTGTTCATTATATGTCCATATGATACTTACGTCATCAGGTGGAGCAACTTTTACATCAGTATTCTGTGATAGATCTAGCATTCCGTTAGGCAGTTGTGTAAGTTGTTTCTCACTAAGCATGCTCTCAACTACATCAGCAATGCGTTCTCTGATGACAGTACTTGTTTGCCGGAAACCTAGATACCGAGCTGCTACCACAGCAAGTGTCTCCTTGGGCGTGGCGTACTGCGCTTGGAGAACGGCTTTCACAGCTGCGGCAAGTTCCTCATCGCAAATCAAGTCGATCTTCAGGAGTTGTGCATCATCCCTATAACGAGGTTTCAGAATCAGTTCACCGACCGGCCAGAGGAAGTCTCCTTTGTAGAGGATTAAGCCTTGATCGTACGCAAACTTGACTCCACGAATAATGGCCTCTTGAATCGCTCTTCCCGATCTTTTCAATCCCCAAAGTGATCGTATGCGCCGAACAACCTCTT
>JALTFO010000301.1 GCA_027007005.1 Candidatus Bipolaricaulota bacterium | reverse complement strand
ATTTGCACCTCCATGTTTGCTCAACATGAAGGATATTTAAGTGATCTTGGGCGGGGATACCAGCCGACCATACCCCGGGGACACCAGGTGACCCTCACCTGGGGATACTACCCCGGCCAGTGACACCTGGTTTTGATTATCGCACTCCGCATGCCTACCACATAACGTGGGGAACGATTGGCAGAAAACCTATACTGATCGACTCAGGTCTTGTTATTCCCCTTATCGACGAACTGGAACGTGAAGTGAATAACCAGGGAATGCTTCTGTGCGCCTATTGTTTCATGCCCGACCATGTCCACATTTTGCTCGCTCCTGAGGGAGAGCAGGATGTCGTCTCATTTGTTCAAGCATACAAGAGCAAGACAACGCGGATCTACTGGAGTATGGGCAATCGAGGGAGGCTTTGGCAACACGGGTTCTACGATCGTATTCTGCGTCAGGAAGAGGATATCAAACAAGTTGCGGGATACATTCTCAACAACCCTGTGCGGAGGGAATTGATCGATGATTTTCGCGAGTATCCCTTTTCTGGGTCATTGCTATTCAGCAAAGACGATCTTGCGTAGCGCTGAGTCCTGCTTGCCCTGTGGAGTCCTACTCCATAGGGTGCCCGCCGTTGCGCTTGTGCTGTGGCGTGACTCTCAACGTGGCAGACAAGCTGCGCACGCTACAGAGGCAAAGAGCACGTTGGCGATATCTGGTCTTGCGTAGCGTTGGGCCCCGTGCCCCACGTTGCGCTTGTGCTGTGGCGTGACTCTCAACGTGGCAGACGAGCTGCGCACGCTACAAAGGCAAAGAGCACGTTGGCGATATCTGGTCTTGCGTAGCGTTGGAGTTCATCTCCAACGTTGCGCTTGTGGCTTTGGCGTAACTCCCAACGTGGCAGACAAGCTGCGCACGCCACAGAAGCAGAAGCTTCTCTTCTCGCCCGCTGGCTGCGCACACGCTATACGAAGTAGGTGGTACATCTTTTCCGCCGGGCCTTCTGTGGCTTTGCCTTGACAAAAGACCGTGTCCGGCGCACAATATGAATGAACATTCATTCAGAAGGAGATGCTATGGCTGGTAAACCAGAGGAGAAACAAGATGTGATCCGACAAGCGGCAGTTCGCATCTTCTCGCGTAAGGGGTTCTACAATGCGCGTGCAGAGGAGATCGCGCACGAGGCTGGGATCGCTGTGGGAACGATCTACAACTACTTCGCCAGTAAAGAGGAGATCCTCCTTTCCATATTCAAGGCAGAATTTGAGCAACGGATGCAGGTCTTTCGCAATCTGTTGACAAGCGACCTTCCCGTTCCAGAGAAGATTACACAAATCTTGCAGGACCATTTCTCTCGGTTGAGTGAACACGGGGATCTCGCAGCGCTTCTCATCCAGGAGAGGTTCAATCCAGGAGAAGGTTTTCGAGCAAAGCTCGTCGCCTTGTACAAGGAAATGATCAGCCATATTGAGCAGCTTATCCAAGAGGGAATCGAGAAGAACTGGGTCCGCGAGTGCCATCCCCGCATCATCGCCTACGCCCTTCTCGGCGTCGTCGAGTCCCTGAGCGTCTACGCGCTGACGTATCCCGAAGAAGCAAAGCAGGGGATCCTCGACGACGCACCGGCTGAACTAGCAGACCTCATCTGGAACGGTTTACATAAGGAGGATAATAATGAAACAAGCTAGAAAGATTATTGTGCTAGCATTACTCACGTTGCTGGTGCTTGCAAGCATGCAAGCCTTCGCACAGCAGAGCCAGCCACAGATGAAGCTCCGTTTACTCCTCGTTGATGAGACGAAGACATTTTCCTCGACGATGCGCGTTGGTGCGTTGGCAGGGATCTTGAAGAAGACAGGGATGGTCGACTTGTCGGTTAAGATGATCGACGTTGATTCAAGCTACGCGGACCCGCTGGTCGGTCTCGACGCCCCAAAACAGCCGTACGACCTCGTGCTGATCATTCCCCGAGGGATCGACGACGGTTCGATCTCGCAGATCTGGCTTGTGAGTGAGTACTACGGCAGTTCGACTCCGCAATACGCTCTTCTTGCCGGACTATCCAGGATCGTGGATCAGGTCTTCAAAGGCTTGGCAACTGCGACGGATGTTTCAGAGGACCTGTGGCCGGCCGGGTACACTGCCCTGTACCAAGAAGAAGGTTGGCTTAGATGAGGCGATTCTTCACTTTTGTCGCCGATCATCCCTACGTGACGATCGGTGCAATCCTAGCTATCACGGTCGCGTTCGCTTCGTTTGTGCCACGCCTGCGCACCGACACGAACTTCAAGAATTACATGGACAAGAACGATCCAACGGTGCAAGCGATGAACCGCGCCGAAGACCGCTACGGTTCGCAGGATCTGTTCATGATCGCTGTAGAAAACGACCAAGGGATCTTTAACACGGAGACGTTGACTAAGATCAGCCATATGCAGGCCAAGTTCGAGGAGATCAGTGGCGTAGATGAGGTAACAGGCCCGCTGAACGCGCAGGTGATCACCGGAACGGAGAAGACACTCAACGTGGGGCCCGCAGCACCAAACGAAGCAGTTCCCGCGACTCCGGAAGCGATGAAGGCCTACAAAGACCGCGTTATGGCAAGCAATACCGTGCGTGGCTACATCATCGCTCCCGATGGCAAGGCGGCCGTGATCTCCATCAAACTGAAGCTCGACGCGGATGACGTGATAGTCTCCAAACAGGTGGCTCAGATTGTTGATGAGTACAACACGGCCCCTGATCATATCTTTATCACCGGGCTTCCGTACATGAATATGGTGTTGACGCAGTCCATGGGAAAGGATCTCAAGATCCTCCTTCCGCTAGTCATTCTTGTTATCATACTTGTTCTCTACTTCAGCTTCTGGAGCCTGCGAGGAGTGATTCTTCCACTTCTAGTCGTAAGCATGTCCGCAATTTGGACGCTTGGGCTGATGGGGATGTTCAACGTTCCGATTACAATCATCTCGTTCATCCTGCCGGTGATCCTTATGGCGATCGGCATTGCCTACTGCATCCACGTGTTGAACAAGTACTACGAGGAGGTTGCCGCTGGAGCCGACAGGCGCACGGCGGTAATCGAGACGGGTCTGCAAATGGTCTCTCCGGTCTCGATGGCTGGATTAACGACAGTTGCTGGGTTTCTATCGCTACTAAACTCGTTCCTCATCCCACAGCGCCAGTTCGGTGTGTTCACCGGATTAGGGGTTCTGGCGGCAATGATCCTTTCCCTCGTACTCATTCCCGCTCTCCTGGCCACCTTGAGGGTGCCAAAGAAGAAGATCCACGGAAATAGCGGTGGGATACTGGCCCGTGTACTCTCTGGCTTTGAACGGGTGATCATCCGCCGGCGAGTGCTGGTAATAATCGTCTCCTTGGTCCTATTAGCAGTCTTCGTCGCCGCTCTTCCCATGCTTCGAATTGAGACCTCGGAGAAGGAGTTCCTCGGCGCGGACAGCCCTGTCGTTAGGGCTATCAACGTGATGGATCGGCACTTTTCTGGAAGCGAGCAGGTGATGATTGATATCGACACCGGGAAGCGCGATGGGTTGAAGGACCCGGCGGTACTGAACAAGATCGTCGCCCTGCAGGACTTTCTGAAGAGTAAGGGAGTGAAGAAGACGATCTCCATCGCCGATATGGTGACCGAGATGAACCAGAAGTTCCATGCCGACGATCCCTCCTATTACGTGATCCCACAGGACCGCAAGCTCGTGTCGCAGCTTCTCCTCCTGTTCACCTTCCAAGGAGGAGACCTGGGAAATATGGCCCTGGGAGATTTCTCCGCGGGGGAAGTGATGGGCTTGTATTCATCGAGCGGGAGCGCGCAGCAGGTGAAATTAGCACGCGAGGTGCAGGCCTATCTCGATACCCACTTTACGGGGACGACACACGCGGAGATGGTCGGTTCCACGCAAGTTTCATCGAGGATGTTCTCGCGCATTGCCATGAGCCAGATTACCAGTTTAGGAACGTCGATCCTCGCTTCCTGGCTGATCGTCTCCTTGCTTCTGGGTTCAATGGTTGCCGGTTTGATCAGCCTCATACCGATCGCGTTCACAGTCGCCATCAACTTTGGAGTGATGGCGTACTCCGGGACTCCGCTTGATATGTCCACACTGATGGTCTCCTCGATCGCGATCGGAATCGGGATCGACTACGCGATCCACTTCATCTCGCGCTTCCAACGGGAGATGCGCTCCGGCAGTACCGCGGAGAGCGCTCTGCAAACGACGATTCAAACGACCGGACGCGGGATCGCCTACAACGCGCTTGCCTTGGCGCTTGGGTTTGCTGTCCTTCTCTTCTCCTCCTTCAAAGGGACAAGGAGCTTTGGGCTGCTAATCTCCATGACAATGATAATAAGCGCACTATCCGCGTTCACGATCATCCCAGCGATCCTCGTCACGTGGAAGCCGCGTTTCCTGACGAGATCTCCATGGCGAAGGGGAAAAAAGAACGTGGGAGATGTCAATCGAGGAGACAAATAGGAATACAAGAACAAAGCACATACGTAGCTTGATAAATACTTGAAAGCAAAAAAGTACACATAGATGAGGAGGTTACAGATGGAAAGAAAGACTAGATGGAGCGGCTTTGTCCCGCTTGCTATCACCGTGCTTGTAATCGGAGCCCTTGGAGCAATGACTCTCGGGGCGCTGGCCGCTGGGTTGACCGGCGATGAGATCCTGCAGAAGGTCGATGACGCGGCGGCTTCGCTTGACAAGGGGAGCCTAATCTCAGTGGTACAGTTTGATAACGTATACGCCGATGGGACGAACGCGTCCAACGTGTTCGCTGGAATGGGAAAGAAGGAAGAAGGGAAACCCGATCAATCTCTAATCTACTTTGAGAAGCCGGACGACGTTGCAGGAACGATATTCCTATCGGTCAAGCCACAAGGAAAAGACGCACGCATGTGGCTGTTCCTGCCCTCGCTTGGGGAACACGGGATGTACAAGGAGCTCGTCGCCAACCAGCAGAAGCAAAGCTTTGCTGGAAGTATGCTTTCCTTCAAGGATATGGGGAACCGCAGCTACGCCGACAAGTACTCGGCTAAGCTCATGGGCGAAGAGACCCTGACAATCGGGGATGAGCATAGGGTATGCTACGTGCTAGATCTCACCGCCAGGCCGGGCGCGGATGCGGACTATCCAAGCGCTAAGGCGTGGGTGGACAAGGAGAGCTTTCTCATGTTGAAGAGCGAGGACTACAACGAATCCGGAAAGCTAGAGCGGACGATGGACATCCTCTCCCTAACGACATTCGATGGGCAGCTTCTCGCCAGTAAGATGCTCCTCGGAAATGCCCTGGACAACAGCTCAACGACGATCACGTTTGTCAAGAGACAGCGACCGAAGAACCAAATTCCTGATTCTGTCTTCGATCCAAACAACCTGGCGACATTTGATCCAACCGCCTACGGACTGAACAACTAATGACTTACTTGGGCCTTTGGGAACACACCCAAAGGCCCATCATCTGTGACAAATAGCCTGCCAAGTGATACAATTTTGTGCGTACCATGAAACGACACTGGGAAGAGAGTTGGTGCTATGAACAGAGTATCAGTAGTTGTACCAGCGCGGAACGAGGAGGAACTTCTTCCTCGGTGTTTATTTGCCCTGCGCCAGCAAAAGCTAGATGATTTCGAGATAATCGTTGTCGATTCGGCATCTACCGATCATACGCAACAAGTAGCAGAATCATTTGGCGCACGCGTGGTCCGCCTGGAGGAGCCGGGTGTTGCGCGCGCACGTCAGGCAGGGTTTGAAGCGGCAACTGGAGAGATCATCGTCTCCACGGATGCCGACTCTGTTTTCGAACCAAGTTGGCTGCAATGTATCGTTGCCCCATTCGACGATCCGTTCGTCGTTGGATCCTTCGGAACTATCGAACTCACCGGCCAGCAAATATGGACACGCCTTGGCCATGTCCTCTTTTCGGGGTTTCAAGCGATAAACATGCGAGTCGGGCATCCGTTGTTTTGTGGACCGAATTTCGCGGTAAGAAAAGACGTATTCCTAGATATCAACGGATTTAAAGTTGACGGTAACTTGCCAGGCGAGGCAGAGGATGTGCTGCTCGCTCAGAAACTAAAGAAGAGAGGAAAGATCGTATTCCTGCCGAGAAACAAGGTTATCGCATCTTCTCGTCGCCTGGACAAAGGACAAGGGCTTCGCTATACGGGCCACCACGCGGGCGTATACCTTAGGGTGTGCTGGCTTGGGAAGCTCAGAGGAGCAAGACCTCAACAGTTACGCCTTGACCGGAGGCCTTGATAATCGAGTGTCAGTCTCAAATAGCAACCTTGTCCGCACTCCAAGAGGTACGCATCCGTGGTATCATCACTACCGCTTACCATTTTCCCAGATGAAACACATGGTAGGGATGCTGGTCGTATTGCTTGCTGTGCCAAGTATTGCTGTGAGTATGCCGTGATTTAAGCTGAGTTTAGCAATAAAGACGGAAAATTAGCAAAGGCCACGGAAGGAGATGATTTCTTCAGCGACTATGTCGGATTTATCTCTCATACCGTAACCCTCCACGATCTCATTGGCGGATGGTCCTCGGTGATTAAGCTGGTTAACCAAAAGACCGCCGACATCCCAACGATTACTTTCCGCCGGATGATATCTGCAAGTTGGACATTACGACCCTGTAATCGGTATTATCAAGAGAGGAAGAGAAGTTAAGCAACAAAGGAGGGACACAATGCTTGATCTGGCAAAGAAGGCTATTCTAACTGGTGTTGGACTTGGTTTAGTTGCCAAGGATAAGATCGATGAGACTGTGCAAAGAATCCGTGAAGAGAACAAACTCACCGAAGAGGAGAGTAGGAAGCTAGCAAAAGAACTGTTGAATCAGTCTGAAGAGGCGCGCCAGAAGCTAACTGATCTAGTTAAGAACACGACAAACGACATCTGTACGAGCCTAGATGTGCCCTCGCGCCAAGAATACACTGAACTGGAGAAGCGCATAACGAGGCTGGAGGAAGCGCTCAAGAATAGTGATAACGAAACTGCATGACCAATAAACTGTGGTTACCCCGACATACATACCGCTACGTGAGCCGCTATTTGGAGATTGCCCACATACTGGCAAAGTACGGGTTCAGCGATCTGGTCTCCGCGATCCGCTTGGACCGATATCGCCCGTTCAAGAAGAGCCTCATCCGCGAGGGGAAGGATCCCAGATTAGCATCACTGTCTCGCTGGGAACGGGTGCGTTTAGCGCTGGAAGATCTCGGCCCAACATTCATAAAATTCGGACAGATTATGAGTACTCGGCCGGACCTAATACCAGCCGACCTGATTTCTGAACTTAAGAAGCTGCAGGAGTCTGTCCCACCATTTCCCGGCGAGATTGCCAAACAGATACTCGAGCAAGAACTTGATAAACCAGTAGATTCTGTGTTTAAGGATTTTCCGATTGCGCCGATCGCAGCAGCATCGATCTCGCAGGTGCATAAGGCAACTCTTCTCAGCGGCGAGATGGTAGCCGTGAAGATCCAGCGCCCCAACATAGAACAGGTTATCAAGACCGATCTAGAAATAATGTTCCATCTTGCTTCGCTCGTAGAAAAGCATGTTGACGGCATGGAGACCATTAACCCGGTGGCAATGGTAAAGGAGTTTGAACGATCAATCACCCAGGAACTCGATTTTACTATCGAGGCTTCCCATATCGAAACATTCTCCCGCAACTTCTCCGGTGATGAGACAGTCTACGTTTCACGTGTCTACATGGATTACACAACGAAGCGCGTCCTGGTCATGGAATTTATCGATGGGGTCGAGCCTTCTGATCGAGAAACGGTCCTTCAGGCCGGGCTCGATCCCAAGATAATCGCTAGTCGAGGGGCGGATGTCTTGCTTAAGCAGATATTCGAAGACGGATTCTTTCACGCCGATCCTCATCCGGGGAATATACGCATTCTAGAAGGAAACGTCGTTTGCTTTCTAGATTTTGGCATGATGGGTTTCTTGTTGCCTCAAGATCGAAAATCCCTGGGGAACATTCTTGTTGGTATTGCCAACCAAGATGCACCGCGGATCACAAAGACACTCTTGCGTATGTCCCGCAACAAGCGTCCTGAGAACGCCGCACAACTCGAATACGATATCTATGCCCTGCTAGAACGTTATTCATATCGCTCACTAAAAGATATTAATCTAGCCGATAGCTTAAATGCTTTAGTTGCATTGATCACAAGGCACAAACTGTACGTAGCTGCCGATTTCTATCTGTTGGCTAAGGCACTGGTGACTATTGAGGGTGTTGGCAGAAATCTAGAGCCCGATTTCAACTTTGTTGATCATGCAACACCATTTGCCAAGAAGTTGATCAAGGAGAGGCTGAGCCTTCCCGATCTCGCCAAGGACCTCTATCTCTCCCTTACTGACCTGGGCCTCTTGCTTCGCGATCTTCCATCCGACACGCGTGACCTCATCGATCAGGCAAAAAGCGGACAACTAAACGTGAAATTCGAACACAAGGGGCTCGGCCCGATGCTCAAGACACACGAGCAGATCAGCAACCGCATCTCCTTCTCTATTGTTCTGTCTTCATTGATCATCGGCTCTGCGCTCATCATGAGGGCAGACATCCCCCCCAAGGTCTATGGAATCCCGATTATCGGTGCCCTTGGTTTCCTCGCCGCAGGTATTATGGGGTTCTGGCTCCTTATCTCGATACTGAGCCACGGAAAGATGTGACAATCGTTAGCAAGCTTTCCATCTAAGCCGCCTTTCTAGTAACCAATGATGGCGCCGTGTTGCCTGATGCGAAAATGTACATTCGCATATCTAACCACATGGAGGCAACGATCCGTTTTCGAGTAGTTTCTTAGTGAGGCAATGCGGAGCCTTGACAAATGATGCCTCTGCCCCTATGATGAGTCCGTTATGAAAACGATGAAGGACGTGGCTATTTTCAAGATTGATGCGCGCTCTTCTCGTTGGTATTGGTTTAGCATCGGCATTTCTGCATTCGCCTAGTAATTAGGCGGTAGCGCAGGAGTGCCAAAGAGGACTACAGGTTATGCCTGTGGTCTTTTATTTTTGCCTTGGAGGTGAGCATAAATCAGGAAGCTGTGAATGAAGACCAAAAGCAAGTTCTCAAGGAGGAGAATATGAAACGAATATTGACATTAGTAATTGTTGGGGTTGTTCTACTTTCCATGTCGGCACTGGCCACCAATGGAACACCGATTAAGATCGGAATCTGTCAGATTGTGGAGCATCCGGCACTCGATGCGGTGCGCCAGGGAGTCATCGATTCGTTGACTGCTGCTGGGTACGTCGAAGGGACGGATGTTACGTACCTGCTTGCCAACGCACAAGGAGACATGGGAACAGCGCTTTCCATCGCGCAGGACTTCAAGTCGCAGAATGTAGACCTGGTGGTGGCTATAGCCACGCCAACAGCGCAGGCAGCGGTACAGGTGTTCACAGGGACGGATACGCCGATTATCTTTGCTGCAGTGACCGATCCTGTGGCAGCGGGGCTCGTCCTCAATGACAAGGATCCGAGCGCAAACGGAAATGTCACGGGTACCTCCGATCTCATCCCAGTAGCTTCGGACATCGCTCTGCTTAAGGAACTATCTCCGAAGATCAAGAAGATCGGCATGGTATACAATCCAGGCGAGGCTAACTCGGTCGTATTGACTAACCTCGCTGTGGCAGCAGCAAAGGACCTTGGCGTAACTATTGTCAAGGCCGTGGCGGACACAAGCGCCAACGTTCCCATCGCCGCACAGTCCCTTATCGGCCGCATTGACGCTCTCTACGTGACCACGGACAACACGGTCGTCTCCGCAATCGCCTCAGTGGTCGGTGCAGCAGAAGAGGGGAAGATCCCATTCCTCGTCGCTGATCCCACGAGCATCGGCTCCGGCGTCACCCTTGCCACTGGGTTCGACTACTACGAGCATGGATTACTCACCGGAAGCGTGGTGCAACAGGTGCTTAACGGCAAGAAGCCAAACGAGATACCTGTAACCTATCAAAGCAAGACATTGGTCGTATTGGATCTCGATGCGGCCGCGAAGATCGGTCTTACGTTCCCACAGTCGGTGATCGACAAGGCAAGCAAGGTCTTCTACGGAGGCGCCTTGTGGAAACGGGCTAAGTAGCCACACTGGAGGAGCGATGGCCCTTATTCTCATCCATGCGGCCGAACAAGGACTGTTGTACGGGATCGCTGCCCTGGGGGTGTTTATTACATACCGCATCCTCAACTTCCCGGATCTGACGGTCGATGGGAGCTTCGTCACCGGAGCGGCCATCGCCTCCTCCCTCCTTGTTACACACGGGTTTGATCCATTCCTGGTGCTGGTGATTGCCTTTGCCGCGGGGGGGGTGGCCGGTGTTATTACCGGCCTTCTCAATACCCGCTTGGGGATCACCGATCTCCTTGCCGGCGTTCTATCGATGATCATGCTCTACTCGATAAACCTGCGCATTATGGGACGACCTAACATATCACTCCTTCGCTCTAACACGGTCGTTCGCATTGTTGAGCGGGAGTTCCACGCATTGGGGAGTGTTTCAGTTCTCGTGTTTATTACCCTTGTCACGCTTGCCGTCATGTTCATCCTCGTACTCTTCTTCAAGACAGAGATCGGCCTGGTCCTGCGTGCGACAGGCGATAATGAGCGGATGGTGATCGCGCAAGGGGTGAACACGAAGCGAATGAAGGTGGCTGGTCTAGCTCTGTCGAATGGCTTGGTCGCCCTGTCCGGTGCTCTTGTTGCCCAATACAGTGGGTTCGCCGATGTGGGGATGGGCATAGGGACGATCGTCACCGGCCTGGCTGCCGTGATCATCGGCGGCTCGCTGATCCGATCGCGCAAGGTGGTATGGATGACGACGAGTGTCCTCATAGGATCGCTGATCTACCGCACGGCGGTGATGTTCGCCCTCCGCTACGGGTATGTGATTGGCTTCCAGGCGAGCGACCTAAAGCTTGTCACCTCTCTTATCGTCATCGTGGCCCTCGTCGTTCCTGCCTTTCGTGAACGGATGGCAAGGAGGGTAAAGACATGCTGAGGCTCGAAAACGTCCGCAAGGCTTTCCACTCCGGGCAGGACATTGTCTTAGCCCTGGGCGGAGTCAACCTCGATCTGGCAAAGGGCGACTTTCTCACAGTGATCGGCTCCAATGGTGCGGGGAAGACGACGCTTCTCAATATCATCGCCGGAACGATCCTCCCGACGGTCGGGAAAGTGACGGTGAAAGGCAGGAATGTGACGACCCTTCCCGCCTATCGGCGCGCGCAGTGGATCGGAAGGATCACTCAGGACCCTCTTGCCGGTACCGCCCCGATGATGACGATCGCCGAGAACCTAGCTCTTGCTTCAAAACGGGCACATCGCTCGCTGAAGCTCGCCATTACACGACGAAAACGAAGGGAGATGGCCGAACGTATGCTCTCGCTCGGGATGAACCTTGAACACCGGCTCGACGATCCTGTCTCGCTCCTCTCCGGGGGAGAGAGACAGGCTCTCACCGTGACCATGGCCACGCTTGCTCAGCCGGAGATTCTCCTTCTCGATGAGCACACCGCCGCCCTCGACCCGGCCAATGCGACCAAGGTATCGCTGTTGACTCAGGAGTTCGTCGAGCGGCTTGAAGTGACGACAATTATGGTCACTCATAACATGGAGCACGCCCTCGCCCTCGGAAACAGGCTGCTCATGATGAACAAGGGCAAAGTAGTCTACGACTTCAGTGGAGAAGAGAAGGAACCTCTGAGCGTGATCGATCTGGTTGACCTGTTCAGCAAGCAGCACATTGTCGATGACGAATTACTACTGGAAACGAGCTAGGCGTTCTTGCCGCAGCAGTTCTTGTACTTCTTCCCCGATCCACACGGGCAGGGGTCGTTTCGCCCTGGGGTCTTCTTCGTGTGTACCGGTTTCCTGGCTCCCTGTTGGGCGGTAGATGTCGTCGTGGAGGTAGATGAATCAGAACCTGTGTGCACATAGAGCATCTTGCGCTCGGGCTGCGGTTGCTCTTCTCCCTGCACGGTGAGGTGGGGGTTCAAGAGGGAACTGACTATTTTCTGCGCCGTGCGAGCAAGCATCTCTTGGAAGAGGACGTATGACTCACGCTTGAATACGACAACCGGATCGGTGCCAGCATAGGCGGTGAGTCCGATCCCCTCCTTGAGGTCGTCAAGGGTGTACAGATGGGAGAGCCACGCCTCGTCGATTGTGGTAAGAATGATGTAGTGAGCGATCAGCGGGAAGCGCTCTTGAAAACGATCCTTCTGGTGACCCAGTGCTCGCTCGAACACGTCAACCACAAGCTCCTCAAGCTCGTCTGCATCCTTTCCAGCCAAGGATTGCTTGTCGATGGGAAGGTAGGAGGAGAGGAGGTGAGCGAGCCCTTCCAGGTTCCATTCATCGGCAGGGCGGGAGCGATTGACATAGTCAGAAGTGAAGTTTGCCGCCACTTCGATAAACAGGTCATGCAGATACTCATCCAGGTCATCTGAAGAGATTTCTTCTATCTTATCACGCGGTGGCAGGAGGAAGCGATCGCGCAGGGCGTAGATCGCCTCGCGCTGCTTGGCCATGACCATGTCGTACTCCAGCAGGTGCTTGCGGATGTCAAAGTTCCTTCCCTCAACGCGCTTCTGTGCCCGTCTGATCGCGCTTGACAGAATCTCGTGTTCGATCGCCTGCCCCTCTTCCATCCCAAGCCTATCCATCACAGATGCGATGCGGTCACCGCCGAAGATACGCAACAGATCATCCTCCATCGACAGGTGAAATTGCGAAGAACCTGGATCTCCCTGGCGTCCGGCGCGCCCCAGGAGCTGGTTATCGATCCGGCGCGACTCGTGGCGCTGGCAGCCAAGGACGTGTAGCCCCCCCAGTTCCGCCACACCATCGGCAAGTTTGATGTCAGTTCCTCGTCCAGCCATGTTCGTAGCAACGGTAATCGCCCCGCGTTGCCCGGCGTCTTTGACGATCTCCGCTTCCTTCTCGTGGTACTTCGCGTTCAGTACCGTGTGCTGCAGACCGCGTTTTTTCAACAGGTTGGACAGGTACTCCGATTTCTCGATGGAGTCTGTCCCAACAAGAACCGGGCGACCTGTGCTGTGCAGTTTCTCGATCTCGTCTGCTATTGCCTGGAACTTCGCTTTCTCTGTGCGGAAGATGACGTCAGGTTTCGCTTCGCGGATGAGCGGCTTGTTGGTGGGTATGGCAAGGACGGGGAGGTGGTAGATCTGCTTAAACTCATCCTCTTCCGTCTTTGCCGTGCCCGTCATGCCGCAGATTCCCTTGTACAGATGGAAGTAGTGTTGCAGGGTGATCGTCGCCAGCGTCTGTGACTCTCGCTGCACCATCATCCCTTCCTTCGCTTCCAGCGCCTGGTGCAGGCCATCGGAGTAGCGCCGATCGGGCATCAACCGGCCGGTGAACGTATCAACGATCATCACGCGCCCGTCCTTGACGATATAGTCCCGCTCCTTCTGAAACATGTGCAGTGCCCGCAGTGCCGTCTCCAGGTGGTGCAGTGCGTCAGTGTTCTCCGGCGCATAGAGGTTATCAATGGACAGGGCCTGTTCGGCCTTGTGGATCCCTGCATCAAGGAGCGTGAGCCGCTTCGTCTCCTCGTCGATCTCGAAGTCGACATCTCTTTTAAACCGACGACCAACGCTGGCAAACTTGCGGTACTTGTCGATCGATTCGGCGGTCGATCCGGAGATGATCAGCGGAGTGCGCGCTTCGTCAATAAGGATGTTGTCGATTTCATCGATGATCGCGTAGTCGAGCGGTCCCTGTACCTTCTGATCGATAGACATGACCATATTGTCGCGCAAGTAGTCGAAGCCGAACTGATTGTTCGTCCCATAGGTGATGTCAGAAGCATAGGCCGCCTTCCGCTCTTCCGGCGTTATCCCCTCTTGCAGCAGGCCAACCGACAGGCCGAGGAACTCGTAAATTGGTCCCATCCACTCGCGGTCACGGCGAGCGAGGTAGTCGTTCACCGTTACGACATGCACCTTCCCCACAAGAGCGTTCAGGTACGCTGGGAGGGTAGCAACGAGAGTCTTCCCCTCACCGGTCTGCATCTCGGCGATCTTGCGGTCATCAAGGGCGAGTGCCCCAAGGATTTGCACGTCGAATGGGCGCATTCCTGTTGTCCTGACCGCGGCCTCGCGAGCCACAGCAAACGCCTCACTGCGGATTTCTTCGCGAGTCTCTCCCTCTTCCAAAGCTACTCGGAACGCCTGCGTCTTCGCAGCAAGTTCGCTATCAGAAAGCTTCTTTGTCCCCGGCTCGAGATCGTTTACATCCCGCAGAGCACGATAGTAGCGCTTCAGTTGCTGGGCATTTGTCTGCCCAAACATGAAATCCAGACTCTTCTTGATTCGATCGATTGCCATAGCGCGTTCAGTATAGAAAGAGGAGGGCTTA
>JALTFO010000300.1 GCA_027007005.1 Candidatus Bipolaricaulota bacterium | reverse complement strand
CGTCCGCTCGGAGATCGCGTGGAAGGATCTTCCCGTTCCGCCCAGTCAGTACAAACCCAAGGACAAGGTAACGGTGAAGGTCATCGACTTTGACAAAGAGAAGGGAAAGGTTTCGTTGTCGATCAAGCGCCTTCGCCCTAACCCATGGGAGGGAATCACCGAACGCTATCCCGCAGGGACCAAGGTTAAGGGGACTGTCGTCAGCGTCACCGATTTCGGTGCATTCGTTGAGCTCGAACAAGACATCGAAGGGCTAGTGCACATATCCGAGCTCTCCTGGGGCTATCCCGAGAACCCAAAGGAAGTAGTGCATGAAGGTGACGAGATCGAGGTTGTTGTTCTCAGCTGTGATGAAGAGACGCACCGGATCAGCCTGTCGCTGCGTCGGACTCAGCGTGATCCGTGGGAAGACGGAGAGGCGAAGTACCCCGTCGGCCAACGCGTTGTCGGTACGGTCACTAAGATCACCGACTTCGGCGCCTTCGTCAAGCTGGAAGATGGCGTTGAGGGCCTTGTTCACGTCTCCGAGCTCGATTGGGGACACGTCGCACATCCACGTGATGTCCTCAAGCAAGGCCAAACCGTGGAGGTAAAGGTACTGAGTGTCGATCCACAGGAACGCCGCATCAGCCTGAGCATCCGCGAGCTGAAAGCCAACCCGTGGCGCAAGTTCGTCGAGGGCTACTCGCTCGATCAGATAATCGAGGGCGAAATCACCGAGATCAAGGATTTCGGCGCGTTCATGAAGATCACCGATGACGTGGATGGCTTGATTCACGTCTCAGAGATTAGTGATCAACGAATCGCCACCCCGAAAGATGTCCTCTCCGTGGGAGACAAGGTGCAGGCAAAGATCATTGGGATCAACGAAGATAAGAAACAGGTGCGGCTGACCATGCGCAACCTGTTCGGTCCGCCGGAGGTCCCCGTTGCCCGTGAGCCACGCAAGCCGCGATCGAGAAAGCGTCCTAAGGAGCGAATAGATAGCGCGTTCCTTGATGGTGGCGGCCACGAGAGCCTGAGTATGCGTGACCTGCTGAGTAACGCCAATCTTGACGACGACGAAACCACAAAGGAATAGACAAACTTCGAGGAGGATTACATAATGAACAAAGGCGAATTCATCGATCGCTTGTCCGATTCAGCCAACTTGACAAAGAAAGAGGCGCGCCAGCTTCTCGACTCGGTGCTCGGCCTTATTTCGGACTCTCTGTTGCACGGAGAAGAGGTCAAGCTTGTAGGGTTCGGCAAGTTTGGCGTGCGAGCGCGCCGCGCAAGCAGCCGCATCAACCCGCAAACGAAGAAGCCGATCCAGGTCGCTGCCAAGGTAGTGCCGCTGTTCAAGCCCGGTAAGGAGCTCAAGCGCATTGTGGAGAAGAACCTTAAGGTAACGGCAAAAGGCGGCGTTACGCGTAAGTAATTACTCGTCTTCGATCAGCACATAAGCGATGGCCAGTCTGTCCGTGTGGGACAGGCTGGCCTCAATCTTTCCACCGGCAAGCTTACATGTAACGACCGGCTTACCAGACGACGAATTCTTCACCTCGATCGAACGAAACGGTATGGCGCGTCCGAGCGCCTTGATCACCGCCTCCTTGGCAGCAAACCGCGCTGCAAGGTGTTCATATCTTCTATTGCCGCGCGCCCTTAATGCATACTCAATTTCATTAGCAGTGAATATACGCTTGAGAAAACTATCACCGTATTGCTCGTGCAACCGCTTTATCCGCTCTACATCAACGATATCAATTCCAACTTTAGTCATGCGATGGGATAAGCCTACAGCGCTCGGCAACAACAATCGCACGCAGCTCATCTACTGCAGTATCGAGATCGTCGTTTATGACAAGATACTCAAAGAGGGGCATCGACTTCATTTCCTCGGCCGCGACCCCAAGGCGTGCTTGCATCTGCTTCTCAGTCTCCGTCCCTCGCTCACGCAGGCGCGTACCAAGGATCTCAAGCGATGATGGCGTAAGGAAGACATAAACGATGGAGAAATCGTTCAGCCCACGATCCATCAGTTTCTTCGCCCCGTTGACATCTATGTTCAGGATAACGTCCTTCCCCTCAGTAAATACTTTATTGATCTGCGCACGTGAAGTTCCATACTCATGTCCAAGATACGTGACGTGCTCGACTACCTCATCGTTCTCCACTAGGTCCGTGAACTGCTGGCCTGTTATGAAGTGGTAGTCGCGGCCATCAACCTCATCGCTTCGACGTGGACGGGTTGTAAACGATACCGAATAAGAGAGCCCGGGAAGAACCTGCATCACCCGCTCAATTACCGAGTTCTTTCCCGCACCGGATGGTCCGCAGACGACAAACGCCAGACCGCCACCCACCCCTCGTCGACGCTCGACGATCGACTCACTCGAC
Source organism: Candidatus Bipolaricaulota bacterium (assembly GCA_027007005.1). GTDB lineage: Bacteria > Bipolaricaulota > Bipolaricaulia > UBA7950 > UBA9294 > M55B144. The sequence goes on along the minus strand of JALTFO010000300.1, from coordinate 36,043 downwards.
ATTCTGTACCTGCTCCTTGAACGCATTGACGGCAAGCTTCATGTCGATCACCAGACCGTTTATCGCTAAATCGCGCGACTTCGAGCCGAGCGTGTTTACCTCGCGCAGCATCTCCTGGCTGAGGAAGTCAAGCTCCTTTCCAACTGGTTCATTCGACGTGAGGAGCGATCTTGCACGATTAACGTGCCCCTGCAGACGCGCGATCTCCTCCTGCACATCGTAACGCTCTACCACGAGGGCGATCTCCATCTCCATGCGCGTCGGATCGACCTCTACACTGAGGGATGCAATCTTCTCTTTCATGCGCAGACGAAGCTCACGCTGCACCTCCGGTAGCCGCTCTTCAACCTGTGCGACAAGCGACGATATCCCATCCAAGATCCTTTCGATCTCACCAGCGAGATGTTCGCCTTCGTGTATGCGTGCTTCCTTCGTTGCTGCGATCGCTTTCTGCAATGCCATATCGATGATCGGTGCGGGGTCATCATCCTCTCCGCTTGCCTGCTGCAACGCACCGATGGCGATCAGATCGGAGAGAGTTGGTTGTTCGGGAAGCGAGAACTGCTCCACAACGTGCCGCAGTCCCGTCAGATAATGCTCGACCGTCTCTTCCGAGAAGATCTGATCTTCTCCTGCTATCGCGTCACGTTCAAGCGAAACCGACACTCCCACTTCTCCGCGTTTGAAGGCACGCTTTGTGGCTTCCTCCACCTGTGCCTGAACCTGCGGGCGATCATGCAGCGCACGCACGCGCACAGAGAGGAAACGGTTGTTCAGTGTGCGCAGGGTCACCTCTGCACGCCAACCAGACCCCGCTGCCATTCCCATGCCAAAACCGGTCATACTACTTATCATCCTTTCCTCCAATAAACGAAATGGCAGCATACCCGACGACCGCAGATCGATCCCCTGTTACATCGCCCGAGGTAGCGTACGAAATGAGGCGTGCCTTCCAATCAAGAGTGCGTGCACAGCTCATCACCGCAGCGATGGCGCCCCCACCACAGATGGTTAGCCTCTCTGCGATCAACATGCGGTAGAACCCCTCAACATCTAGAGCAAGAATCCGATCGATCGCTTCAAGGTCAATTTGACGGGCGACTTCGTCTGGTTGGTAATGGGTGAAGTCGCTGCTGACAATAACGACACCGGGCTTTCCCTTGGCAACAGCAGCAATCGACTCACCAAGAGCGATAAGGTCGGTAAGCGGTGGTAACATCACGCAGATTGGCACAAACGGAACATCTAATCCAAACAGATGCTGCAAGAAAGGAAGCTGCACCTCGATCGAGTGTTCGCGCGAGAATGCTTCCGGAGCGACTCTCGTACCATCTACAACTAGCTTCTGAGCGATCTCCGTCGCGATCTTGGAAGTGCCGAGCGGGGTCTCCCACTCTCCATCCGTCACGATCGATATGGGGAAGCCCATCCCGGTATGATTCGATCCAAGGATAATTGCCCACTCCGGCCTGCCGCGATCAGCGACCTGAGCGTATCCCTGGCCGGCCACTTTCCCTGAGTAGACATATCCCGCATGCGGAGCGATCAAGCCCATCGATGAGTCAAGCATTCCTGTGGTGCGCGGTTTCCCGCACAGGTGTATCAATTCTCGCGACAGACTGTCCGCGCTTCCCGGATAGAACATGCCAGCCACAACCGGCCTACGATGTAAGATCATCATGCAAAGATTGTAGCGCTCCAGTGATCGACGGTGCAACCACTCGTCTTGACAGGATGGGGCGCGTTCATTAAGATCTTATTACTAATTGGGAGATCGTTTAATGGTAGGACGACAGGCCCTGGCCCTGTTAGTGGGGGTTCGAATCCTCCTCTCCCAACCAGTTATTTTCACACGCAGCTGGACTTATCCCCCTATTGTGTCCCCTTTCTTTACAACGGATCTCTTGGTCAACGCGGGCAGGATGCCTATAATGGTCGGGAGGAGGTGATGTGATACAAGAATCGATGCAGAAGGTGGCGAGAACAGGAAACTTTCATGATCAAAGGAGGGGAAATGGTACGTCGATTAACGGTGCTAGCCGTTGTAATTTGCTTACTGGTCGGTATTAGCGCGTTCTCCATGAGTCTTAAGTACTTAGGGAGCTTTGATCCGCCGCGCAATGGTTGGACGTTCAACGGGATAAATGTCGGTGGAATCTCCGGGCTCACACTGGCAAGCGACGGCAGTTTCTACGCTGTCTGCGATGATAAGGGATCAAACGTCGATCCGCCGGGGTTGTTGTACAAGCTCAATATCGACGTTGACGAAACTGGAATCCATGGGGTAAATGTTGTCGGCGTGGTACACCTAAAAACGACGGATGGAGGATCGTACGCGCCTAACAGCATCGATGCTGAAGATGTCCTATGGACCCCGACGGGATTTATAGTCTGCTCGGAGAGGGACCAGGACAACAACCCGTGGATACGGCAGTTTTCGCACGATGGAGGATTCTTAAGCTCGATCCCTGTTCCGGAGAAGTTTGTCCCCGCATTCGACGGTGACAAGCAGGTGCGGGGAGTCAGGACGAACTTATCGTTTGAGGCGAGCGCGCTTACACCGGATTACGCCACGCTGTTTGTGATGAACGAAGAAGCGCTGGTGCAAGATGGAGATGTCGCCACCCCAACTGCCGGTACGCCCGTGCGGATGATCGAATATGATATGAGCGGAGGCACTCCTGTAGAAAAGGCAGAATACGTGTACATCACCGAGCCGATGTTCGCCGCTCCACCAGAAGGGAAATCCGGTGACAACGGAGTCCCGGGGATGGTCTACGTCGGGCACATAACGTCGCAGTTCGACCTGATCGTGATGGAGCGATCGTATGTTAGCGGCGCGGGAAACCAGATCGGCCTGTTCGGTGTTAAGTTCGATGACAGCACAAACGTTATGGGGATCGATGCATTGGCTGATCCGAATAATCCACATACTCTATCGATTTTGGAGAAAACACCGTTATTGATCATCTCGGACAACAAGGACCTCACACAGGTCGATTTCGATCCGGACAACATGGAGGCAATCAGCCTTGGGCCGCAGCTTCCAAACGGAGATTACACGCTGATCATCGGTTCGGACAACAACTTCAACCCGAAGTATCAGCGCAACGTCTTTGCGGCATTCGAGATCGTTCCCGATAAGTAGGGAATCAACTGAGCTGGATCAAACAAGGTTGATCCTGTCTAGCAAGATCGAGCGGCACGTTCATGACCTGAGCGTGCCGCTTCCTTCTCTTCCGTTCACGAGCCAGCGCAAGCATATGCATCCAACTAGCACTTACTCTTCCTTCGTTACCTCAACGCTATCTGAACCGATGCAGCCATTGGCGCTGGTAACTGTCAACGTGTAGACGCTCGGCAGAGAGACGGTGATATCCTCTGTTGTCCCTACCACCGCTCCACAGGAGTTCGTCCACTTGTAGGTGTAGGGACATGCTCCTCCCGAGACGGTGGCATCGAGCAGGACTTCTTCGTTCTCGCAGGTCAACACTCTGTCCGGCCCGGCGTCCACGCTTGGTGGGACGATCCCGTCGATCACGGTGACCGTATCGCTTGCCGAGCACCCATTGGCGCCAGTGACAATAACCTCGTACACACCAGGCAGCGTGACCGTGATATCCTCCGTGGTAGCGACAGTGTCGCCACAATCGTTCAGCCACAAGATGTCATACGGTGCCTGCCCACCAGAGATAGTAGCATCGATGTGCACATCAGGGCTAGCACAGGTGATCGTCATATCCGGCCCCGCATCGACTACTGGCGGGGCAGTGTTGTTAATTACAGCGACCTCGTCGCTTGCGCAGCATCCGTTCGCCCCGACGACGGTGACTTGATACATTCCCGCAGCATCAACAACAAGCGTTTGTTTCATTGATAGGACGTTCCCAGCAGTGTCCCGCCACAGGTAAAGGTATGGCGTTTTGCCACCGGAAACACAGGCTGACAGCATCACTTCCTTGACCAGGCACGTTAGATCACGATCCGGACCGGCGTCGACTGTCGGTGGCTCAATGTCCTGTGCCACAGTCACGCGTTTGCTCGCGGAACAGCCGTTCGCACCAGTTACGGTGAGTGTGTACGTACCGGGGTCTTCGACCTCAACATCTTCGCTCCGTCCAATGACGCTGCCAGCGGTGTCTGTCCATGCATACGTGTACGGCGGCGTGCCGCTGCTTGCCGAGCCATCGAGTGTGACAGATGTCACAATGCAGCTTAGCGTCTGCACAGCGGCAATAGCAACTATTGGTACGCTGATGTCCTGCGTCACATCCACGCTGTCGCTCGCGGCGCAGCCATTCGCCCCGGTGACTGTGAAGAAGTACGTACCAGGATCGCTCACGGCAGCATCCTCGCTCCTCGCAATGACGTCACCCGACGTATCGGTCCACACGTAGGAGTACGGCGGTGTCCCACCGCTCACCGAACCGTTGAGTGTGACGGATGTCACAGCGCAGGTGAGAATCTGAGCAGGGCCAGCATCGACCGTCGGTGGGACGATGTCCTGCGTCACAACAGCACTATCGCTTGCCGAGCAGCCGTTCGTACCAGTCACGGTGAGTGTGTACGTATCGGGCGTATGAACGGTGATGTCTTCTGTCTTGCCGATGACGTTGCCTGATGAATCAGTCCAGGCGTATGTGTACGGAGGTGTCCCCCCACTGGCCGATCCGTCGAGTGTGACAGCTGTTACAGCACAAGTAAGAACCTGAGCAGGGCCCGCGCTGACCGTTGGCGGCACAATGTCCTGCGCAATGGTTATGCTGGCGCTTGCCGAACAGCCGTTTCCTCCGGTGACCATCACCGTGTAGGTATCAGGTTTCTCAACCCTAATCTCATCGGTGCAGCCGATCACATCACCGTTGGAGTTCACCCAATCATAGGTGTAGGTGTGACATCCTCCGCTCACGACGGCCTGGAGCGTTATCTGCTCCACCAGGCACGTCAGCGTTGAAGCGCTGGAGGTGATCTCCACAATCGGTGGTGTAACGTCTTCATTCACCGTCACGCGGTCGCTTGCCTCGCATCCATTTAGTCCCGTTGCAATCAGCAAATAGATCCCCGGCTTATCTACAATAATGTCCTCGGTGCAGCCGACGACCGTGCCGTCGGAATCCTTCCATTCGTAAGTATAGGGAGGTTCTCCTCCGCTGACGGTGGCATCTAGCTTCGCTGTTGGGTTGGCGCAGGTAATCGTATGGTCAGCGCCGGCATCGACCACCGGTGGAACGATGTCCTGCGTCACAACAGCACTATCGCTTGCCGAGCAGCCATTCGTACCAGTCACGGTAAGTGTGTACGTGTCGGGCGTATGAACAGTTATGTCTTCTGTCTTGCCGATGACGTTCCCTGATGAGTCAGCCCAGGCGTACGTGTACGGAGGTGTCCCTCCACTTGCCGATCCGTCGAGTGTGACGGATGTCACAGCACACGTCAGCAACTTATCGGAACCAGCGCTGACCGCCGGTGGGACGATGTCCTGCGTCACAACAGCACTATCGCTTGCCGAGCAGCCGTTCGTACCAGTCACGGTGAGCGTGTACGTATCGGGCGTATCAACGGTGATGTCTTCTGTCTTGCCGATGACGTTGCCTGATGAATCAGTCCAGGTGTACGTGTACGGAGGTGTACCGCCACTCGCCGATCCGTCGAGTGTGACAGATGTCACAGCACACGTCAGCAACTTATCGTAACCAGCGCTGACCGTTGGCGGCACAATGTCCTGCGTCACGGTCACGTAGTCACTGCCAGCACAGCATCCCGCCGAATTAACTACGACAAGGTATGTTCCTGGTTTGTCGACGGTTATCTTGCTGCTCGTGCCAACCTTGTTTCCCTGTTGGTCCTTCCACGTGTAAGTATACGGCGGCCTGCCACCGGAGATCGTTGCGGTCAGCGTAGCGACGCTGGCAAGGCATGTCAGTTGTCGGTCTACCTTGGCAACTACTACTACTGGAGTGGATGCTTCTGTCGCTCTGTCTTCGCCCTCCTGCATATCCTTCATCTGACAGAACCAATCATATGATCCTGGGGGAGCTTTTGTTGGTGTCGCTGCCGCTTTAGCCCCTACGATGGGCTTTGTGACAGGCGTGCCTGTCAACCAATAGGCGACGATGCTCTTCAGCGTTTCATATCCCACCGTGTACCCGCAGGTGTACGGCACGGCCGCGCTCTGCTCCCAGAAGGCGATTGCTCGCTGTACCTGCTCGAAGGATATGTTGTTTGATAGCTTTACGTCCAGGGAGTCGTTTGCCGCATCCCAGCGCGATATGGCGAGGATTACCGGCAAGCATTGCCAGATGTGGACCGTGTCTTCGCCGGTGACGCCCTGCTCACCGCAGCCAAGGGTGCTAGAGATGCTCCCGACAATCTTTGCGTTTGTTCCACAACAGCCAGATGGGCAATCGCTCCCTTCGGGCGGCGTCGGTGCCGCCTCCACCTGATAGATGATCGTCTTCTTATCTCCTGCTGCAAGGCGCCCGGAATAGATCCACTCCGCATGCGAGGGGCAATAGGCAAACCCATCATTATCGAGAGGGCTGACATGCCATCCGGTCGGGAACCACTCCCTCAACCCCACGCCGTAGGCGTCATGCTCCGCGGTCACCTCCACGCTCACGAGGAACCTGCGGGCGTCAATTCCCGGATCGAGGCAGCCGTGCGGAAGGAGGATCGTATCGCTAGGCAGGAATGTGGTAATCGTCCTCACGGCGTGTAATCCGTAATTGCCAGCCGGCGGAAGCTGCTCATCAACCGGTGTGCACGTTTCATAATAGGAGATGATCCTCTCCATCATCGTGAGGTCGATCGTCTCCCCGCGCGTATCCGGGATCGTTGTATCCGTCCTCCACATTTTTATTGCCTGCGCCAGTTGTTGACGGGTGATCTTCTGGGAGAGGCGCAGGTCGATCGTGTCCGTCGGGTGCTTATCGTTTGCCGGTGCGAGGTGAGCGATAGCGCTCATTACCGGTAATGCCGATAACACCTGTATTTCCGTATCCCCACTCACTGCCACTTGAACCGCGGGGATCTTGCTCTTAAAGGTGCCAGTTATCGAGAAGCACTCCGGCAGTGTGTGAGAGTATAGCTTATCAGCCGAAGGGACAGTGACTTCGTAGCAGATATCGATCTTCTTCCCTGCCCTGATCTTACCTCCGAATGTCCACTGCGACTGAGCTTGCTTAAACGCAGCCCCTGCGTTCTCCAGCGGATGAATCTTCCAGCCATAGGGAAGCGTCTCTTCGATCCCTACCCCGTTCATATCATTTCCAACTTCGATGTGTAGTGTCACAAGGAACATGCTCTCAGGCAGTGCGCACGCTGTTGAGATAGTGCGCACCACTACCAGATCCTGGTCCGCGGGCGTCTGAGCGATGCCCAATACCCCAAGATACGCCAGACACACGAACATCAACCCCAGCACAAAACGACGAACCGTTATCCTAGACAATGTCGGTCACTCCCCAGTCTAATTCAGTACAAGCGAGAATCTATTCCTTGTGATAGTGTACCCGCCTGTGCCCCGTTAGGTCTGTAACAAGGATCACAGTCTGGATAGTGTACATGCCGCAAGCAGGTCAGACTGGCAAGGAAGACGCGGTTTGGGTATCTTAATGTCAAGCCTGAAAGAGAGGACGATATGACAGAGGATAGACCACGCAATACCGAAAATACTGAAATGGGAAAACCGGAAGAAACGCACGTCGATTTCATTCGCCAAATAGTGGCACAGGACGTCGCCGAGGGGAAGAACGATGGCCGGGTACACACGCGCTGGCCACCGGAGCCCAACGGATACATCCACATCGGACACGCCAAGGGGTTCCTGCTGGCGTACGGGATCGCACAGGACTTCAACGGCAAGTTCAACCTGCGTTTCGATGACACTAACCCCGCTGCCGAGGAGCAGCAATTCGTTGACGGGATCATTGAGGACATGCACTGGCTTGGTGTCAATTGGGAAGATCGTCTATTCTTCGCCTCCGACTACTTCGAGCAACTCTACGAGTGGGCGGAGTATCTGATCAAAGAAGGGAAGGCGTACGTATGTGATCTCTCAGCAGAAGAGATCAGCGAGTATCGCGGCAGAGCAATCCACGAGAATGGCAAGACGATCACCCCACCAGGGAAGGATAGTCCGTATCGCAACCGCAGTGTGGAAGAGAATCTCGATCTGTTTAGGCGCATGCGCGCCGGCGAGTTCCCCGATGGAGCAAAGACGTTGCGCGCTAAGATCGATATGGCACATCCCAACCTGAATATGCGCGATCCAGTGATGTACCGGATCCTACGCGCCACACACCACCGCCAGGGCGACACGTGGTGCATCTACCCCACCTACGACTGGACTCACGGTCAATCTGACGCGATCGAGGGGATCACGCACTCCACATGCAGCCTAGAGTTTGAGAACCATCGCCCGCTGTACAACTGGTTCCTCGACCAACTCCCTGTGGAGCATCGTCCACGGCAGATTGAGTACGGTCGCTTAAATCTAACACACACGGTGATGAGCAAGCGCAAGTTGCGCCAGCTCGTCGAGGAAGACCATGTCAATGGATGGGATGACCCACGGATGCCCACGCTGCGCGGCCTACGCCGACGCGGGTTCACCCCCAAGGCAATCTTGGACTTCATTCACGGAATCGGCGTAACCAAGTCCGATGGATACGTGGATGTCGCCTTCCTCGAGTACTGCCTGCGTCAGGACCTAAACAAGCGAGCACAGCGAAGGATGGCTGTCCTCAATCCGTTGAAGGTTATAATCACCAACTACCCCAAGGGGCAGGTGGAAGAGTTGACGGCGATTAACAACCCCGAGGATGAATCCGCTGGGACACGCCAGGTTCCCTTCTCGCGCGAGCTGTACATCGAGCGGGAAGACTTCATGGAGGATCCGCCAAAGAAATTCTATCGCCTCGCTCCCGGTCGCGAAGTGCGCCTGCGTTACGCTTACTTCATCACCTGTACCGATGTGGTCAAAGACGAGGCGGGAAACGTTGTGGAGCTTCACTGCACGTACGACCCAGCCACTCGTGGGGGAAACGCTCCCGATGGTCGCCGGGTGAAGGCGACCCTGCACTGGGTGTCGTCGCAGCACGCAATCGATGCCGAGGTACGGCTCTACAATAACCTATTCACCAACGAGAATCCTCTCGATGTAAAAGAGGGAGAGGACTGGCTGGATGGCCTCAATCCAGACTCGCTTGTGGTGCTCACTGGATGCAAGATGGAGCCTGACCTTGCAGAGGTCACGCCGGGAGAGCGGTTCCAGTTCGAACGCAAAGGCTACTTCTGCGTTGATCCGAACTCATCACCGGGTAGACCAGTCTTCAATCGCACAGTGACGCTGCGCGATACCTGGGCCAAGCTGCAAAGGAGAAAGTGACCTTCCTTCGTTAGCGCGCTAAGAAGTGCAATCCCACTAGAAGATGGACATGTTGCCAGAGAAGAATGGGGACCTGCTACGGGAGGCATCCATGCTTGAACACTTCAACGTGTGTAGCGAGATGAGCCCCCTGTCCGTGGGGATGAGTAACACGTACAATATCGCCATCAAAGAGGAGGCAAATATAGCACGTATGAGCATGAAGCTACTTGATGAAAGGGAGTGCGAAAAATGAGCGATAACAAACAGCAACCGACGGTACATGCACAGAGCCCAACTAAGGGAATCGAAGATGCAATGAAGCGGATCAAACACCGTGTAGTAGTATTTAGTGGAAAAGGCGGAGTGGGGAAGACAACGGTGGCGGTGAATCTAGCGTATGCGTTTGCTGAAAGCGGACTGAAGGTTGGCCTGCTCGACGCGGACATCACCGGCCCCAATGTTCCCCAGATGACGGGACTCGTCGGTGGCTTGGGAACGCAAGGCGGCATGATCGTCCCCAGCGAGGTCAACGGGATCAAGATCATCTCCATCGCATCGATGGTTGAGGGAGGAACGCCGATCATCTGGCGTGGACCGCTGCGCTCGAAGGTGATTGATCAGTTCCTCGGAGAAGTTCAGTGGGGCGATCTCGATATCCTGATCGCCGATCTTCCACCCGGCACGGGAGATGAGGTGCTGACGATCGCCCAACACACGTCGCCGGAGATGGCGATCGTTGTCACCACTCCGCAAGAGGTAGCATTGATTGATGCACGTCGAGCGACAAACATGGCAAAGAAGCTGGAGATCAAGAACATTGGAATAGTAGAGAACATGTCCAGTTTAATCTGTCCTCACTGCGGGGAACAAATCGACCTGTTCGGCTCCGGCGGCGGAGAGAAAGAGGCTAAAAAGCTCGACGTGCTCTTCCTGGGTAAGGTGCCAATCGATCCGCAGGCGCGTGCCGAGGCGGACAACGGACGACCGATCGTGCTGCAGTCACCGCAATCGCCAATATCACAGGCATTCATCGCCATGGCCGCGAAGATCCGCGAGACGCTAAAATGAAGATCGGGATCATCTCAGACACGCACGACAACATGCCCAAGATCGCTGCTGCTGTGCGGCTGTTCAACGCGGAGAAGGTAGATCTCGTGTTGCATGCCGGTGATTTCATCTCGCCGATCACCGCCGACAAGTTCACTGCGCTGGAGGCGCCGTTCATCGGCGTGTTTGGAAACAACGATGGCGAGCGGCTCTACCTGACCAAGCGCTTCGAGAAGATCGGGCCGATCTATCCCGACTACCATGAATTCAAGTTCGACGGCAAGCGCGGCGTGATCATGCACGAGCCGAAGTTCATCGACGCCCTCGTGAAGAGCGAGGCCTACGATCTGGTCATCTATGGCCACACACACGAGATCGATATCAGAGAAGGAAAGATGCTCGTCATCAACCCCGGCGAAGCGTGCGGATGGATAAGCGGGCGAGCAACGGTTGTCATCCTTGACACGAGCATGATGAGCCCACGGGTGATCGATCTGTAGCCCATCTGAAGGAGAATACTAAGAATAAGACAAATGCAACTGAAGGGAGAAACAGATAAGTATCATCTAAGGTCCAGAGGAAGCAGAAGGAGGAGGAGATGACTAACGAGAGGATAACGATCATCTACGACAACCGCTCTTCCCGCGAGGACTTGCAGCCGGGATGGGGATTCTCGGCGCTTGTGGAGCACGGCGGGAAGCGCCTCTTATTTGACAGCGGGGGAGACAAGATCGTACTCGAAGCGAACGCTTCGGCACTGGGTATCGACCTTAAGTCGACCGACTACTTGTTCTTCTCGCACGAGCACTGCGACCACGTCGGAGCGGCTTCATCGGCACTGCACAAAGGGCTGACCGTCGTCTATCCAGCATCTTTCTCGCAGCCTTTCAAGAAGAAGGTCGAGGCGGCACATGCAAGATCGATCCAAGTGACGAAACCGATCGAGTTCTTACCGGGGTTCCTCTCAACAGGGGAACTGGGATCAACGATACTAGAGCAGTCTCTCATCATCAGAACAGCTAGCGGGCCAGTCTTGATTACCGGCTGTGCTCACCCCGGGATCGTAGAAATCGCACGCGTGGCAACCGATCTTGCCGGAGAACCACTCCGTCTCGTCCTAGGCGGTTTTCACCTGGGAACGACGAGTACAGATAAGGTCCGCAAGATCGCCGCGTCCTTGCAAGCCCTCGGTGTAAGACAGGTTGGCCCGTGTCACTGCACGGGCGAATCGGCGATCAGGATCCTTCAACAGGAATTCGGCCCAGATGGCCTGGAGGTCATGGCCGGCACGCAGATCCCTTTGTAGGCGCATCGATTCATACGGAGAACCGGATACGAACAGTACGCTCGTCCTTCATAGAGTAGCTACTGATAAGAAACCGTTCCACCTGTGCAGTGTGCTCAACGTGTTCTCCAGAACAAGGTGTGGAATCGAAATCTCCAATGTGAACGATGCGAATCGTCTTCGCTCCCGCGGGTACCTTCCACAGGTCGTAGGCCTGCCGCGCAGCATCGATCGATAGTACTTCAAAGCTCACCTGGTCATCCTTTAGGATCTCATCATTTACTGCACTCTCGATTGCAGCAATGTCTGCATCTGAGATCGCATCCGGCACGGCGTAGTCACACTTCGATTTCTTCTCCCCCAGATGAGCCTCCAAGTTGCGGACAGATCCAAACATATGCCGCATGACTGCGGTAAGGATGTGCTCGGCTGTGTGCATGCGCGCTTTCTGACTGATCATCTTAATGGTTCAGGCTGTACACACATCTGCACCGACTTGTGTTCGGCGTCTACCACCGGCGCAGGGGTCGGTGTCGGTGTCGTTGTGCGTCTTGGTATCCGCAAGCGCGCCACAACAAACATTGCCGCACCAGCAAGAAATGCCGACGTGAATGATGTAGCAGCATACCCCAAGTGTTGCGCCATGAGACCGCTCGTGACACCGGCGATGATGGTTCCTAACCCCGCGACAGCATTGTACAACCCGAGCGCCTGGCCACGGTACTCCGGTCGAGCGAGCCGCGATATCATGGCAACGCTGGAAAGCTGGAAGAACGACCAACTTACTCCGACCGCAACAAAGAACAACGATAGAATCAATCCCGACGGAGCAACCGGCCATACAAGGAGGGATGCACCCGCAAAGGTAAACAACAAGACACGTGCTAGGAGCGATCCTGTCAGCACCGACTTGTTCCCTAGGCGCTTGACACGCCGTGCAGCAAGCGGATAAGCAAGGACGATCGCCCCGTTTAAAACGACAAAATAGGAGAAGACCGTAGATGATGCAAACCCGAACTTGTTAGCAAGGAGAACAGGGAGCGGGACGAAGAAAAAACCAAATGCGGAGAATGCAAGGAGCATCGCCACGAGAAAGCTCTTCGTCTGGTGCGTTAGTCCACCTTCTCCCCACAACAGCGCGGGGAGACGTCGCGGATTGAAGCGGTGATAGAGATGAAATGGGCCAAAGCGAGCCCTCTCCACGATGAAGTTTCCAAATGCAAGGATTGATCCACGAAAACGTCTGCGAACAAATTTCGGCTTAGTATGAGGGACGAAGCGTTCAGCGAGAACCGCCGCCACCAGTCCACCAATGGCGAGGATGCCAAAGACGGACCTAACAGCAGTTGCTTCTCCCAGCCGCGGCGATGCCACCGCCAGAGCGACACTTCCAAAGATCAACCCAGACACCCAGCCAAGCGTGCCTAGTTGATTAAGGTGACTGATCTTCGCTTCCCACAGTGATTCGTCACGATTCTCGATCACGAGGAGGACGGTAACGGAAGCGTTCGCTACCCAGAATAAGCTGAGGATCATATTGAACAGGACGATCGATGTAAGGGAATGCGCAAGTGCAATCCCAACGAAACTAACTGCCACCATGGTGTAGCTCATGACCACAAATAGCTTTCGCCGATGCGCAACATCCGAGAGACGTCCCCAAATCAGACTTCCGATCACACCCATCAGGCTGGCAAGGCTCGATATCAGCCCGACGTTCTCCACCGTGCCACGCAAGACCTCCACGACCATCAGCGGCACAAGAATGGATGATGTACCAACAACGAGGTTCGCAAGCCACATCGACCCGTACCAGGGTTCGGCTTCCCTCAGCCACCTTCTCATCACAGCGCGCATTCCCTTAGCCTCCGGTCCCACAAGGGACAATCAATGGATTGGGGGAGTCTACAACCAAAATTGTCATTGTCAAGAGAAAATAAGGCGTCAATCCCGGTCAGTATCCCGATTGTCTTCCCGTCATTGATGAGATCTCAATCCTCACTACCGCCGCCTTCTCCAAGGCATCATCCGGGTAGGGAGCTACGCTTCCCGCGTAGTGCCCAATGATGAGATCCATCCCTTTGCGCTTCTCCGCAAGATCGTTTAAAACAACTGCGCTCCCAAATCCAACGACACTGCGGTAGTTGAATGTGTACGAACATGGTTCCTGCCCCTCCACCAGGGCATGATCAAGGTCCATCTCAAAGGAAACTAGAGGGTTCTTGCTTAAAATGTCAATCTTTGTGCCTTTAGATGCACTGTGTATATACAGGCGGCCGTCACCGTAGCCAAAGTTCACCGGAACGACGTATGGTCTCCCATTGTCGCACAAAGCGATGCGACACACGAGAGCGCGCTTGATAATTAAATCGACCTGTGAGCGATCGACGATTTCCTTCTCGCTTCTCCTCATCTGTTGTTCCTCCGTAGCGCTAGATCAATGTCGAGCCTTCGCGCCAAATCGCCGATTTCCTGACGCATGCACTTTGCAAGCGCTTTGCGATCCTCGCGGTGAACCTTCCCAAGATAGATCTGTCGCTCAACCCGCTTGATCGCTTGCGTGATCACTCGCGTGGGGAGAAGAGTACAGGCAGTGCAATAGAGGGTCATCGATCTCCCAGCGTTGTAACCGGCAATCAGACGCTCGGCAAGTATGCGCCGTTCCCTCTGCTCGCTCAAGAACGATTCCAGTCCAAATTTCCTGATGTGGTCGAGGTTATCAAGCGCCTTTCGATGACTTACAAAGCTATCGAGCCCCTCATCGATCTTGAGCGCTCGTTTCAGTCTTGTGCACGGGTATTCCGGGCACTCAGCGCACGTAAGGTATCCGCGCTTCGAGGCGCAGCGGTAGACGCCGCAGTATGCTCCCATGCGCCCTGAGAGACAGCCCCCACAGCGACTCTTCGACTGAGACTGAAATCGCGGGCAGAGGCCGCAATACAGGCCACAAGCCCCAATTAGCCTCCGCTCTTCATCAAGTGCTGAGTCTTCCAACGTAGGTTACAGGTTCTGCCTGATCTGTTCGAGCGTGCTCCGCGCCTCCGGAGCGAAGGCGAAGAATCCCTTCAGCTCATCGCAAGGGTAGTCCGTGCAGTGAGCGCAGTTGCGCACACCCTTCTCGATAGCGCAGGCGCGGATCTTGCACTCTGCGCAGTGGCTCATATGGCGATCAGTCGTCGCCAGGCACCCATCACAGGCACAGTCATCGGCAGTGAGCGTGGCGTTGAACTCCACGCTCCACCGCGTTGCCACTTTAGCCAGTTGCTCTTTGTCGTTTGCCTGTGTCGCAATGTAGGCCGGGCACTCTGTGCAGACAAGTCCACAGTAGGCGATCATCTTCTCCATCTTATCCCCTCCTCCTCTCATCCTACACAGCTGAATGATCGTAAGCAAAGCGCGCATCGATGAAGTGAGGCTACCGTGGGTTAATCCCATATGGGAAGTGGTCAGATCGGTACGCGATCAATGATCCTTGGCTACTTAAGGCGACAAGGCCCAGAGACTCATCGTCCTTAGCAAGGAGCATGCTGTTTCCCCTCGCTGCCGATCAGTGGAATCACCTGAAACTCTACAACATCACCATACCGAAGTGATCCAAGAAGCAGCGGGGGTCAGTCGTTAGCGTCATTTCGCTAGCCCAGCCTTCCGCAGATATTCGACATCGTTGTACGGGACGAATTCATGCCCAACGATCTGGTAGGGTTCGTGTCCCTTACCCGCAATGAGGACAACATCACTTGGCCCGGCAAGCTCGATCGCTCTCTTGATTGCCTGTTCACGATCTAGGACTTGCTCATGTTTGCCACCCACTGGAATTCCCGCAGCAATGGCATCGATGATCTCTCGTGGGTCCTCTCTCTTGGGATTGTCCGTCGTGAGAATGGTGATATCAGCGTGCTCGCCGCTGATCCTTCCCATGATCGGACGTTTATCGCGATCGCTCTCCCCGCCGCAGCCAAAGACACTGATAATCCGTTCGTAGTACGGGCGCAGTGATGTAAGCATCTTCTCCAGCGAGTCCGGGCTGTGCGCGAAGTCCACGACCACGCTAGCACCGTTTGGTGCCTTCATGAATTGGTAGCGACCAGAAACACTGCGCGCGGTGGCGAGTCTGCTTGCGATCACACGAAGAGTCATCCCTGCTTCTGAAGCGACAGCCGCAGCAGCGAGAGCGTTGTACACGTTGTGCTCCCCCGGTAGATTTATGCGCACCGAAACACGCTCCTTTTCGTGTATGATGGTAAATTGGGTGGATTTCAGTGCATAGTCGATCTCCATCGCACCAAAAGACGCGGGTTTGGTGACGGCGTAGGTAATTACCTTGCCTTGCGTGGCAGCGATGACCTCCTCTGCTGCGGGGTCATCGGCGTTGATTATCGCCCGTGCTGTAGGTTCTAAGCTCTGAAACAGAATGAGCTTCGCACGCAGGTAGCCAGTACGATTGGAATGGAAGTCGTAATGATCGTGGGTAAGATTAGTGAATACTGCAGCATTAAAGTCCACATTATCAACACGATTAAGAGACAGCCCAGCAGAGGAGGCTTCAAGAATGAGGTTCTTCTTCCCGGCGGCACGCGCATCTGAGGCAATCCGCTGGACGATCGGGCTCTCCGGAGTGGTAACCGCGTGCAGGCCCCTCGCCTCGTTGTTCACAGTGCTCACAATGATACTCTTCTCATTTCCAAGCAAGTGAGCTACCAAGTGGCAGACCGTGGTCTTCCCGTTGGTTCCAGTTACGCCAACGGTGTATAGATCTCGCGTTGGGTGTGAAAAGAACGTCGCTGACAACATGGCAAGGGCAGCCCTATCATCCTCTACAAGAAGCAGCGGGACGCTGCAGGGTGCATCCTGCGAAGCGACCACAGCAGCCGCACCACGCGCGACGGCATCGGGGATGAAGCGGCGCCCATCACTGACAAATCCCTTGATGGCAACAAATAGATACCCTGGCTGCACCGCGCGCGAGTCTTGGGTGATACCGGTGATCTCAATTTGACCCCACGCGGGCTCAGGGGCAACTCCAATCGCGCTGGCGAGACAGGCCAGGGACTTGGTGATTGGGTGATTGACTGAATGATCTACCGCATCTACAGATCCCGCGTCTTCGGCCCATAGACGGTCTCTCATCTTTGCGTCTCCTGATCATTCACTGACTCAATCACTCAATCCCCTGATTCTTGGGTATGCGGTAAAGGTACATGGAATACCCTGTTTTGGCAATTTCAACCCTATCGGGCTTCCACCCCAACATTGGGTGATAGTAGGAGACGATACGCGCCCCTTGGGGAAGCTCACGCAACAATTTGTCTTGCAGCTTCAAGTTTGCAGCGGAAGAGAGGAAGAGGATAACGATATCGGCATCGTATAAGTCGACCTTGTACATGTTCTTCCATAGGATGCGCACGTGCTTCCTCACCCCAGCGAGAAGCGCTGCTGTTCGCGCCCACAGCACACGCACCGGATCGATCTCGATTCCGACTCCCTCCGCGCCGAATGCACGTGCTGCGGTGATCACGATACGCCCATCACCACAACCAAGGTCAACGACTGTTTCTCCTCGCTTGATCTGGGCAAGGGATAGAATACTGCCTACCGTTGCGCGATCGGTCGGTTGCCACAGTGCATCAAGGGTAAAGTTCCAGCCAATCCAAACAACGCTCAGCACCGCCAAAGAGATGCCAATGCCGATGAGCATCTAGAACGAGAAGCTGATGCCGCCCTCGTAAATCGGTCCGTAAGTGATCACCGTAGAGAACCGAACAATGTAGTGCACATCGGAGAACAGACTTACCATCTCGGCGATTGCGATGTGCGTCCCAGCGATTCCATCGAGCGTCCAACCGAAACGGTTGTGCACGCTAGATGGGGTTAAAGCGACCCCTCCTCCCAATCCGATGTAGGGCGCAAATGGGGCAAGCGGATAGTAGCCAAACGCTGCCGCGTTCATCGTCATCAGGCCAGCAATTCCGGAATTCACCGCGATCGATAACTGAGCCCGTAGGCCAACGTAATCAACAAGTGGTGTTTCGGCAATCGTCCCAACCATGATCATCCCCGTTGGGTCGATCCCAGCGGAGATGCCAATCGAGGTCGCAGTGGCGCACGTGGAAAGGACCATCAGCACTAGAATTGCAATAACAATAGTTCGCATATTCATCTTCTCTCCTTTTCCTCAGTCTAGCACCACCACTGGCAAAGTCAGTAGCATAGGTCCGAAAAAGAGGGGTCAGATGTCAAGTGTAGTGATCTTATCGCTGTTCTCCCAGATGAAATCTCGACGCAGAGCAACGTCGTTTCCCATCAGGGTGGAGAATACCTCGTCTGCCTCCAACGCATCCCTGATCTCGACCTTCTTCAGGATGCGCTGATCTGGGCTCATCGTTGTGTTCCACAGCTCTCGCGGGTTCATTTCTCCCAGTCCTTTGAAGCGCTTCATGGAGAAGCGGCCGTCGCGGCCCTCGCGATATTCCTCCAGTTCATCGTCGGTGTAGAGGTAGATGAGCTTCTTGCCTTCCTTAATCTGATAGAGCGGCGGCTTGGCGATGTACAGATAGCCGTGCTCGATGAGCGCCCTCAGGTAGCGGAAGAAGAAGGTCATTATCAGCGTACAGATGTGCGCACCGTCGACATCGGCATCGGCCATGATGATCAGCTTATGATAGCGCAGCTTGTCAAGATTGAACTCGTCGCGGATTCCTGTCCCAACAGCGGTGATCATCGCCTTAATCTCGGCATTATCCAGAAGCTTTGCTAGTCCCGCCTTCTCGACGTTTAGAACCTTGCCGCGCAGTGGAAGGATCGCCTGGAAGGTGCGATCGCGCCCCTGCTTGGCACTCCCGCCGGCCGAGTCACCCTCGACGATGTATAGCTCGCTCTTCGCCGGATCAGAGCTCGAACAGTCCGCAAGCTTTCCCGGGAGTGCCGTCGACAAGAGAGCCCCCTTGCGACGAACCATTTTCCGCGCTTTTGCAGCCGCTACCCGTGCTCGCCCGGCGTTGATCGACTTCTCGATGATCATACGCGCAATCTTGGGCTTCTTCTGGAAATAGAGGCCGAGCTGTTCCTGAAGGATCCCCGCCACCAGGCCAGCAACCTCTGGATTACCCAGCTTTGTCTTTGTTTGGCCCTCAAATTCCGGATTGGGGATCTTGATGCTGATGATCGCCACCAGCCCCTCGCGCACATCGTTTCCGCGCAGGTTGGGATCGTCCTTACGCAGGATCTTCTTCTCGCGTCCGTAGTCGTTGAGAAACTTTGTCAGAGCAGACTTGAACCCGGTAAGGTGCGTCCCACCGTCGACGGTGTTGATGTTATTGGCGAAGGCAAACACCGATTCATCATAGCCTCCGGTGAACTGCATCGCGATCTCCACAGCAGTTCCCGCCTCTTCGCCACTGATGTAAATCGGCTTGGGGTAAAGAGGATCCTTGCCCGAGGCAAGCTCTTGGACAAACGAAACAATTCCACCCTTCGCCTGATAGCGCCGCGAGACGCCCGCCTCCTCGTTCTCGAGGATGATGAGCAGGCCGCCATTCAGGTATGAGAGCTCCTTTAGCCGATGCGACAACTTAGAGAAGTTGTAGTGAATCTCGCCGAAGATCTCCGTATCCGGGAGGAAGGTGATCGTCGTGCCCGTCTCATTCGTTTCGCCGACGATTTCAAGATCGGTCACCTTCGCCCCACGCGAGAATTCCTGGCGATAGATCTTTCCGTTCCTGCGCACTTCCACAATCGTGTGCTCGGCAAGAGAGTTTACTACTGATACGCCGACACCGTGCAATCCACCGCTAACATGATAGCTCTTGTTGTCAAACTTGCCGCCGGCATGCAGGGTGGTCATCACGAGCTCAACCGCGTTAATTCCAGCTTCTTTGTGGATTCCAACTGGCATTCCGCGCCCGTTGTCCCACACCGTCACGCGATTGTCGGCATGCACCGTCACCCGGATTTCAGTACAGTATCCCCCAAGCGCCTCATCGATCGAGTTATCGATGATCTCCTCGATCAAGTGCATCAACCCGGACTGTCCACTGCTCCCGATGTACATCCCCGGACGAAGACGTACCGCTTCCAGATCCTCTAATACCTTTATTTGATCAGCTTCGTAGACCATAACACCACCCAGGGAAATTATACTCAAAGCCCCTTGGAATAGCAATAACGGGTGCTTGGCATCATAAGAAAAGGCTCAGATTTCTGTCTCTTGGTGAAGTGAGCCGATGAGCCCAATAAACACGTTACGAAGAACCACGAGCCCAGCATAAACGCCAGACAATGTCTTTCAAAGAGGCTTGTAACTTGTAGCATCTTAAGAGAGAAGCACGAGGGACGCTCATCCGCCCCTCGTGCACAACGCGTCTACTGATAAGGCTTTACGATTTCAATAACGTCGGGAAAGTCAATTCCCAACCGCTTCAACGTTGCTACCGTGGGAACACCGTCGTTCGTCCATCCGCGCCGTTGGTACGCAGCATCGCATAACTTGTCGTACTGCTCCTCGCGGAACGCGCGCAACACCTTCACCTTCTCCAAGGTGGGCATCCCAATCGGATCGACTCCCACCTTCTCTCTTAGCTGTTTGTCGTAGCGCTCGGCACGCGATTCGTACTCTTCCTTGGTCACTGGACCAACGGAACGATATGGAATCTGGTCGTGTTCGCGGCGGCCGTAGCCGAGGCGTAGGTTAAACACCCGCTGGAAGTTGTACACGCGCTCGGACTGGAGGATAAGATCATCAGGGGTAACCTCGATTCCGGTGACCCCCGAGAAGAGATCGCAGTAGTTCTGCACATGCTCGGGAACCTTGGCACTATCGATCCCATTGTAACGAGAACCGTTGTCTGCAGGCTCAATGTCATTCCACGGAAGCTTGCACAATCCCATCAGCCCGAACCAGGTCCGCCACATCGGGAAGTAATGCAGCGCCTCCGCCTTGTCCTCGAAGGTAGGAATCTGGTTGTTCACCATATCCATGAATATCAGCCACGCCTCGTCGTGCTGCGGGCCTTTAAGCGCCAATCCGTATCCTCCCTGCATGGCGAGCGACTCCTTGGTCACGTACTCAGAGTACTCCATCCCTTTGCATTCCATCCCGATATCATTTAAGAAATCAGGATCAGCGCCGTACTCCTTTACGAAGTAGTCCTTCATCCGCCGGATCCCTTGCCCAACTATCACACCGAATCCCTCGCCGCGGCCGATCTGATGCAACACCTCGAGGGCTTCGTCAGCATTTCCGAAGTGCAAATCGAATCCTCCGGTCTTCTCTTTATCTAAGATCCCGGCCTCGTAACACTCCATGACGAATGCCATTCCTGTTGTGTAGGAGATGGTATCGAGTCCGTAGGTGTCACAGTAAAAGTTCATCTCCAAGACAAACTCGGGGTCGAAGATCCCCATGTTCGCCGATCCGCCGGCTGTCTCGTACTCCGGGCCATCAACAACAACACGATCACCTTTGTACGGCCCGGTGTGCAGCTTGAAGCCATCAACAGCGTGCGAGCAGGACAACGTACACCCTATCCAGCAGCCGTCCGGTATCCCTTGTGTAAACTTCTCTCGCCACACTTTGGATGAGATCTTGTCCGCATCGGGATGCGATCCGTACCTGTAATTCGTCACCGGAAGGAGATCAAACTCATCCATGATCTCTACTAGGTGCGATGTTCCCACGTGGCGCATGTCGCACTGCGAGGAATCTAGCGTGAGGATCTCCTTATTGATCCTCTCGCCAGCCTTCTTCAAGCGGTCCATGTGCGCCGGCCCGTTCTGGTCTGGCTTGACGCCGGTGTGCTTCACCACCAGCGCGGCGATTCCCTTATCGCGGAAGACTGTTCCAATTCCGCCTCGGCCAGCTTGCTTCACGCGGGGAACCTTGCGTTTCATGTCGAAGAAACTAAAGTTCAGGCAACCGATGTAGGCATGTTCCGCCCCGACACCAGCAGAGACAGTAGAAACAGCAAGGAGATCGCGCGGAGAGTCGGATTCGGCAAACTGATGCAGCAGCTTCTCCGCAAGAACGTGCGTGTTTACGTCACTTTCAGTCGATTCGAGAATCTCCACCGTGCCCGCGTCCCCGTCGATGAACACGATGACATCCTTGTCGCTCTTACCCTGAATCTCTAGACAGTCCCAACCGGAGAACTTGAGATACGGACCGAAGTATCCCCCAACGTTGGAATCGATCACGCTCCCAGTTGTGGGAGACAGGCTGACGACGAGCGACTTCCCCGCGCCAGGATAGGTGGTGATCCCGCCGATCGGTCCCACCCCGATCACAATCTCATTCTCCGAATCGTTCCACTTCGTGTCCTTGGTGACCGCGTTCCACAACCGCCACAGGCCAAACCCGCGTCCCCCGATGAACTTCTCTTTCATCATCGCCGTCACCGGGCGCGCCTCAATCTTTCCCGTACCGATGTTCACGTACAGCGTCTGATTGGTGTAACCGCGATCTACCTTCGGCTGCTGATACGACATCTGGGAAATGACCCTATACCCTTCACGTTCTGCCATCGATTCCTCCTCAATGGACAAATTCCGAACCCCATTAGCACTATCAAGGCGTGAGTTTAGGAAACGCACCAGTGATTCGCAACTAGCAGAGCTGTCTCCATGCCAAGATAGACATGAAGCAAGGCAAGTCGCTCACATACGAGAGATCTATTCGGCTTGAGGCGGTTCCTCAGCCTTCTCAACCTTTTCTACGACAATCGTACACTCACTCATGAGTATGGCGATAGCGCCGATGGCGGCCAGCGTAGGCAAGAAAAGCGCGCCCACAACTCCAACTGTCAGCGGGACCTCGATCATGGTCTTTCCTTCTTTGTTCTTGATGATGATTCGGCGAATGTTCCCCTCTCGCACCAGTTTCTTGATGGTAGAGACCAGCTTCTCACCGCTTATCGTGAATTCCTCTTTGCGAACCTTCTCCTCGCTCATCGCTTGCCTCCTACGCGTCTGTTTTTCCCACGCTTCATAGTAGCCTGTAGTTAGCGGACTTAGCAAGGAGGAGAGAAGATTCTCGCAGCACGCACTTGTGGAAAGACGAGATGGCGATTATAAAGAAGGTGTCAGATTTGCGCAGTCAGATGTTGTAGCTTTGATGATCAAGAGGGGGATGGATGGACGAAGAGAGGCTTTCAAGGATGCGCGAGATGCTCGCACGGATCGGTGATCACCTTTGACCGGCCAGCAATTGAGAAGGATATTGCTGATTTAGAGCAACAGATGGCCGCGCCCGGCTTCTGGGAGATACGAGAGAGAGCCACCGACGTTAGCCGCCGCCTGGAGAGAAACAAGGCGCTCCTCTCCCGCTATGACGAGCTGAGTGAGGAGATGGAGGATATCGACGTTCTCCACCAGATGGCGCTTGAGATGGACGACGAGGAGGAGCTGTCCAAGGTCATCTCCCGTGTCTCGGCACTCGAACAGAAGCTGCGGGCGTTTCGCATCGAATTGACCTTCTCTGGGCCGTATGACCTCGCTGACTGCTACCTATCGATCAACGCTGGTGCCGGGGGTACTGATTCGCAGGACTGGGCGGAAATGCTCCTTCGTATGTATGGTCGCTACTGCGAGCGGGTGGGATACAAGGCAAACCTGCTTGACGTCAGCGCCGGCGAAGAAGCAGGGATCAGAAGTGCAACGCTGGAAGTGAGCGGGCGTTATGCCTACGGAAACCTGAGAAGCGAGAAGGGGGTGCACCGGCTGGTGCGCATCTCACCGTACGACGCGGCGCATCGCCGCCATACGTCATTTACCGCGGTATCTGTTGTTCCAGTGACGGAGGAGCAAGAGCTGAATATCGATCCTAAGGACTTGCGCATCGATACCTACCGTTCGTCCGGCGCCGGAGGGCAACACGTGAATGTTACCGACTCAGCCGTGCGCATCACTCATCTTCCAACGAAGATCGTTGTGTCATGCCAGAATGAGCGCAGTCAGAGGCAAAACAAGGAGACAGCCATGCGTGTCCTGCGCGCACGGCTAGGGGAACTTCTGCGGCAGCAAGAGACGAAGAAGATCGAAGAAATACAGGGAAAACTGATGGATATCGAGTGGGGAAGCCAGATTCGTTCCTACGTCCTTCATCCCTACCAGATGGTAAAGGATCACCGCACGAATTACGAGACGGGAAATGTTGATGCTGTGCTCGACGGAGATATCACCCCGTTTATTGAGGCCTACCTAGAAAAGAGCGACTAGAGTTGAGAGAAGACCGGATCGCGCGGAGATGATCAGGAGGAGACTCTCAATCAGAGGTCAATCATGCCAATGAATGTTGAGATAAAGGCTGTTGTGAGCGATCTTCCTGCACTGCGGCGGCGAGTGGAGCGGATCAGCGACACCCAGGGGGAGGAGATTTATCAACATGATACATTCTTTGCTGTCCCACAAGGGCGACTGAAGCTGCGAGTATTCTCTCCAGAGCATGGCGAGCTAATCTACTATGAACGCCCCGATGGGCGCGATCCCAAGCCATCGCATTACCTAATCTCAAGGAGTTCCGAGCCAGACACACTGCTCAATCTCCTGGCAGCGAGCTTAGGGACAATCGGGACCGTCAGCAAGAAACGCAGGCTGTACCTGGTAGGAAAGACACGCATTCACTTAGATGAGGTGAAGAACCTGGGAACATACATGGAGCTTGAGGTGGTCCTCGACGCGGGAGAGTCCGTAAGCCAGGGAGAGGAGGTAGCACGAGAACTGATGAATCGCCTGGGTATCGATCCCGCAAATCTTGTGCGTGGAGCGTACGTAGATCTGATCAACGAGGCAAGACGTAAGGGGGTGACCAGTAGACCATGAAGTACCTTCCGTTTGCTGCACCGGGTAAGTCCCCGCTCGCCGAGCGGATGCGTCCGCGTGACCTTGATGAAGTCGTGGGACAGAAGAAGATCCTCGGCGCGGGTGGAGCGCTGCGTTCGCTGATCGAGCGAGGAGACTATCGCTCACTCCTATTCTGGGGCCCACCAGGAAGCGGGAAAACCACGCTAGGAAGAATTATTTCCCAGCGCTCGGGGGCGAAGTTTGTCCACCTCTCGGCTGCCCTATCCGGGGTGAAGGAGGTAAAGGAGGTCCTTGAACACTCGCGCAGAAGTTTCGAACTTGAGGGAAAGCGGGATCTACTCTTCCTCGACGAGATCCACCGCTTTACCCGCAATCAACAGGACGTTCTCCTGTCATACTTAGAAGAGGGGAGCATCATCTTCATCGGGGCGACAACGGAAAACCCATCCTTTGCCCTCAATGCCGCACTCCTGTCACGCTGCCAGTTGTTCATGTTCGCAGCGCTCTCTTCCGAGGAGATCACTGGTCTGATCCGCCGGGCAATCAGGGACGAAAAGGGGCTTGGGGATAGATTCAAGATAACGTCCGGGGCGGAGCGGGCAATCGTCGCCCTGTCCGATGGCGATGCGCGGCGTGCGCTGACCACGATCGAACTCGTTAGTTCGATCGCCACAACTGAGACAATCGATGTAGGGCTTGTCGAGCGAGCGGTGCAGCATAAGGGCCTAAACTACGATCGCAGCGGAGAGGAGCACTACAACCTGATATCGGCGCTCCATAAGTCGATAAGAAACTCTGATCCCGACGCAGCCTTGTACTGGTTAGCACGAATGATTGAAGGGGGAGAGGACCCGCGCTACATCGCGCGCCGATTGATCCGCATTGCGAGCGAAGACATCGGTCTTGCTGATCCACAGGGATTGCAGATTGCTCTTGCCGCAAGGGAGGCAGTGGATGCGATTGGCCTACCGGAGGCAGACTTAGCATTAGCGCAAGCCGCCGTGTACCTGTCATGCGCGCCGAAGAGCAACGCGCTCTATATCGGGCTAAGTACAGCGCGAGAAGACGTGCATAATCATCCAATCGAGCCGGTCCCGCTCCACCTGCGTAACGCTCCTACCAGGATGATGAAGGACCTCTCCTACGGTGAGGGCTATAAGTATGCGCACGACTACAAAGAGGGAGTAGCACAGATGGATTGTCTGCCGCCGTCTCTCTTGGGAAAGACTTATTATCATCCCACAAATAGAGGCAACGAGAAGAGCCTAAGGGAGCAGCTAAATAAACTCAAAGCAACCCAGAGGCACAAATCCCCTAAGTAGCCAGGAAGTGCTAATCGTAATCAAGCTAAAGGTGATAAGATGGAACTACTTCTTTTTCCTCTCTTCGCGATCGAGGTACTGAATAATCGCTTCCACAACCAAGTAATTGATGGAGCGTTCCTTGGAGCGAGAAAGCTTCATCAGCCTGTCTACGGGGCGTTTATCCATCTTACTCTTGGGAATATAGATGGATAAGGTATTCACTCTGTTGACCATATTGCTTTGTTCACCTCCTTTCACATCGATTAAGTATACTGAAATAAGGACCGGTAGACAAGAGGGTGTTTCTAAAGAAAAGCATGCAAGAGAAAGTTGATAATCGGACCATTCGTGCACACCTATTAATCTCGGGACGAGTACAAGGAGTGCTCTACCGTGCATCCACGCAGAATAAGGCACGATCGCTTGGCCTGCATGGATGGGTACGTAACCTCCCCGACGGGCGGGTAGAAGTTATCGCTCAGGGGAAAGTGGATGATGTAGAAGCCCTTATTGCCTGGGCCCATTTGGGACCACCACTGGCGATAGTAGAGAATGTGGACGTCACCTGGGAGGAGCCGTGCTCCGAGAGCGGATTTAGCGTGCGCTAGCCACAGGTAGCTGGCTTCTTGCTACTAGAGTGACTAACGAGCTATTGATACAACAGCTTCCTCTCGCCCGCTCGCTACACTCGCTCAAGACGCAAAGATCGCTAAGAACGGCCTTTCCATTATTCTCTTTTAGCTTCCCTTGGCATACTTTGCGTCTTTACGTGAGATAGAAGCCCTTTCTCTCACCCTCGTTAGCACTCACTCAAGTGCCTAATCACAACGGTGAGAAAGTGCTTATGCTTTGCTGTACTTGTAGCGCTTGATGTCCATCTTTACGCTCTTCTCGAACGGTTCGTCGACGAGGGTAATCACGTCCCTGTATTTGATGCGTTTGAACGGCGCCAGTTTCTCGTTGTGTTTCTTGATCTCCTCCCACAGGTAGTCAATAGCCTGCTCGGGAGTAGTTATCCCCTTTGCCTTGAGATCCCCCCATTTTGGATAGATCTTCACAGCAACTGCTGGCGCACCCTGACGATCGGCTTCGTAGACCATCAGCTCCTCGATTCCCATGATGGTGGACAGCTCCCACTCCACTTCTTCGGGATACACATTCTTGCCCGTCTCAAGGACGATCACATTCTTTGCCCGCCCGGAGAGGATCAATCGACCGCCCTCCATCCGGCCGAGGTCACCAGTGTGGAACCAACCATCAGAGTCGATCACCTCAGCGGTCGCTGCCTCGTTCTTGTAGTAACCGGCCATGATGTTCGGCCCGCGGGCTACAACCTCGCCCACACCGGATGCATCAGGGTTGTCGATGCGCAGATCCACGTTCTCGTACGCTACCATCCACGGCTCCGTGGTGAACCGCTCGCACATCGCTAACACAGGAGACGTCTCGGTGAGGCCATAGCCTTCCATGACCCCGATTCCCATTCTGCGAAATCCATTTGCCACTTCACGGCTGAACGGTGCGCCGCCAGACGTGAAATAGCGGAAGTTCTTTCCAAATAGTTTCTTGCTTACCAATTTTCCCATCAGCGTGGGGGATAACTTGTAGATGGTCTTTTTCGGCAGGCTTGCCTCGATCGAAGTCATCACCTTGCTATACAGCACGTTGTACAGCTTAGGAACTCCGAGAAGGACAGTTGGTCGCGCCTTGGTCATCACTGTTGTCAGGTTACGGTCGACCGGCGCATAGGTCGACGTTGATCCTGCAAAGAGTGGCACCAGGAGTGAAACGGTGAGTCCGTAGATGTGATACCACGGTACAATTGTTAGGAAGTTATCACTCTCTGAGATGTCAGCGACCTTGACTCCGGAGAGAGCATTTGACGAGATGTTGCGGTGCAATAGCATCGCTCCCTTGGCGTTCCCCGTCGTTCCTGATGTGTACATCAACACCGCCATGTCATCCGGCGTCACGTTGGCTTCCGGGAATACTTTCTTTCCGAGCAGGAGCTTATCGAGGAAGTATACATCATCGCTGTCAGGACGATCCATGGAGATGATTATCAGATCGGGCATAGAGTTACTCTTAATCGTCTGCAAGTCATCGACTTTTAATCCAGACACGATGGCAGCACGGACTTCCGCTTCCGCGAGAATGCGCTCGATCTCGCCCTGTTGCAGTTCAGGATCAAGCGGGAGGACAGTGGCTCCGCATCTGAGTATCGCAAAGAACGCTGTTGCCCAAGCGGCGCGCGGCTTGGAGATGAGGGCTACTTTATCTCCCTTCTTCACTCCTAGCTCATCGAGAGCCGTCGCCAAGCGGCCAGCCATCTCTCCCAAGCGGGCATACGAAATCTCGTTTAGGACAAGCTGAATTCCACGGCCCCGTTTCCTTTCCTTGGGGATCAACATACGCAGCGCGATCTTCTCGGAGTGTGCGGCAACAGTCTTATTGAACAGCTCGTTAAGCGTCGGATACATTGTCTCCTCCCTTGTATAGGTGGCGCTTGATGTCCATCGTGCTCGTCTTTGGAAACGGTTCATCGACAAGGATGACGTCCTCCTTGCGGCGGATACGCTTGTGCGGAGCGAGCCTTCCTTGGCGCACCTTGATCGCATCCCAGACGGCCCGCAACGGATCATCGGTGTGCCCGTCCTTTTCGAGAGCATCCTTGTTTGGGTAGATCAAGGCTTGCACCACCTCCTGCCCGTTCAGTTTGCCACCGCGAACGATGATTTCTTCGACGTATGGAATGCGCGAAAGCTCCCACTCCACTTCTTCAGGATAGACGTTCTTCCCACTCTCAAGGACGATCACGTGCTTAGCGCGCCCCTTCAAGTAGATCTCGCCATCGCTGTCGATCATCGCCAGATCGCCGGTGTGGAACCAGCCATCATCATCTATCACTTCCCGTGTTGCACCGTGGTTCTCATAATACCCCTGCATGACGATCGGACCACGAATGAGTAGCTCCCCCACACCATCCGGTCGAACATCGATGAGTTTCGCTGTCGCGCCCGGGATAGGGGCGCCCACCGAGCCTGCCTTGCGCGAGAAGGGATCGCAAAAACAGACAACAGGCGATGTCTCGGTGAGGCCGTACCCTTCCAGAAGCCCAATCCCCAGCCTGCGAAACCCGAGGGCAACCTTGGGGTCGAGCGGAGCTGATCCTGAAATGAAGAACCGCAACCGTCCGTCAGTCAACGATTCCTTAATTTTCTTGCCGACCAAGCGCGGGGCGATCGGGAGCATCATCCGCCCCATGAACGATGATCTTACCTGCACCATCAGCTTCTCGTACATCGCGTGGTAGAGTTTTGGAACACCAGTGAAGATTGTCACCTCGTTCTTCTTCATGAGAGACGCGATCGAGCGGTAGTCATCGGTGTACATAGCCATTGCCCCGGTATACAGGGGGACGAGGAGCGCGGTGGTCAGGCCGAGGATATGATGCCACGGGGCAATCGACAGGAAAGCATCTTGCTCTGTAATAGGCATCACCTTGATGCACCCTTCGATGTCGGCGGTGAGGTTTCCGTGGCTGAGAAGAACTCCCTTTGCTCCGCCGGTGGTACCGGACGTGTAAGCCAAAACAGCAATGTCCTTCTCATCTAGCTCCACCTGCGGTGGGGTCCCATCGAGGAGGAGCGAGGAGAACGCTGTTCCCTCATCGGTATCGTCAAAGTTGATCCTTTCGATTCCCTCCTGCGGGAGCCGCTCGAACAGCTCGTGCGGAGCAAAGATTGCCTTTGCTTCAGACCGTTCGAAGATATCGGCCACTTCGGACGCAGTTAGGGTAGGATCAACGGGGATTACCCAACCACCGAGACGGGTTACTGCAAGGAGAGACACAGCAAACCGAATGCGGGGGCGGGACATGATCGCTACCTTATCGCGCTTGCTGATTCCCATCTTTGCCAGACCAACAGCGAGCTTGCTCACCATTTGATCTAGCTCACGGTACGTGATCTCCTGTTGCTCCTGCGGCTTCTCTTTCGTGTTTCTTATCGCTACTCTGTCTGGGAAACGCGTCAGCGTACGGTTAAGGAACTCCGGGATGGTCATGTACACAGTCTATCTCACCTCTGGCTTGCTAGGTAGTTTTCTACTTCCATCGCGGCGATAGCTCCATCCGCTGCAGCGACAATTGCCTGGGCATAACGGCTCGCATCGGCGCGAACATCCCCCGCGGCAAATACGCCCGGGAGGTTCGTGTGCAAACGGTCGTCGGTAACAATGTAGCCACGCTTGTCAAGCTCGATTGCGCCTCTTAAGAAACCAGTATCGGGGATGTGCCCGATGTTGACAAATACACCGTCTATCTCCAATTGCTTAGTTTCACCTGTGCCAAGATCGCGCAGCAAAACACCTGTTACGCGATCGTCGCCGAGCACCTTCTCAACTACTGTGTTCCACAGGAAGCTAATCTTCTCGTTCTCTTCGGCGCGCTTCTTGAGGATATTCGAGGAGGCTCGCAGAGCGCTAGGGTCATCCTGCGGATGGCGAACGACAATCTGCACCGACTGCGCAAATCGCGTGAGGAAGATTGCCTCGGTGAGGCCTGAATCGCCAGCCCCAACCTCGATGATCCTCTTACCCTGGAAGAAGAATCCGTCGCAGGTCGCGCAATACGAGACACCTTTCCCTTTAAGCTCCTTCGCCCCGTCGACCGGGAGTTCCCGCGGGTGCGACCCGCTAGCGATTATCACAGTACGAGCTCCGTACTCTTTCTGCGTCCCGTGGATGCGATACCCTTCCCCGATTGGCTCGATTCCGGTTACAGTGTCCATAATGATCTTGGCACCCAGCCTCTCGGCTTGCGAGCGCGTCCGTTTCATCAGCTCCGGGCCGGCGATCTTCTCAGGGAATCCAGGGAAGTTCTCTACAAAGTCAGTCTCATTGAGCTGTCCACCCGGTAGTCCCTGTTCCAGGATGATCGTGGAGAGAAGGGCTCGACCACCGTAAATTCCCGCAGTCAACCCTGCTGGCCCAGCTCCAATAATGATAAGATCCGTGTTCATGCTGTTTTTCATAATAACGATGATTATAAACCCAATCTACTGCACGTCAAAATCCTCGATCAGAAATGTGTCCTTTGCCTTGTCTAGCACCTTCTTCACCCTCAATCGTGCCTCATCAAGGGAGGTCTTGATCGCCGCGGCAAGCGTGATCCCCTCCTCAAAGAGGGCAAGCGCTTCATCAAGCGGAATCTCCTCCTGCCCCAGGCGCTTGGTAATCACCTCCAGCCGGCTCAGGCTTTCATCGATCTTCATCTTTCTTCACCCCCCTGACACTTGATAGAACGATCCCTCGCTGGAGCATTGTCTCGATGCTCATTCCAGAAGAAAGACGGGTCGTATCGCGCAGTGGCTCCTTCTCCCCGGAGATGCGTGTGATCGAGTAGCCACGGCGCAGAGGGAGGCGCGGATCGGAGAGCTGCAATAGCCCTTTTGCGTGATCCAGTGCCTGTGTCCGCGTGGTCAGCGCCTGTTGCGTCCCGCGCAGCAGCCCTTGAAGCTGGAGATCGAGCCTCTGCGATAGGGAGTCGATCTTGCGCTCGGGGAGGCGGAAGACATATTCGTGCAGACGGGAGTTCATCCTATCTTCTCGACGGTCGATGCTGGCGCGCACACGGCGTAGGTTTTGCACAACCATCGTTTGCAGTTGACGCCGGAGATCATCCAGGTTAGGAAAGGCAATCTCCGCTGCAGCCGACGGAGTAGGAGCACGCCTGTCGGCGACGAAGTCGGAGATCGTAAAATCGATTTCGTGGCCAACCGCAGAGATGACCGGGATTGTGCACGCATATATCGCTCGTGCCACCGACTCAGCGTTGAACACATTCAAATCTTCCAGTGACCCTCCGCCGCGACCAACAATTAGCAGGTCAAGTGGGGTGTGTGATGTGCTGAATCGCTGTGCACTGGCTATTGCAGAGACGATCTCATCCGGCGCCGACTCCCCCTGAACCGAACTGGGGAAGAGGTAGATCTGCACAAGCGGAAAACGTCGGCTCGAGACGGAGATGATGTCGCGGATCGCTGCACCGGTTGACGAGGTAACGACACCAACGTGCAGCGGGTAGGAAGGAAGCGGCTGCTTGTGCTCTTCGTCGAACAGACCTTCCTTCTCAAGCTTCCGCTTCAGTTGCTCGAAGGCGACTTGCAATGCTCCCAGCCCGGCTGGCTGAACGAGCGAGACGATGAACTGATAGCGACCACGAGGTTCGTACAGGGTCGCCCTTCCGTAAGCGAGGATCTCCATCCCATCTTGAAGCGGCTGCGTAGGAGCAGGGAGGAATGGTGAAGCCGACTTGAATCGGACAGCGGAGATCTCTGCTTTGTCGTCCTTCAGTGTAAAGTAGGTATGTCCAGACGCTGCCTGCTTGAGGTTTGATACCTCGCCACGCAGCCAGACCGAGCCCAGAGCACCCTCGAGCATCTGGCGCACGAGCTTGTTCATTTCAGAGACGGTATAGACATGTTCCCTTTCCACAAGACACAGAGTGTAACTTCCATCACACAAAAATAAAAACACGGCTCGTCAACGTACAACTGGGGTAGCGTGCATTCCATATGAGAGTATCCTTGACGGCGAAACAGGGCAGTACTATATTTCGGTTGTCACGGCAAGAGAAGTGTTCATAACGAGGAGATCGGTTGATGAAGGAAGGAAAGGATCTTGCGGGAAAGGTAGCACTTATCACTGGTGGTGGATCGGGGATTGGCCTTGGCTGTGCCAGCTACTTGGCGAAAGCTGGAGCGCAGGTAGTGATCGTCGATATCAATGATGCGGCAGGTGAATCAGCAATCGAGCAGATCGGCAAAGATGCGCTCTTCATTCGGACAGATGTATCATCAAGCAATGATTGTCGTAGCTCGGTTGAGCAAATTGCGAGGAGCTTCGGCCGGATCGACATCTTAGTCAACAGCGCTGGTGTCATACGCCGTAAGAGCGTCGTCGACCTTGCAGAAGAGGATTGGGATCTGGTGCTCGACGTGTCGCTCAAGGGGACTTACCTGATGAGTAAGTACGTAATTCCTGTCATGGAGCACACCGGTGGGGCGATCGTCAATATCGGCTCCGGCTGGGGCCTCAAAGGTGGGCCGCAGGCGGCAGCATACTGCGCTGCCAAGGGTGGAGTGGTGAACCTAACGCGGGCGATGGCGATCGACCATGGCCCGCAGAAGATCAGGGTGAACTGCGTTTGTCCGGGGGATGTCGATACGCCACTCTTGCGAAGCGAGGCAGTGCAATTGGGGGCTGACACGGACAAATTCATGGCCGAGGCGGCCGATCGACCGCTTGCTCGCGTTGGGACGCCGCTTGATATCGCCAAGGCGGTCTACTTCCTGGTGAGCGATCTCTCGCCCTGGGTTACAGGGGCAGTTGTCACAGTTGATGGTGGCGGTCTGGCGTAAAGGAGGAGATGTGGACAGAGAGAAGGTAGTACATCCGTACATTCCAAACTCCGTACCAAGAGTGCAACAGGAGATGCTTGCGGAGATTGGAGCCAAGAGCATCGATGAACTGTACGAGCTGATTCCAGATGATCTTTTGTACAAGCGTAAGCTTGATATCCCCGATGGTTATAAGGACGAGTACTCCCTGCGCCGACACATGAATGAGATATTGGCAAAGAACGTGCCGACGAGCGAGCGGCTCTCCTTCCTTGGCGGTGGTTGCTCGCCGCACTACGTCCCCGCAATCTGCGATGTGATCAACAGCCGTTCCGAGTTTCTCACTGCCTACGCTGGTGAGCCGTACGAGGATCACGGCCGCTTCCAAGCGCTCTTCGAGTACGCAAGCATGCTCGGCGAGCTGGTAGATATGGATGTAGTCAGCGTCCCCACCTACGACGGCTCGCAGGCAGCGGCATCGGCGCTGCGCATGGCCTGCCGCATCACTGGCCGCAACAGCGTGATCATCCCACGCTCCCTCAACCCCGACCGTGCCTCGATCATTACCAACTATTGTTACCCGCAGATCGACGTGCTCACCGTAGATTACGACGCGCGATCGGGCCTGATCAATATCGCTGATTTGAAGGAAAAGTTATCGCAAGATGTCGCCGCTGTGTACATAGAAAATCCTTCCTTCCTCGGTGCGATCGAGACATCTGCCCAGGAGATCTCTGACCTGGCGCACGAGAGCGGGGCGCTTTGCGTGGTCGGAGTCGATCCGATATCGCTCGGAGTCCTTGCTCCACCGCCACAGTACGGCGCCGATCTTGTCTGCGGCGAGCTGCAATCGCTCGGGATTCACATGTACTACGGCGGTGGCCGCGGTGGTTTCATCGTTTCTCGTGACGAAGAAAGGATTGTATCTGAATTTCCCACGCGCCTGTTTGGAATCGTCCCGACAGTAGACCGCGCGTGGGGGTTCGGGGATGTCGCCTGGGAGCGAACGTCGTTTGCAAGAAGAGAGGATTCCAAGGAGTTCGTAGGGACGATGGCCGCACTGTGGGGAATCACCGCTGGTGTCTATCTTGCGCTCTTGGGGCCACAGGGAATGCACGATGTAGGGAGCACGATCATGGGGCGTTCGGCCTATGCAGCGGAAGAGCTTGGAAGGATCGACGGGATAATCTCCCCAGCGCTCACCGCTCCCTTCTTCCAGGAGTTCATCATCAACCTGGATGGCACTGGGAAGAGCGTGCGCGAGGTGAACGAGGGGCTCCTCGAACGCGGGATCTACGGCGGAGTCAATCTATCGAAGTCGTTCCCCAAGCTTGGGGAGAGCCTGATGCTTTCGGTGACCGAGGTGCACACAAAGGGCGACATCGATCTCCTAGTGAGAAGCGTGCGGCAAGTAGTGGAGGGAAGATGAGCAATAAGGATACGGGTTTCCACCAGGCGCGATGGAACGAGCCGGTCATCTACGATCTGACATCACCGGGAGAGCGAGGAATTCTCGTCCCACAGGCAGAAGCGGAGATCAAGAGTCGAGTGGGAGACGTTACTTTGCGTGTTCCCGAAGGAATGCGCCGTGCAAGTCCACCCAAGCTACCTGAAATGGGGCAATCGCGCGTGCTACAACACTACCTAAGACTAGCGCAGGAAACACTCGGGCGCGACCTGAATGTGGATGTGGGCCAGGGGACGTGCACGATGAAGTATAACCCGCCGATCAACGAGGCATTCGTCACGACACCGAAGATCGCCGACCTCCATCCGTTGCAGGACGAGGGGACTGTCCAGGGTGTTCTGGAGATCGTCTATCGTCTAGATAAGTTCATGCGTGAGATCTCCGGCCTCGACAGGTTTTCCTTCCAGCCTGGCGGTGGGTCGCACGCGATCTACACAATGGCGGCTATGGTCCGCGCATATTTTGAAGAGAAGGGAGAAGAGCGCAATGAGATAGTGACAACGCTGTTCTCTCATCCCTCAGATGCCGCTGCACCACACCTAAAGGGATACAAGGTGATCGTCGTCCCAGCAGATGAGGATGGGTTCGTCAAGCTGTCGTCACTCGAACAGGTGATCTCCGAACGGACGGCAGCCCTGTTCATTACCAACCCTGAGGACACGGGGATCTTCAATCCGCACATCAAGGAGTTCACCGATCTGGTGCACGCTGTCGGCGGCCTGTGCGGCTACGATCAGGCGAACGCCAATGGCCTTCTCGGCGTCACCCGCGCCAGGGAGGCCGGGTTTGACATGTCCTTCTTCAACCTGCACAAAACGTTCGCCTCCCCGCACGGTTGCGGGGGGCCGGGGTCTGGAGCGATCGGGGTGACAGAAGAGCTCGCGCCCTTCCTCCCAGTTCCGCTGATCGATCGTGATCAGGAGAGCAGGCGCTACTTCCTGAACTACAATCTCGAACACACGATCGGGAAGGTGAAGGACTACTACGGTGTCATCCCGGCGGTCGTGCGCGCCTACGCCTGGATCATGAGCCTGGGCGCGGACGATCTGCGCCAGGTGGCCCGTATCGCCGTCCTCAACAATAACTACCTGTTCCACAAGATGCGCCAGATCAAGGGGGTAGAGGCACCGTTCGCTCCCGGGAAGCATCGCTTAGAGCAGGTGCGCTACAGTTGGCAAAGCCTGGCGGATGACACCGGCGTTGTAACAACCGATATCCAGCGCCGGGTCGCCGATTACGGCGGTCACTACTGGATGAGCCACGAACCGTGGGTCGTCCCGCAGCCGGTAACGCTCGAACCGACCGAGTCCTATTCCAAGACAGAGCTCGACAAGTACGCCTCGATCATGGAGAACATCTCCAAGGAAGCATATGAAG
>JALTFO010000299.1 GCA_027007005.1 Candidatus Bipolaricaulota bacterium | reverse complement strand
CATTTGCACCTCCATGTTTGCTCAACATGAAGGATATTTAAGTGATCTTGGGCGGGGATACCAGCCGACCATACCCCGGGGACACCAGGTGACCCTCACCTGGGGATACTACCCCGGCCAGTGACATATCCAAGTGAAGCGGTTGTGATGATTGAAGATAGGCAAAGGAAGGTAATGGCGGATCAACTCGCGACAGTGAGCAAGCGGCGGTTAGTGGACCAAGTGGGTAAGTTGACGTATGTTGATGTGCGGAAGGTAGAACATGTGGTGAAAATACAGCTTGGTCTGCTGGGCAAGGTCTTGTCAGCTTAGCCCCGTTGTTCTTGACCCGCATTTTGCTAGTTGAGTTCAAGGAGGAGACTAACTCCGCCTACTGTGTTCCTGCACGGTGTAGGCGAGGAGGCCTCCTGCTTTGATCATGTCGATGTTGCGCCTGGAGAGTTGGCTTGAGAAGAAGACACTTCTGACTTGACATTATGAAGCGTTCTCTGTATCTTCTTTGTAGATACTAAAAAGGAGAGAGAGAGAGAATGAGATCACGCGTGAAGAAGTGGGGTAACAGCTTGGCCCTGCGCATCCCCAAGCTTCTTGCTGACGAAGCAGGCCTCAAGGAGGATGCGCTGGTCGATCTCTCGCTACGTGACGGAGAAGTAATAGTATCTCCCGTAGCGGGGAGGAAGTTCACTCTGAAAGAACTATTGGAGCAGGTGACAGAGGAGAACATCCACAGTGAGGTGAAGACCGGCCAGGCGGTGGGGAAAGAGGTTTGGTGACACGGGAGAAATACGTCCCAGCTCGGAATGATGTTGTTTGGATCACGCTCGATCCCCAAGCAGGGCATGAACATGCCGGGCGTCGTCCAGCAGTAGTGCTGTCTTCCGTAGACTATAACGGGAGAGTTGGCCTTGCACTGCTGTGTCCGATCACGAGCAGAATCAAGGGGTATCCGTTTGAGGTGCCGATTCCTCCCGGACATCCTGTGAACGGTGTCATGCTTGCTGACCAGTTAAAGAGCTTGGATTGGCGTGCCCGAGAGGCTGAGTTCGTCTGTAAATTGCCGTCAAATGTCGTTGACGAAGTGCTGGAGAAGATGTCTACGCTGTTGGCAGACTGAGCCGCGGACAAGGTAGCGCTTATACTATCAGGAGCATGATCACGTTGGTAGAGATCTCGTCTTCCATCTCTAGAAACACGTCGCCGAGGAGTGTCGGTTCAAGCGGAGGTTGGGGCTATAAGTAGCACGATGTTGGCTACTAAGTCGTCTTCTTTTTTAACCATTTCTTAATATATGCAGAACACTTATACAGGTCCTCCAAACGTTGAAGATTGTGCAAGACTTCGTCCCAATTGATTTGCAGGTATTCGTGAACCAGAATGTTGCGAAAACCCGCAAGTGGAGCGAGCCGTTGCGCAAATGTCCTTGAGGTAGGGGTTGTTGTCGAACTCAGCTTTGGATCTTGTCTTCAGTGGTTCGAGCTTGAGCAAGCAGCTTTTCAGTCGCTCCAAGCGCTTCTCGATACCGCTGAACTCCTCTTTCATAGTCCTCCCGTGTTTCTTCCAAGAGCTTCTTTCGCTGAGCACGCAATGACGGCAATCGGTCGTAGTATCTGTTGAGCATGTCTGACTCAAAATCACCGCGCACGGACGAATCTCTCTCGTAGATGAGCTGCCCGTTCACGATCACGTTATAGACAAGCTCGATCGGGGCTTGGGCAAGGTTGACAAGGTCAACTTGTGAAGTTAGAAACTGCGCAAGCCGATGTTGAAGAAGGTAATGGATTTCGGGAGTAATCTCTTCAGCAAAGAGTACCCCTATGTCGTAGTCGCTTTCTGGCGCTACTGTGCCCTTTGCACGCGATCCAAACAGATAGGCAAGAAGAATCGGGAAGTCGGATGTGAACTCCGCAAAGAAACCTCGTAAGTCTTTCATGACACCAACTTGCTCGCTCATCGGCTCTCCCGCAACAGAACTATTCTAGCACGTGTTGCTGCCTCATAGCAAGGGCTTCACGAATAGCTATTGAGTTTCTTCTGGTAGCAGCATGCTTTCCAGGAAGCTGGATGGGGTCTTCTTTGACTCGAGTTCGGTGTTGTGCTATGTTGATCGAAAAGGATGCAAGGAGGGTGGGCTGCATGCGGAATATGGCTGGGCGGGTTGTGGTGTTTGTGTTGGTGGCGGTGTTGGTGATGAGCGCTGTGGGATTGGCTGCTTCGCAGACGTTCATCAATAAGACGGGAAAGACTGTCACTGGGATCAAGGTCGAGTTCTCCAGGAGCGTCAGGATCACCAGGCACGATTCCGTCTTTCCAGATCAGTCCCCGACCGGACGTGCAAGAGAATTCACGTTCAGCGGTGGCGAGCTTCATAACCTTGGGAGATTTACTATCACATGGCTACCGAGTTCAGGGAAGGTTACAGATTACGAGTGGATAGAGAAGGCACAGCCTGCACAGACGCCACAAGCCACTTCACCCAGCGTCAAGCAGGGGTCCGCACTTCCCGATCCGAACACGCCGCCGATCCTGTACGGTAACGACTATCCCGGTCCGGACGAGCCGCTGTACCAGCCTGCAGATGATGAACAGATCTGGCTTACTGATTTAGATGGACATGCTGACATCTACGATAATGACTCGATCAAAATCAACTATGCGCCTGGGTTCGATAAATCGCAGATAACGAAGATCGATGTCTATCGCAACGGTATTAAGCTTCGTTTCCTTCCCGAGACCTTTGATGTACTGACCAACGCGCAGATGAAGACGTTCGATGGTAATCCAGCAGAACACAGTCCAGCGAGCAACCACACCGACCATGCGATCATGGGGTACGAGTACAAGTTTGAGATCCACACTGCCAATGACCTGTGGGTGCTTGTTAAGACCGTGAAGAGCGGGTTCAAGTGGCGGCCGAAGGAGATCTGGGCGGAGATGGCGATAAGCTGGCATTGGAATCAGATAGACAGCTTATCATTTGACG
The DNA here is from genome assembly GCA_027007005.1 of Candidatus Bipolaricaulota bacterium. GTDB lineage: Bacteria > Bipolaricaulota > Bipolaricaulia > UBA7950 > UBA9294 > M55B144. The sequence goes on along the minus strand of JALTFO010000299.1, from coordinate 1,755 downwards.
ACATCCTCAAGTTTCTCAATTACTTAAAGCAGGCTGGGTTTACCGGCATCACAGTCGATATCCCTTACTACATAATGACGCCCTACGACAATGATGTTATTGCCATGTACACAGTAGACCCCGATATCGTGAATTGGGACATGGTAACGCCAACAGAGTCCGAACTTGAGAAGATGTTGAAAGCTGCATCCGCTGCTAACATGGAGATCCATGTGAGGGGGCATCTTTACCTAAGCCAGAAATACCAAGATCAACATGGTCCAACATTTGATGGGGATATAGACCCAAGGAACCCTAAACAATTCTTTGAGAGTTATGCTGATCTCCTGCTAAAGCTGGTTCCGTTGCTGAACAAGTACCATGTCAAGCTTCTGACACCATTTGTTGAAATGGATAAGATCGAGAAGTACCCGGACTTGATCGAAGAGATGTGTACGACGATCAGTGGGCAATTCGACGGCGAAATGGGATTTGATGAAGCGACGCAGAATATGTTGACAGGCGATAGTTATATTAACTCTACGCTAATCCATACAAGAAATGCATTTGACAGGCTTGTAAGAGATTTCACATTCTGGAACTGGAAGGATTCGCATGGGAGGCCGATGCGAATAGAGTACAGTGTCGGAAATACGCCGGTGGAAACACAAATGGACCAGCGGGTTTCGGTAATGGCAGAAAAGTTCACCAAGTTTTGGAAGCTACCGGTAGATTATTACAGTCCGGCATACCCAGCAAACACGCAAATGTTTGGAGAGCTTGCTGCGTTTAACGCTGATGGGCAATCGCTTGGCCCAGCAGCTTTCAAACAGATAAGAAACAAAGTAATGGATGAGCAGGAACAGGCGGATTACATCTTGGCTGCGTTAAAGGGAGCTAAAGAATTACGGACAATTGCCTACATTAACTATTGGGGAGATTTCAACATTAAAGATTCTGTCGCTCCCGCAGTTCCATGGTGTATAACCAGCACAGGTCATTACGGGCGTCCGGCCAGCCCAATTTACCGCGTCATCACCGCGATCATCAAGCCCGACAAATAACACTGCTGCTAAACAGATTTACGTAGCAAGAACAACCGGCGCCGTCACAGAGACGACGCCGGTTATCTTCATTCCTGAGTCTGAGTCCATCTACGCGTGCTTCTGCGCGGTGTAGGCAAGCAGGCCTCCTGCTTTGATCATGTCGATCTCGCGGTTGGAGAGGTCATGCTTCACCAGGAAGCGTGTTCCCTTGGTCTTGTTCTCCACGACGAGTTCGCCAGTAAGATCGCTGACGTCTATCTCTAACTTGTCTCCCTGATCGATGATATCGGTGTCGCACAGGAAGGGGATGATCCCCACGTTGATCAGGTTCGCCCGATGGATGCGGGCGTAGGTCTTGGCAAAGACAGCCTTGATCCCCAATTGCCACGGTCCGAGGGCCGCGTGCTCGCGCGATGAGCCCTGGCCGTAGTTGTCTCCTCCCACGATGAATCCGCCGCCACTCTCCGCGGCGCGCGTGGCGAAGGTCTTGTCCTCGTAGTAGAAGGTGAACTTGGAGATCTCCGGCAGGTTGCTGCGCAGGTGCTGGGTCAGCGGGCCGGCGGGCATGATGGCATCGGTAGAGATACCGTCTCCCACCTTGAGGAGCACTTCGCCTGTGAGCTTCGGCTCGAGCGGGGTCTGGGGCTTGAGTGGGACGATGTTCGGCGCGCGGACGATCTCCATCGATTCTCCCACCGGATCGAGGATGAGGTAGTCGTCGATATCGAGG
>JALTFO010000298.1 GCA_027007005.1 Candidatus Bipolaricaulota bacterium | reverse complement strand
GCAACCTTATCGCTTGTACAGAACAGGAAACTGTCAGACTCATCTGCATAGAGGATGGCAATGGCTTCCACTTCGCCATCGTGGAGGCCCATATTGAGTTCCTCGTCGAACACGGCACGAACTCGCTCGATGTCAGACAAAGAGGCGGAGAGCTCAGGAATGGCTCCTTGCTCGATTAGCGCGGGAATGTTGATCGGCGCGGGGACAAGTCCTGCCTCTTTGCTGAAAAACAGAGATTCATCGCGCGCGATTATCGATGTTACGGCCACATCAACTTCTCGGAGCAAGGCGTTCCATACATCAATCTCATGCGCTGTGATGATCACGCTGGCATCAAGCAACACTTGTTTCGATCTGATACGCATCGGTACATTCAAACTCAAATCCGTACTCGTGCAAGGTAGCGGGCAGATCGATCAGACTAGTCCCCAGCAGTTGCGCGAGCCGAGCGCGGGAGAGCTTCTCCCGTTGGTAAGCGAGGAAGGCCAGCCTGACATATCGCTCAGGTAACGGAGGTGGTTGTCGCCAGTTAGCGGGCATTGTACTTCGGTCTGTCGAGCGAAAATTCGGATCGTTCAAGACGGTTCTTACTTGATCGGCAGTGAGTCTCCGACAGTTTACTAGCCTCCAAAGCAGTGCCTCGGTAGACACGTCGAAGTCCCGGGCAAGCTCAACGAGGTCCCCATAGAAGATCTTTCCATGCTTAACGCGAGCATCGATCTCGATCTCCAGCACATCAGCAGGGAGCAGCAAATTTGCAGCGAACTCATTGGCCAGACGCTCCACCTTTTCAGCTAGAGCTTGATTGTCGCCCACAGATTCCTTCGAGATAGTTTTCCGTGTTACCAGGTGAAATAGCTCGTGCGCAAAGCTGAAATTGCGTCGCCAAGGTGGTTGCTTTCGATGCACCAGGATCCCATATCCAAAGTCCCCTACCGCTGATGCGGCGGATCCCGCTTGCGCAATGTCCTCATACCAGATCTTCACTGAGTAGTTTCCCTCAAGTATTGCAGTCAACGCTGCAGCCGGCCGCCCACCGAGGTCCAGTGCCTTAGCAACGTCCCTTGCGGCCAGCATGGCATCACCATACGAGGCCGTCTCTGGGTTCAGTTCAACGATCGGAAGGTCGCGTTTGGGGGTGATCCCAAGAAGGGACTCAAGCCCATGGTATTGCCTGCAGTGCTTGAGGAATGGACCCTCTATCGCGGTGGCGCCTTCCTCTGGATAGTCTCTCCAGAGCACACGCGCTGGAGCAGGCTCATCTCCTGCTATCAAGCACCGAACCTCCGTATGAAGAGCATCCGCAATCTTGACTAACTCCCACGCCTTGACATCTCTCCCGCCACGTTCGATCTCGGATACAATCTGGTGAGCGGAGAAGCCGACCTGCTCCGCGAAGGCTCGTTGTGTGATTCCCAGCTTCTTGCGCAGTGACCGAATGCGTGATCCGATGATCTTCTGCAGTTCCTCCATGTCACACCCCTAGCTCAGCTTGGTTTCGTGCACTTCCAAATTGCCAGGCGAGTATTCTCGCCGCTTCCCGTGTGTTCACTTGACGAACAAAGGCTCTTGTATGTGAATTCCAGATTAACTTGAATTCTCCGCCTCCTTAGCCTCCACTATAGCGAATACCGTGCCAGTATTCAAGATTTTCTGTCACGGAAAATCATGACTATGAGGTTTCTTCACTTCTGGTGTTTTTCTGGTAGCCGTTTTGTGACAGGGCAGTCTCTTGGCGCCGAAGTCACCCACATTTGCGTAACTTAGAAGATCTGCCTAGAATCATAACCATCGATTCACCATAGAAAAGGAGATAGAAGATGAAAAAGCGAGTGGCGGTAGCGATCGTTGTTGCTCTAATGATAGTAGTTGCGGGTGCTCTCGGAGCTTCGAATCTCGTGGATGCGCTCAGAGGACATGAGAACTCTGTCCAGAGGATCATCGCCTTAGCAGACAAAGGAGACGAACAGGGTGCGCTGGTGCTTCTGAATTCTTTGCATGCCGCTGTCATCGAGGCAAGGGCAAAAATGACCGGCTTATTTTTCTCCGGCCAGGCTAATAAATTGACAGATCCATTTGTCCTGCCAGCGGGAGTTTACCGAGTCCACTTTACCACCAATGGGTTTGGGGCAGTGAAGACAGTCGTCTTAGCCGAGTCCGATAACGAGAAGCTTCTATTCAACCTTGCTCCAGGAGACGCTTCTGAAGGTGCGTCAACAGTCTATAGATCGCGCGGAAGCCGGATCATGATCCAATTCTCGAACATCTCGGCCCCATATAAACTTGTGTTTGAGCGGATAGAATAGAAGTGTCCCGTAAGCTTTAGGAGCTCCAGGGTATGTACGGTATCTCCAGCAAACTGGACATACGCCATCCAGACATCAATGCAGGAGGCCTTAACCCATGATCCAAGTCTTAAACGTCTACTGCGACGAGACCTGCCGCCTTGAGCATGACCAGCAAAAGGTCATGATATTGGGCGCTATTTGGTGCCCGTTCAAAAAAACAGAGATGCTGCGTGTTCTATATGCTCCAATAGCAGTATAGGCTCAAAGCAAATTGTGGTTCATTAAGTAGTCCTGATACCATTGGAGACCTTTCGAGCACTTACACACATCCGAGAAATCATGGTTTGAAAGAGATAGGTTCTTGCCGACCATGCCAATTAGGGTATCGGAGTAGTCATGATTGTTTGGTATCGGAAACGAGCCGATTAGGCGATTATCCACCCAAATCTTATACTTTTCATGTTTTTTCTTTCCACAAGCCTTACCACCAAGCTTATGCAGCCCTCTAACGATCTCTCGCCTTTCCAATTGCATCTTCAACGTTTAGCAACGTACTGCTCAAGTGTCTTAAGCCGGTTAGCAGCAAGGCGAGATAGTGAATCGCGCGCTACAAACAAATCTTGATATTCTTCGAGGAGGTTCGCTGCATAGTCATCTTCCGCTTCCTGTAATGTGACGCCGCTCCCCCAGCAGTAAAACAGATCATCGGAGACATAAGTTGTATTTCCAACCATGTTCACTGTCACAGGAATCGGCTGAAGCAGGGCAATATCATCCGTTTTGAGTGTTGTAATTTCCAGCTCAAAAGGATAATAAAACCCGGACACTTTGGTGCTTCCAGGCTGAATCGCTGAAGGCCAAAGGGCCCAAGCGAAAGGGAGCCTGTTTGCCATGAATCGGCGGAACTTAATGCTTCTCCCGCCCCCAGCCTCAATCGTCTCGTAGTCAGAACGACCAGTAGAAGGCATCACCTGTGTCGAATCTCTTAAGTACAAAGCGGTAGCCATGGTATCATTCCTTCTTGTTCTTAATCTTACGTCTTGCCGCGTCAAGTTCTTTAGCTTCCTTGACCTTTTCTAGAAGCCATTTAGCGATGTTTTCAGCCTCGTCTATTCCTATGACTATGCCCGCTTGCTTTTGCCTTATAACCTCAATGATTTCTGTAGCTTGCGGTGACACCACTTGCTCATTCAAAGTCCCATCGGGATTAAGTATCCATTCATCCTTGTCAGGAGAGAAGCCAAATTCGGTGTACAAGTCCAATTTCAGATTGCCACTTGGTGTTATGCCACCAACCGCACCTGTTGCGTGTATGATCCGATAATCGGTTGCCAATTCGTAGTTAAACCGGACCTTATGGACCCGCGGTTCATCAGACATTGGTACACCTCCTTACACTAATAATACCACGCGGCTATTCATAAGGCAAAACAGGTTCCCTTTCGGACTGTCCACCGGTCATACAATGATCCCGCCATTAGAGTTTGGGAAACAACGCGACGGAACGAGCGCAGGGTTTGTTTGTGGTTGGAGGAAGAGGAATACCTTGTCGTCCTGACCGAGCGTCAAGGTTATCTGTTGCCATGGACTGCGTACATGGTGACACAGGCTCACCGCAAACTGAGGTTCCAAAAAGAATTTGAGCAGTGGAGGAGAAAGGAGGGACTACCATTGTATTTTACAGATGACGGGCCCCATGAACTAGCGGGATTGGACTTACTTCACGGGGCCGGCATGCCGTTGTCAAGTAGAATGTCTGTTTGACGGGGGTGTGGCTCTAGGGGCCCGCAGGCCTGTAAAGGCACTGCTCGGTTCTGAACTGCCGCCCCCGTCATCTCCTTCATCCTGAATTCCGGGGACGCATACCGTAATTCCTGTCTGCCTGTGCCGGCATCTGTCTGCGTTCGAAGGATAGGCAGGCGGCAAACACGAAGGAGCAACCCAAAATGAGATCTGCGTCCCTCGAGTTGCCCAAAGAGCGCGCGAGTTTTTGCCGTCCAACTGTTAGTCGTACGGGGCTCCTTTCCCTTGAATTCGAGCGGTTTGCCCCTCCGCGATATATCGGTCGAAGTACTCTGTACGGTACTCGTGTGGTAGAGGTTTCGAAAGTCCGGTAGCCTTAAGAACTTCCTCAAATGAAACGCCTTTCTCTGATAGGCCAAGCATTGCCAGCACCCGAATGGCAACCTTATCACCTGAATCCGCGCGAGCAGCGAGGCCGCTTGCAGCCTGGGTCTCTTGGCTCTATATTGTTAGAATACAGAGTGACGGAGACGGGATAGCAAGATGGAGATACTGGCTTTCAGTACGTTCCTTGAACGAGTGTGTGACCTGCCCTCTGTGTCAATATGAGTGAGACACCTGACCACCGTAAAATTAGTGTAGAGGGTGGAAAGGAGAAAGAGTTATGAATATCAATAGAGATACAGGAGCTGTAATGGTAGGTTCTGATCATCAGGGT
>JALTFO010000297.1 GCA_027007005.1 Candidatus Bipolaricaulota bacterium | reverse complement strand
GTTTTTAAAGTGAGGCGATCATGCTAGGAAATAAGAAGAAAGAGCGCTTAATGCCTAGATTCATAATACTGGCGATCGTGCTGGTTGCGGTTACAACGGCGTCTTGTCTTGCGGACCAGCTAGCCTGGAATTCACGACGTACTTGCGAAGAAGCGTCTGATAGCATCGGGCAGGGTTCGATCCTCCTCTCGTACTGTTCCTTGTGCGACAACGACTATGTCGAAGTCTGGCTCGTGAAGGGAATCAACATTGCTCCAACTGTCACGCAAGGCCTGTTTGAAGTGAACGTTTTCGGCAAACGATTGTACACGTCAGAGGAGCCACTCCAAGAGATGCAGTATTCGGAGCCTATTGAGTACGCCATAGTCAGGGGACCGGCGCGATGGTTTGCCACAGCGATTGACCTAGCCTATGTTTACGTTCCTGCAAGCGAGGGAACATTCCGCTGCCTCGGCAAGGTCATCGAGCGCGAGTACAGCATCAAAGTGGATACAATCACCCTTCCGCACCATATTCTTGAACAAGCAAAGTGGAAAGCGATGAGAGAAAGAAAAAGGGCGATGCTAACCTGGCAATAGAGTTGCCCTGATCTCTCACGCAGCTTTTCCGCGTAACAGTACATGTCAAGGATGTCCCGTCCGGCATCAGCATGATCACCTGTGAGGGTGAGCATAGCATCACACTTGACGCCAGCCAAGCGCCTACGGATTAGGAGACAACATCCCGTAACTTGAAAATTCAGAATGGATGTTAAATCTTCATTCTTGATGTCCGACTGCTGAAGACGAGTACGCCCTCCTGGACGAGTTTTGAACTCCAACGGTGTACTGCGGGATCTCGTTCTGATGCAATTAGAGTACGGATACGACAACTCCAGAACTTATGTTTCTAGCAGCCTATTCAGGCGCATCCGAGGGCTACGCCTGATACCTTCCTTCTGCCGTGTAGTTTGGGCAGCCCGGGCATCCCCACGCATTCCACATGGAGTCAAACAGCGGTCTCAGTGCAATATCAACAGGGATGTCATACGACTCTATGATGACTTCTGGCAGGAACATTTCATCCCGTGCCCACGTCGCTGGGGAATAGCCTCCTGCGATTGCCAGAGGATAGTTCTTGATACCTACAAGTGTCAGTGCAACATACAACGGAGGTGCGATCTCAAGCTGTCGCAGTGCAGCGAGGTACATAGGCAATCGATCCAATATGTCTTTTACAACCGACAGGCCAGCAAGATACGGAGTTCCCTCGCGGACTGAGAACGAACCTGAGCCGACTGACTCCACTTGGCCAGTGCGGAAGAACAGACAAAATGCGGATGCCGGTTCCCCAGCCATATCTACTACGCGATCGTACGAAATGTATCCATCAAGTGTGGCATGGCTAGCGACAACTGCGCTTCCCAGAGGGAGCATCCGCTTCCTCTGATTGCGCAGCACTCCCACTTCGAGATTGATCGAAGTAGAGAAAGAATCCTCCGGGATGAGATGAAGTATCGCTTTTGGACCATCTCCCATTGGGACCGGCCCTTCCCCAATCTCGATCTCGAGAGCTCTCCTGTTCCGGAATTCTCTAATTCTCTGTTCAATACCTTGGGAGTGAAGAAACGCCTCCCTTAGCTCAGTTACGTCCATTGGGTGTTTGCCTGCGGAAGTTCTCGTGTAGAACTTGCTATGCCCTTCCAGAATCACACGATGTGGAGCGAGCCTGCTGCCACGAATCCGAATTACTATGACGTAATTACCATTCGCGAGTGGGATCGGGCGGAGTTCATGGCCGAGTAGCCTTGGCTCCAAGCCAGTTCGCAGGATGCTCTCCAATCTGAGTAGCTCAGCGTCAACGTTATCGCACTGTACCCCTCCGACATTGCTGGCTACACCGTTTGTCTCGTCAATGCCAATCAAGAGATCACCGCCCAGGCTGTTGGCGAAGGCTGATACATCGGCCAGCAACTCAATCTTCTGCGCACGATCATGCCCATACAGCTGCGACTTGTACTCGATAGTCCTACTCTCTTGGACGGCGTCATTGACCAGTCCAACAAGGTCTTGTTCCGAGATTTCTGCTATCTGGACTGCAATTCCCATGGTTGAGCCTCCAGTTTTACGTACCCTGAATTGGGTCCACTCTCTGAGTTAGTATGATCGTTGACGAAGAGTCCCGCAAGAAATGGTCGCGGGACGGACGCTTCAGGTGATGGCACTGTATTTCCGGCTGATTGAAGCCAAGTTGTGACGTGTTCGAGATGTCAAGCCTCTATCACGTAGTTGAAGGGCGTCCCGCAAGGTCTATGCTCAACACCCTATAAACAGGGCTGTTTGAAAATAGCACGCCTTGTTGGACGGATTCGAGGCAAGCGAGGACATTCCATTCATCGAGCTAGGTTCCTATACTATCGATGGAAGAGGGCTGTGGGCACAACGCATTTGTGCGGAGCAGAATAACCTTAGCAACACGTTCGTAATTCAGAGAATGAAAACGGAGGTGGTCGCTATGGCCAAACATGTGCTCGGCTGGATCAGAATGTTGATACCAGCTGCCTTAGTGTTTACTGGTTGGTGTGCGTTCATCGGTGGTGTTGTAGTTCAGACACCGTGGCTGAAAGTTGCGCTGTTATCGGTTGCTAAGGTTCTGCCCACAGCCCTCTGAATCGAATTTCCCACAGCCTTCACAGGGTTCAACCCCGTCCCAGAAAGTCTATCCCGAACAGCTGAAAAAAAGTTGGTTGGGGATCTTTACGCCCTAAGGGACTTGAACCCCCAACTGTCATCGCTGGAAACAAGAAGTGCCTTCAGTTCCACGATATCCATTATGCCTTTGTCCGTCATCATCAGGATCATGCCTCCTATGATGTGACCCACACACACGATACCAGGGGCATCATGCTCACCTCCCACGAGATTCACCCCCTCCATTCATGCTCACCTCGTGTGAGACAACTCTTGCTCTTGACATTCCAGTGAATTTCCGCTAACATTTTTTCTTAACGGTTGGAAGTTTCAACTTTCAGCTCCAGATACAGCTAATCTGGAAGAAGGCGAGAAATGAATTCAGAAACTCCAAGCATTCTTGAGCTTATCGTAGGCAGCTTAGGTCTTCTACTGGTAATAGGCTGGTTAATCGGGGGGGCAGGACATAGCGGGACAACCCAGATAGAGGGTCCCAAGCAGCAACCCTCGAAAACTGCGGCGGTGTTGAGAGAAGAGACTACTCAAGAACTGGAGGGCCGCGGAGTTCCACGAGCTGCTGGATGGCCACTGAGTTACTTTATAGGAAGTGATGTTGTCACTAAGGCGCTCCTTCCCGGGATCACAGTGGAGCAATCCCTATTGCTGTACAAGGCATTTCCTGGTTTTACGACGGAATGGAATGGATTATGGCGGCTGATTTGGCGAGGAAAATCGGTCCAATACATGCTAGCTCCTGCCCATCGGGATTGGCGCTGGTCCGATCTTCTAGCGGGGCTAGTCTGGATTGGTATGCCCGCCGAACAGGCACTAGTCGCACAGGGACAACCGGACACGATCAACCGTACAATTACTGCACAGGGAGCACTAGAACAGTGGGTCTACGAGGAGGGGAAGTATGCTATAATACTTCCGGATATGCTTCAAGAACCTACTAAACTGGGTACTCTGATGCGTCTTGATGCGCTCGGCTCACTTCCGACTTCACTGTATCCCCCCAATACCTCCCGCCCACTTCCGGCTTCGGTGTTTCGCACCAATACCTTCTACCTATACTTCGAGGACGGCATTCTCGTGAGTATTCAAGACTGAGCAAGGCATACCCTCACCCTAACTTCTCTACCACATGCATCACCACAGCGGGACACTTACACGGTTTCTCCATTCGGATCGACGAGGTCTTCATTCTTGGTGTTTTCAAGGCTTTAAGAAGGATATGGAGTGCGGCTTAGATCTGGGAGAGCACGTGCGTTGGCATTGACGCTAGACAGCCCTCTTTGGTCAAACGACCACGACTTTGAAGGGACTGGAGTAGTTCTCTTCACCACGGCGAGCCTGCTGAAGCGCCTTCAGCCTGAAGCAGCATGAGTAAGATCGAGCTTGATGCTGAAACTGAGACTCATTCCGGCGCGAATTTGCTGTACCATCCTGTTTGGTATAAAATTTTTCAGCTGCTATTCCCCGGCAGATCAGAACCTTTCCCTTTGCTGTACCGAAATTTACTCATAGGCAACGACAAGACGCTGATTATGAGAGAGTCACGATGGACGTTTTGCACTGTTCTGCGAGGTCCCATAGAATAGAGATCGGATAGCGGAAGCCACAGGATCGGCAAGCGAGAGATGTTGATTCTGTCGTCAATCAGGTATTCTCAAAAGGAGGTTAGCCGTGAAGCCCAAGGAATTGATTGCTGAGGCAATGTCCCTCCCTGTAGAGGAGAGAGCGATCGTTGTTGATTCTATACTTCGTAGCCTCAACTCGCCGGAAGACGGGATCGACCGTCAATGGATTGCCGAGGCTGAACGTCGCCTTGATGAAGTACGCACAGGTCGAGTGAAGGCAATCCCTGGAGACGAGGTCTTCGCACAAATCCGAAAGCGCTTTGCAGGATGAACTACACCTTTCACCCTCAGGCTCAGATTGAATTTGAGCAGGCCATTGAGTATTACGAAAGTCGTCAGGATGGTCTCGGCTACGAGTTCGCCGTTGAGATACACAATACCATTCAGAACATTGTTAACGGCTCTTTGTCGTTTGGAGTGGGTAGGCAGTGGTAAGTGGTGGTATTCTGATGCTAGAAGATCGTCATTAGGGGAGTGAATCAATGAAGATGAATACG
>JALTFO010000296.1 GCA_027007005.1 Candidatus Bipolaricaulota bacterium | reverse complement strand
TTCTCCCACGTTCCTGCAAGCTGCATCGTGCCTCCTGAACCACCATCTCAATTCGCACTTGAGCTGTCGACCAAGACGATCCTCATCAACAGGTCAGAGTGCAGTGCTAAGTATAGAGCCTGCAGATCATGGCGGTCCACGTTTAACATATCGGATGGATCGATCTTCAAGACTCGCTCGACGATTAATGCCCCCGCTTCATCGATGTAGTAGCTGGAGTGAAAGCTTCCCGCCTCGTTCACCACGTCCTTTCCTTCCGGGAGAAGGACGGTCATCCCAGCGGGGAGATCCAACCTGACCGATCCACGCCACGTTCTTGGCGAACTTATCTGGAGGAACCCCAATCCGTATGGCTGCATCGCCCCTAATACCTCACCTGGGCAAGGAAACAGAGGGGGCAAGGGGACACGGATGTAGTCTTTTGTCCCGGATGTCAGGACGAAGCCATTTTCATTCACCGAGACATCAAAGGTGATAGGGTCTTTTGGCTCGTAGAGATTGGAGTTCTTGATCGATAGAGATGTCAGCGTCGTGGTGGGAAGAGCCGCGCTCAAGAGTTCGCCCTTAACAGCATCTTGCAGACGATCATTGCTACGAGAAAGGCAGAATACGCGCAGTCGAGCGGCCTCCTCACCCCCAACCACGCTTCTTGCCGATCCGGTGAGACTCCCATCGGCGGTCAGCGAGAAGTTCGCTGTCGTATGGATGTAGGTCAAATCCGGGCTGCTCTTATCGGTCTCGACCTCGATCCACGGCTTTTCACCCTCGTCAAGGACGATGAACGCGTGCTTGTCTCTATCCTGGTCCGGAAGGTAATCCACACTGTAGAACCACGAAGCTGAACTCGGGTCGAGGAAGCGCCAACCATCGCCCTTTTGCACGGCAACGATCACGTGGTCGAACATGTCTGTTGTTGGAGGAAGGCTGAGATCGATGTCCGTTCCAAAGGATGAACTGAGAAATGCTGGATAGGCCTTCACTCCTGCGACCTTGAGCATCGTGATAAGAAGCGCCGCCTGATCTCGGCAAGCGCCGCGCTTGTAGGCAAAGGTGGTCTTGGCAGGGTACGGCTCCGCAGTGTGAGGAAAATCAGAATACTCGATCTCTTGAGAGACGAACGAGTAGAGAGTATCAACCTTCTCTTGCTGGGTTGTCGCGCTCATGATCATGTCAGTAGCCCTTGTGGTGACGAAGTCATCCGCTACGTAGCCTGCTGTGAATAGCTTGCGGAGCGCTAAGGCTACGTCATCCCAGCTCTCGATGGTACTGACGATTATACGCGGTGATTGCCCTGATCTTCCCAAATCGTCATCAGAACTCGCTGGGAGATCACGCATTGAAAAGGTGTACGTGACCGTATTGCTGCCGGTCTGAATAGCTGGTGCAAATGAAGTACCAACGGCCCTCCACCTAAAGGGGAGCCTGCTTGGCAGCTTCAGGCTCAGCTTTCGCTCTATAGTTGGGATACTGTCAAGAAGATACCAGACCTTGCCAAACTTCCCAGGAGTTTGCGTGCTCTTCCCGTGGATTGTAACCTGCCAATCGACGATTGCTCCCTTATCCGTTGCGGATAAGGATGAGTTCAGCACGCGAAAGTGGTTGTCCGGTGGTGTCATTGCGTCACCCGCTTCCTGAGATAGGATAACGTCGACTCTAGGTGAGGGATATACTACATGGCCGTTGGGCCTAATTGTACGCGCATAGTCAAGATGAACAGACTGGAAACGGTCATCGTAGAAGACCACAGCATCTGTATAATCACTGGCTGCACTTGGATTCAAGACCAAAACCCGCTTATGGATGACATCGGTTATAGTCCCATCAGGTGAAACGCTTATAAATTCATCATTTACAAGGTTAACGGCACAATAGCTGTTGTACTGTGCGATCGGTGGAAGCGAGGAGAGGATCGATGCCGGCGACTCCTGTCCCAGTGCTTCGACGCCAAGAGCGATGATAGCCACAAGCATCAGAATGTGGACGATCATTCCACGCATGTTACGCCTCCTCTGACGTACCTGTGTTCAGAGAGCATTATAGCAACAATGGTGCTGACGGGCTTCAGCGCCACCGGCACCATCAACTCGGGGGGGTATCTCTTTCGATGCGCACTTTGTCGCTTCAAGCGGGAAACCAAAATGGATATTTCCAACACCAGATTCTTCACGAAGGGGCAGAATCCTTTCACCACGTAGTGGACGGTGGGCGTCATTGCCAGGAGACAGTACAGTTGCCTCCATAAGACATCCTGACCTTGGCGTATGGCGAAAGGGGATTCCTGTGTAGCGTTGCACCTTGTGTGCAACGTTGTTCTTGTGTATGGGCCCACAATTCCCAGTTGGCTGAATAGCACGCAGCGGACACTTTAGGATTATTACACGGTAGGGCATGTCAGACGGGATGACTTTGTGTGATTAGAGTGCCACACCTGCAGCGTTACCCGTTCTATGGAGGTAATAGCCTAAGAATGAATGTTTGCCCCCTTCCTCTCTTATCGATTTCGGCCGCATCGTGTCCCGTTCAAGGGGGGCACTTCACTGTGTTGCCCAGGTTTATACGGGACTGTATAATCATTAGTATGCGTAACAAGAAAAGGAGGAATCATGCGAACTTTTCTACTATTGGCTATGGTTCTAGTAATGATTATGACTCTTGCAAGTTGTTCTTCTACGAACGAAAAACTCACAATATCTGATGCAGAGGAAGCCGGGTTCGAGCGTGACCAGCAACAGTTTTATCAGATGATTGGAGCAGAGGATGGTTGGAGCGGGACTTGGGCGGGTACTACAGTTGAATTGTATCAATATGCAGATGCAGAGTCCGCTCAGAAAGCGGCCCAGGAAGAATCGTTCAAGAATGCTGTTCAGCCTGGTAATGTTTCTGGTTGGGTGGAATTTTGTCGGGTGCGCAACTTGTTGATGTTGAGTAAGGGCGCCGTCCCGTGCCGCAAACTTAAAGAGTTAGGTGGGAAGTGATCGAGGCTGAAAAGGCAAGTGCCGCAAATCTCATGTCTATGTTCTGAAAAAACCGCATAACAAGGGTGTCGTCATGGAGTGGTTGTTAGAGAAACACCTAGAGTGAAGAACCATACTGCCGCCTCGGCAAGCCACGAGTTTAAGATGACGTTTGCGTCCCTGGACTCCTGCGAGATCGATGTGCTAGATTCCAGTGTTGGATTGCAAGGCACGACCTCGTTAACTCCCAGCGCCTTGTTAGCCGGCGCCAGTCGCAAGCATCCTTTCGAACGCTCGTTGGAAGCTAGCGGGTAGGACCGGGGCAAAGTCAACATGTACCCCAGGCTTCATCAAAGCGTAGTACTTGTTAAAAAGGGCCGTGACCTCATCGAAGAGGTTGTCAAGATTCTCCCACGTGATGGCTGGGAAGACAGCCGTGGCGTTGGTGCCAGAGAGGCTCTGATGGGCAACCGTGGCGTTGATGTACTTCCAAACGCTTCTATAGTCAGTAGGCAGCTTCTTGATGTCTGGTCGAATCTGCTTCCGGTCGATTGTGCGACCGTCGCGTGAAAAGCTTGCGTACAGCGCCCGTAGACGCGAATCGTTGGCCATAGGCTGTCCATCGGGCCACATCTGGACGCAACGCTCATACGTAAATAGCGCACGGTTCTTCTCAATCTTCTCAAGAAGTTTGAGAAGCGAGAGCGACCCCTTGCGCTTGTCCACAATTCGTCGCAAGCCGATGAGCATTGACTCAGCGTAATTCTGTTGCATCCAGCGGTGAACGATGCTTGTCCCGTCTTCGACCTGACGATTGTGCAGTGCCTTCTCATGCGCCCTGTGAATCACGCGCTTCGCGCCTAGGTACATAAGGCTTCTTTTGATTAATTCGAACTCTTGAACCCACCCTTCCAACTCTTCTGACACTTGGATACAACCTCCCATATAGCTAGCAATGATTCTTGTGCAACTTCACAACATAGTACGGTGAAAAGGAGTAGAGAGACAACTATATTCCTGCTCTTTCTTGAGATATCCGATGGTACGATGTGGCCTCTGCAGTGACCCCAACGCTCATTTTGTTACCTCCCTAACGATCCTGATTTTCTCTTCCGTCAGCCTATAGAACTCGTAGACGAGTTGATCGACAACTTCCTGCGGAGCCGCCATCTCTACCTTGCCTGCCGGAGTTCTTTCCACATCATAGTTAGTAGTTTATAACGCTTCACATTCCCGTACAAGCACGTAACTTAATCTCCGGAGTGATTGCTTTCGTCTTGCTTTAGCCCGGAAACGTCCTCACCCCACACTGTTTGGCGGCATGCAACAGGCGCGAGTCTTGCGTGGCGAGGGGCAGGCCATTCCGCATCGCGAGGTCCAGATATGAAGCATCATAGGTGGAAAGGGAGTGCGCACGCGCAAGAGCGATGACTTCTCCGAACATTCGTTCTGGCGACTCTCGCTCGATGACAATCGGAAGCTGTCCAAGCAACGCTGAGAAATGGGTAGTGTCCGCTTTGCTGAGCCTTCCCTTGCGTTCTGCTACAAGCAGGGCGTTCCCCACTTCCAGCGGCCAGATGATGGGAACGAGTGCTTCTCCAGATTCGAGGTGTTCTAGAACGGCGTCACTGTACGCGTGCACTTCGTCCTCGAAACACCATGAGAGCGTGACAGAAGCATCGAGTACCAAAGCGTTCCTTGCGGCCATTTACATCCGACCTTCTTCGATAAGCTCGCGTATTGACGTCTCGTTCAAACAGCGCCCCTTTCGGAAAGACTTGAGCGCCGCAATCGCTTCTTGGGGAGTAAGCTCCTTCGCCTTCGCCTTCGCCACAGGGACCAGCTCGGCTACGGGAACACCGTGCTTGGTAACGACTATCCGTT
>JALTFO010000295.1 GCA_027007005.1 Candidatus Bipolaricaulota bacterium | reverse complement strand
GCCCGTGTTCAATAGCCTTTGCCTTTGCCCAGAAGTGGTGGGTCAATTCGCCAGTCTTCTCATCGCGATACCCAAGCCCAAACCCGTTCTCGGTCCATATGGCGTCCGCCTGCGTCATCTGAGCAGGTGAACGTGGAACACCTCCTGGCCCGCCGCTTCGCCGTCGGCGAGGAACATACCCCTTCGCAGCGTATCCCAGAGTGTAGCAGTGCGCGGGTGATCCTCTGGGCGATCGCGAATAAGTGCCCGCCGACCTTCTCATCGAGATCGTCGATCGATGGCACGTGCTTGTTGGGAACGATGAGCACGTGTCCGGGATTAACCGGCTGGGTATCCATGAACGCGCAGCATAGGCCGTCACGAAAGACGATGCTCGCCGTAGCACGCCCTGCCACGATGTCGCAGAAGATACAGTCGCTCATCACTCATCCTCGCACAGTTCGCGATAGCGGAAGCACCCAACTGTGTGATCGTTCACCATACCAACTGCCTGCATGAACGCGTAGCAGATCGTTGGTCCGACGAACCTAACCCCCCGCTTCTTCAGCGCCTTACTCATGGCGATGGACTCCGTGGACTGTGCTGGTATCTCCTTCATCGAAACCCATGCATTCTGAATTGTTCGCCCTTCCACAAAGCCCCAGATGTAGCGATCGAACGTTCCGGATTCCTGCCTGATGGCAAGAAAAGCGCGGGCATTTGTGGTAGCTGCCTCCACCTTGCGACGATTGCGTACGATCCCGGGATCCTGAAGGAGTGATTCAATCTTGACAGTATCATAGGTGGCAACCGCCCGTGGGTCGAACTGATCAAACACCTCGCGGTAGTGATCGCGCTTGTTGAGAATCGTCGACCAGCTTAGTCCCGCCTGCGCACCCTCCAACAGGAGGAACTCAAACAGAATTTGGTCATCATGAACGGGCACGCCCCACTCCTCGTCATGATAGCGCACGTAGCGTGAATCGCTTCCTGCCCACAAACATCGTTTAATTATCATCGGCTACCGGCCCGTTAGAGGTTATGCCTATCTTAGCTGCTCGCTTCGCCAGAGGCGAGATAGGACATGAGCACTCTTGTATCATTCATTGTGCCTGATAAACCGGTTGGGCTCTCTCTGCAAGGTATTCATAATTACTAGGGATCTTGCTCATACCTTATCACAGGAGCAGGCAAGAGGCTTGCAAGATCCTTGCCTGCCGCATCACTTTAGGGTGAACAGATGTTTCTTTGGTGGTAGGAGTCCTTGCGGCCGCCAAAGCAAGACCACCTCAAGCAATACTGCAATCAAGATTACGCGCAGACTGGCTGATTGGGTCGCCGAAAACGGGAGGTACTTGGTCAAGAAGTCCGTGCCTGCCCAGATCCCCCATACAGTGAAGCTTCCCAGTATCGCTCCCTTATTGCTACCACTGCCGCCAAGAATCAGCATCACCCAAATGATGAACGTTCCGTACAGCGGTTTGAATGAGATGGGAGAAATGAAGCGAGCGTAGTGTGCGTACATGCTTCCTCCAATCCCCATAATCATCGCTCCCAGCACCAATGCTTGTAGCTTGTATGAAAAGGTATTCTTCCCCAACATGGCGGTGGCATCTTCGTCTTCGCGGATCGCCCTGATCACGCGCCCCCACGGAGAGCGTACAAGGCGTTCCATAATTAGGTACAAAATCAATAGAACAACAAGGACTAATCCAAGATAAAACCAATCATAAGATTTACCAATAAGGTCGTGTAGCCACATTGGTAAGTTTGGATGAGCGTGTAAGTAGCTCAGTGTTGAACCGTGAATTGTCTTGTACAACGGCGAGGGTATCTGTTGGAACCCCCATACGCCGTTGGTCAACCAGGATTCGTTGTTCAGCACCAAACGTATTGTCTCAGCGATTCCAATGGTGGCTATTGCCAGGTAATCAGTGCGCAGTCGCAAGGTTGGTATACCGACAAGAAACGCGACTATTCCAGACACAATCGCCGCTCCGAGGAGGCCAAAGATAAACGGAAGCTGAAATCCGCCGAATGTCCTCCCCTCCCAAGCACTGGGAGGAAGGCCGCAGATTAGCGCTGATGTGTACGCACCCAGTGCATAGAAGCCGGCGATCCCAATGTTGAATAGTCCGGTATTTCCCCACTGAATGTTCAATCCCAGCGCCAGGATTCCATACGTTCCCGCGGTCACGGCAAAGAAGACGATGTAGTTAATCGTGCCTACCAAGTGTTCCATCAGTTTTTCCTCCCCAATAGGCCTGTTGGCTTAACAAGAAGCATGATGATCATGATGACAAACGCAACTGCTGGTTTGTATCCAGTGGAGATGAATGCAGTTGACACTTCTTCTGATATTCCAATTACCATTCCCCCAAGGATCGCTCCGTATGGGTTTCCTATTCCGCCCAATACAACTCCAGCAAAGATAGATAACAGCATCTGCCAGCCGAGTTCAGGGGTGATGAATTTGTTCTCTATGCCAGCAAGGATGCCTGCCGTTGCCGCCAGTCCGGCACCGATTACCCACGTCCAGATGATGACGCGGTCAGTGTTGATCCCCGTTATCTGTGCTAGTGTCGCGTTGTCGGCCATTGCTCGCATTGCCTTGCCCATTTTCGTGTAGCGCATGAATGCATGGACAAGCACTACGAAAACGATCGCTAGAACGATGATGAATACTTCATCAGGCTTAATACGTATATCCAGTACGCCGATCGAGACGGCAGGTTGGATGATCTCACTGTAGTAATGAGGCTGTGGGCTCCAGAAGAACTGTAGGATGTTCCGTAGGCCCAATGCAACACCAATGGAGGACATCATCAAAATGATTGGCCCCGAGCGACGCAACCGCCGGAAGAGCAGCCGGTCGATGAGGATTACCGCCACCGCAGTAAGCCCGATGGCGAGGACAAATGCCAACGTGAATCCAAAACCGAATGATAGCGGGCCAAACGGCGTGTTTGGGATTCCTAGGCCAGTAAACAATGTAAACAGGCCTAGGGCAATATACGCCCCAAGGGCCATAAAATCGCCATGAGCAAAGTTAGAAAAGCCGAGGATGCTATAGGTGAGGGACACCCCGATTCCCCCCAGCGATATGATGCTTCCCGAGATGATGCCGTAGACGAGCAACTGTGGGATGTGCACAAGTGTGGTCATTGTTTCTCCTATCCGCCCAGGTAGAGCTGGCCGATTTCCTCGTTTGCTAACAGCTTTTCTCCTGTTTCGGTGAAGCGATTCCTTCCGCCTGCCAGCACATACCCGCGATCGGAGAGGCTCAGTGATTGCTTGGCGTTCTGTTCTACGATGAGGATTGCTACGCCTGTATCATTGACGGCGGCGATCCGTTCGAAGATGACCTCCGCCAAGTTTGGAGCAAGAGCTGCGGATGGCTCATCAAGAAGAATGAGATGTGGATTGAGCATCAGCGCTCGCGCCATTGCCACCATCTGCCGCTCCCCTCCGCTCATCTTTCCAACTTGTTGTCTCCCTCTTCTTCCAAGAACAGGGAACAGATCGAACATTTCATTGATGCGGTCGCTGAAGTCATCGCTACGAATGAACGCGCCCATCTGCAGATTCTCGCGCACCGTTAGTGAAGGGAAGACGTTCTCAACCTGTGGCACGTACGCCATGCCCAGACGTACAATCCGATCGGGGGAAAGACCACTAATCTCATGGTCGGTAAACTTTATCTGCCCCGCTTTTGGCTTCAATAGGCCGAAGATCGTCTTCATCAACGTAGATTTTCCGGCGCCGTTTGGTCCAATGATTGTCACGATCTCTTCCGGCTTGACCTCAATGGACACATCGTGGAGGACCTCCATGTCACCGTAGCCGCTTGTAACTTGCTCAACCGTCAATAGCGACATATTGTCCTCCCAGATAGGCATCGAGCACCTGTTCGTTGTGCTGTACTTCATCGGGACTGCCCTCAGCCAGTTTCTTTCCCTCGCTCATTACGATTACTGGATTACACAGGCGCATGACGAAATCCATGTCGTGTTCTATTAAGAGGAAGGTAGTCCCCTCCTCGTCACTTAAGCGTTCAATCGACTCAGCGAGTTTCTTCAACAGTGTGCGATTCACACCAGCGCCTGGTTCGTCGAGCATGACCAACTTGGGCTTGATCATCATCGTCTTCGCCAGTTCCAGCAGCTTCTTCTGTCCGCCGGACAGGTTCCCGGCAAGCTCGTCACGAAGAGCTTGTAACCCGAGAAATGCTAGGACCTCGGTTGCTCTCTCCGCGATAGAACGCTCTTGTTTTAGTACTCGCCATGGGCGTAAGAATGGGTTGAAGAGACGCTCTCCAGATTGCGCGAGAGGAGCGAGCATCAGGTTTTCCATCACCGTCATCTCCTTAAACTCGCGCGGAATCTGAAAGGTGCGGGCGATCCCTTTCTGAAAGATGCGGTAAGGCGGTAGCCCTGTGATATTCTCGTCTTGGAGGAGAACCTCGCCCGCGTTCGGACGAAAGAAACCTGTGAGCAGATTAAAGACGGTTGTCTTGCCTGCACCGTTAGGCCCAATTAGGCCGGTAATAGTTCCGTCCCCCACAGCAAATGAACATCCATCCACTGCTCTCAGGCCACCAAACGACTTTGACAGATTCTCGACGACAAGCATCCTGCAATCACCCCGCAAATAAAAAACCGCAAGCCTCTCGGCCATTGGTTCGCCAGTTTAGTAACACCAAGGCGGCGTTACTAAACAATTGTAATAAACATAAAGTACGAAAACAGAATACTGCTAGACACTCTCACCTCCAAGCTAGAAATCAATTCCATCTCGTCCTCCCATAAGGCACCTCAATCCTAGCACGGTGCAGGCAACGTGTCAAGCGAATTGTCAATGCCCGACGGATTAGTTGACAGACGCCCTCCTAAACGGACTCCTACAACGGCTCCTTCGAAAAGCTACTCAATACGTTTGGCTCAAGACAGCCGTACTCTGGGTCTTCGGAAAATCAAGCGCAAAGACTGAATCATCGATTGGCTCGGGAAACTCAATCTTCGCGTACGGCATCGTGGTTGTCCTGTTGTTTGCGATGTCACCGTAGAGAAAGTGCATCGGGGAGAGGAGACTACCCTTTTTTATGCTGTAATTGCTTCATAACCTGAGATAGTGTCGCCTTTGATCGCTTCGTCATTCGTATCGTAGAAATCAGGGTGGACGAGTGTCTTTTCACTCTTGTTAATACCAATAAATGAATGAGAACAGAGTGAGACTCCTCAGTTGCCAGCCGAAAAATCTCACCTTAGGAACTGACGATTTGCGGAATTGCTGTGAAGTCCGTCACGACGTGGTCTGCTATTCGCGCCAGCTCTTCATCCTTGGCGTTCATCGCAATTGATAACCCCACAATGCGCATCACTGGTACGTCATTCATGTGATCCCCAACAAAGCAGATCTCTGAGAGATCCAGTTCATGCTGTCTCGCGATCTTCTTCATCACATCTGCCTTCTTCCATAAGTCGACGATTGTTTCGCTCTTGCCAGTAAAGTGACCATCTTTAACCAATAAGCGGTTGGCGACGGAAAAGTCGAGGCCCAGTTCTTCTCGCGCCCGCTCAGCAACAAGATCAACTCCAGATGACAGGATTCCCATCGTGTAGCGGCCATGCAGCTTTGCTATCGCAGCTTTGGCCCCGGCAGCGTACGGCGGGGGAAAGATCTTTGCAGTTATTTCTTCCACGGAGATCCCCGCAAGGAGAGCTGCGTCACGTTCTACCCACTTAGTGTAAGCATCGTGCCGCGGTAGGAATTCGTGCAGGATCTCTTCTGATTCCTTCTGCATACCTGCCGCGGCAGCGATCGCTCCCCAGCTTGACTCAAACTCCACTCCGTGATACCTGACAAGCGTCCCGTCCAAGTCGAAGATGATGGCCCGTATGTGACTCCCCACGCCTAGTTCTTACCTCCCGTGGTCTCTTGTGCCGGTGCTGGGTCAACAAGCTTTGCCCCGTCGGTGATCCCCAATTTGGCTACCTTGCCGGTTTGCAATTCAAGCGCGTACTGGAAGGGCGCTTTTGCTGTGTACAGATCCTTTGACTGTGCGTCCATTGCCATTGACCCCACGAACGCACCCTTGGCATCAAAGAAAGCAATGTCCAATGCGAACGGGACGGTCTCCATTGTGAACCGTCTTGTGGCTTCATCGGAGAATGAGAACAGGATCCCGGGGTAACCCTTGAGGAGTGCTGCTGGGAAGCCACGGAACCCGACGAAGCGCGCGTTTGCCGCATCAGCACGTAGAACAGGGAGAGTAATCTTCGATCCATCGGAGAGCGTAATCACCAGATCATCTACTGGTAGCGTGCTCAGAACCCCGAGGTTATCGTTTGCCTGCGCGAGGGAGACAATAGGTGCACTGTCGGCAACAGCTGCCGGATAGATGAACACAGGGTCATCGCCGATGCCGTCCCCGTTGGCATCTGTTCCCTGATAGTCTCCCCAGTAGTTACCTTTCCCGTTTACAGTCCACGTGTTCTTGCCATAATCCTCCACGAGTGACGTACCACCACCGAGAAATGTGTTAAGGTAGATCTGGTTAGAATTAGAGTCGTTGTTTAAGTAGATGTGATTGCTATTGTCCGAGAAGACATTGTCGTGGATTGAGTTTCCACGCACGATTACCTTGCCATACGTCTCAGGGAACAGTACCCCGCGCGTGTTCTGGGCGATGAGGTTTCCCTTAATCTCATTGTTCGATCCGGTGATGGACAATGCGTAGGCCGCCTTGACAATTGTGTTCGATACGACCGTGTTGTTGTCCCCCTGTGCAGCAAGGCGGATTCCTGTCTCCGCATCCGTAATCGCATTTGCCTCCACGATATTGTCCGTGGCCTGGTCGAGGACGATGCCGTACTTTGTGTTTGCATGCGTGATGATATTGCGTGCGATATCGTTGTGCGTTGAGCCAGCGCGTACTTCTATCCCTACAGGATTGGCAAACGCCATGTTGTTGTACACTTCGTTGTCATCGGAGGCGGCGAGGATCAAGCCGCTATCGTTTGCCAGGAACTGGTTGTTGGTAAGCTTGTTGTGTGAGGAGAGCCACACGTACATCCCGGCGAAGCGATTGTTCTGCAAAACGTTGTTAGTAACCGTGTTGTTGTCGGAGCGATACAGGCTGATCCCGTGCTCGGTCGGCACCGGGCTAGTGCGGTAGACCTCATTACCGCTAATGAGAGAATCACTGACGAACGCCAATTGGATTCCGTCTCCATTGGTGATTTGGTTATCGGTGATCGTCATGTTCTTGCACGATGCAAAGTAGAGGTTATTCGACTTAATACCGGTCACGGTCTCGCCATCCTTGCCATAGAAGTAGCGAATTGGCTTGTTGTTCAGCTCGTTTGTCTGATCGATTGCCAGGTTGTACTCGTCTGCCGATTCACCGGTAATGCGAAGGCCAATCCCTTGAACGGCTAGGATGTTTCCTGCCAGTGTCAGACCAGTTGAAGAGGAGATCTCGATCCCATTGCGTGAGTCGGTTATCAGACACTGCTCCAACCGTCCGCTGCTGACAAAACCGAGACGGATCGCTGCCCCGTCCGCGGCCGCTGCACCGCGGATGATCACTCCGCGCAGGATAAAGTGCGCGCTGGTATTCTCGATTTTTATCCCGTACTTCGCATCCTTAGGGACATTGATTTCCCAACCGCTGATAATATAGGGATCATCAGCGGTCCCTGTTCCGCCGACAACTCCGTTATCAACCGTAAAATCACTATTCCCAAGGATCAGAATCGGGTTATGCGCTCCACCGGCCAAGCCAATCACTGCTAGTGTCATAACAGCGAGGAAAGCGAATATCGATATGCGTTTCATGTGTGCTGCTCCTTCTTTCGTTTCAGAGTTTCCAAGCGATTATAGCAGCGATACCAACTGCCAGCCAAACCGCTGCCCATTAACTCTCACTAGTCTAACCGTTCCCTCTGGAGGGCGAGTGAAGGTGATGTGTGGAAGAAGTGAAGAGACCCGAGGCACATTGAGGACGTGTGGCCGGGATCGGCTTTGAGCACCTCTGGCGTTCCGGCGTGCCCAACGTCCCCTGCGTTATGCACCGGGATGACCACTCGTTGTGCAGGTTGCCTGTACGCTCCCAGTATGAAACAGGCCATTGCATCTCGCTACCTATTCGTCATCCTCGTTGTTATCCTCTTCGTCGGTGTTCCTATCGATCAGGGATCGCCTTTGACGTACCCTGGCCCCTCTCCACACCACCGGATTGGGGTTTACCTCACCTCCTATGCCATTGGGAAGAACGCGGTGCTCGCGGGAGTGATGAATGCTGCGCGAGAGGGGAAACTGAACGCTGTAGTCATCAATGTCAAGAACATGCATGGTGAAATAACTTACGCAAGCAAGGTTCCGTTAGCGATGAAGATCAACGCATCCACCGGTCGCATCGACATGCCAACTTTGGTTAGGACCCTCAAGGCAAGCGGGATCTACGTAATTGCGCGACAGGTGCTCTTCTACGATCCCAAGCTAGCTTCTTACCTTGGCAATAGCGATCCATGGATCGATCCAGATAACAAGGTAGCAGTCGATTACAACTTGCAGATCGCTCGAGAAGTGGCATCGCTTGGCGTCAATGAGATTCAGTTTGACTACGCGCGGTATGCCGACGGCGGAACACTGACCCCAATCTACGATGCGCGATATGCGGCAGTGAACAGCTTTCTTGCGGCAGCGCGACGGCTCCTCAATGGGCGGGTTGAGTTATCGGTGGATGTATTCGGGCGCGTACTTTGGGCTTGGAACAAGAAGGGGATCGATCCGATCGGCCAATCGCTCGAGGGGATCGCCCCGCACGTTGACTTCATCTCTCCGATGCTCTACCCGTCTCACTACAGCGAACAACGCTATAAGGATGATCCGTACGGAGTAGTGAAGGAAGCGCTGACGCTTGGAGAAGAGAGAGTGGGAACGCCATTTCGCCCCTTCCTGCAGGCATTCGATCGCTACATTCCCTCAGGAATGACGATGGAGGACTACATTCGTAATCAGGTACGAGCGGCGAGAGAACTGGAGGCCGATGGATACCTGTTCTGGAACCCATCCTGCAACTATGCAGCCCTCTACCGGGCGCTGGAACCAACGCTGATGAGTAATCAGTGATGGTTGATAAGGGGAAATCAGAACGCTCTATGAACGTGGAACGCTGAATGCGGAACGGAAAAGCATCCTTACGTGTATAGGTTGGGCTATCTCACCACGAAGGACTTGAAGGACACAAAGGGAGACTTCTGGCTCACGGGAACAGCGAAAGCTGTATGTAGACTTTTCTTGTGTAGCGCCGGAGATTGCCTGCCTGCGCGTCTCAGTATGCAGACAGGCCTTCGACGTTGTTCTCACATCGCGGAGAAGATTTCGTGATTTCGATGCTGCAAGCCAATAGCTAACGGCTGATTCCTACTGAGTCACCCGAGTTGGAGCCTTCTCACACGTAGTTCTGCACTATCACCAGTATGAGGCGAATCAGGATGAGCGCCCATCCGGCGATGACGACTATCCATACGAGCTTCTTCGCCACTGATGCCACGGCAAGGAATATCGTGAGGATGGCAAGAAGTCCGATCGGATCGACAAGGTCGCTCGGAAACTTCATCGAGGGAAGAATCGCCACCACGAGTTTGACTACGCCCTGGCCGATCAGGTGGCCCAAACTGTAGATGAAGGAGAGTATCTGATCGACGATCTCCTGAGCCGACGCCTGCTTTGCGGTTTGCGCGGCCCCCTGCGCCGCCACAACGACGGACGGAGCGATAAACATCCCCGCAAATAGCAGGATTCTCCCCCCAAGAGTGAGGTGGGGGAGGCCTCTACCTCCCCCGGATTTCTTACTGTCCAAGTAGCGGCATCAGCGCGGAGAAGTCAACGTCTCCGTGCAGTACGTCGTCCAGCGACTTTGCGCCGAGCATCCCAACTAGCGTGTTGAAGAAATTGGCGATCCCTTCCGCCGGTGCGGCCATGATGATCGGCATCAGCGACTGTTGGAGAGGCATTCCCAGTGACTGTGAGACCTGATCGAAGTAGTCCTTGTTATCAGCGAAAAACTTCGTGAACAGGGCTTGTAGCTGCTGCGGATTTGCCTCGCGCATGGCAACAATCCCCTTTCCAAGCAGCATCCCGAACACATCCAGGGAAGTAAAGTACGGTGCACCCACAGGCTTGCCGTTTGATAGCCATGAAATCAGGACGGGCTTGGCATCGGCAGGCTGCCAGTCGAGTTCAACGCCACCGGCAGCGACAAGGCTCCCTCCGGCAAAGTCAAACGCCGTGCCTGTAAGCTTGCCAGTCGCGGGCAAGTAGCCACCGATCTCAATCTTGTTCGTTATCGTTACTTCTTTGTCGAATTCCACATGCAGCCCAGTCACCGCTGTACCCACTGTGTTTGTGAGGATTACTATCGAGTAATCCCCCGCTGGGTAAAACGCGGTACCCACGCCGCCAGCAAATGCAGCGGTTGTGGCCAGTAGCAACACCAATACACCGAGAACCGCAAACTTCTTTTCCATCAACGAACCTCCTTGGTAAACTATTGTCCCCAGTATTCTAGCAGGGTGAGATGTGTTAGACAACACGACGCGCATTTGGATGCGTAAGGCGATCACGCTGCGCTGCAACAAGATCACGCCACCGTCTACAACTGTTCCTTCAATTGTGCTATCAGTTCCAGCGCTTCCAGTGGCGTGAGTCTATTCACATCCACCTTGCGCAGAGCTTTCACCACTGGATGGTCCTCGCTTCCAAAGAGTGGAATCTTCTCCGCGCGTGGATCGGATCTCCCCAATCGCGACAGAGGAGCCTCCTCCAATAGCTCGCTTAGGATGCGGTCGGCAGTCTCGGTAACGCGATCGGGCAGACCGGCGAGGCGGGCGACGTGGACGCCGTAGCTTCCGACAGCCACACCAGCTTCTACTCGGTGCAGGAAGATCACGTTCTTCCCAAGCTCTTTGACCGCGACATGTTGATTCACAATCGCTGGGACCTCGCTTGCAAGGCGCGTCAACTCCTGGTAGTGGGTTGCAAACAGCGTTTTTGCCCCCACGTGCGTGGCCAACTCGCGGGCCACCGCCCAGGCGATCGATACGCCATCGAACGTGTTCGTCCCTCGTCCCATCTCATCCAAGATTATCAGGCTGTTCTTGGTAGCTCGTTTTAGGATCGTCGCCACCTCCAGCATTTCCATCATGAACGTGCTTATCCCGGAGATGAGCATGTCGCTTGCCCCGACGCGGGCGAAGATACGGTCAACTATTGGAAGAGTCGCGTTTGCTGCGGGGACGAACGATCCGATCTGAGCCATCAGCGCGATCAGCGCGTTCTGCCGCAGATAGACGGAGTTATGACTAACAAACCCAGCCGCAACGTAAGCGTTGCCGTCCGGCACGCTCAAGTCGTAGACCTGTTTGACACCTGCGGCCTCAACGGACTCAACTGAATCGTAGAAGTATCGGTTTCGCAGCAGCGTATCAATCTCCCCACAGGGCACCCCGTTCTGTTGGCAGTAACTTGCTAGTTCTGCAAGCTTGCTGTAAGAGGGGTTGCGACCATTGGGCACATAAGTATAGAAAATTGAGTTGATCTGTTTAACGTGTTTCAGCGCCACTGGCTTATTGGCGATCGAAACGATCCGTTCCTGAATCTTCTTGAGTGTCGGAGCCAGATGAGGTATTCCCCCGATGTTCGGCCTTCGAATCTCAGAGGCGAATCTTCTTCGAGCTTGTTTGCGCTCCAGTCGAAAGCCAATCTCGTGATAGAAAACTAGAGCCGCTTCGCCCCTGATACTCACTCGAAAGGAGGGCAGCCTGGATGTCTGCTTGACCCGGCGCGTGCTGACAATTCCCAGGTTGAGCAAGAGTATCTGAACTTGATGGGACAGGGTTGCTGAAGCTGTAGAAAGTTCAAGATTACCGTATCGCTTATCTGCTGATCCATCGGTGTCAAACAAACCCTGAAGAAACGCGACAACGATATCTCTGGGGGCTTGCAGAACACTCCACGGCACGCTCTTGTCCTGTGCGCCTGCGTGCTCCAAGCCAAGTTGTGCGAGATACGCACGGATCTGCTGGCTAGTAACGTACCAGCCACGTGCATCGGTGCGTTCCTTGGTTGTGAAGCCTGCTCTATAACCGAACTGCTCAAAGACAATACGTTTGAACTCCTCACCAAGGAAGGTGTCGCCCGTGCTAAAGTGCACGGCATTTCTTCCCGTTAGATTACCATCACCGATTAACAAACCAAACAGATACGCAAGGTCGCTTGTGAGCTGATTGGGCAATCGGTACCGCTTCGCTCGCGGCGAAATATCAGGCACTGAATTTGGCACGCGCAATTTGCTCCCCCACAGGTCGCATTTCTGCTCCAGCGCGACAACATCGCCAGCAGAGATCTCGGAAATGGTCTTCCAACCCTCAGTGCCATCGACATTGCGGACCCATAGCCGGTGGGTAGGTGTGCCTGTCAATTCAAAACCAAGTCGAGTACGTATCCGCAAGACAGGAGATAACCCGCCATCGTAGAAATGCGATGCACGAGTTATTCCCGCCTGTCCCCGGACCGCGATTTCCTCCAACTCGGTGAACGTATCCACACGGCTGGCAGGAGGTCGAAATGCCGATAAAGGCTTCATTCCTTCATTGGTGAACACCAGTGTGTCCTCCACAAGGCATTTTCCGGCCATGTTCGGTCCGGTGAGGATGACAAGATCTTTGCCTTTGCCAAGGATAAGGTCGTTGGGAACAAACTCTTCCACCTGTTCCACAACTGGATGTCGCCCTCCGCGTATCTCGATCTCGTGCTTGTCGGTGAAGCGTGGCCGCGTGTAGCCGTTGTGGCGAGCGACGGACGCTAGTGCCAGGAAGAAATCGAGCTGCGAGAGCGCTTCGGCGATCGATTGCAGGAGGGGGATCTCCGAGGCAAGGTGCTTCAATGCACGCTGGAACAGCTCGATCTCAAGCGAAAGCGCACGTTCTTTCACTAGTGAAATCTGCTGTTCGTATCCCTTCAACTCTTCAGTGACGTATCGCTCGGCATTGGCCAGCGTCTGACGACGAGCATACTCTGGTGGTACCTTGTCAAGGTGCGTCTTGGTGACCTCTATGTAGTAGCCAAAGACGCGGTTGTACCCCACCTTTAGCGACGGAATGGCCGTGCGCTCGCGCTCGGTGCTCTCCAGAGCCGCGATCTGCGCCCGTAGTGCGCGCTCTTCGCCTCGCAGCTTATCTAGTTTCTCATCGTATCCATCGCAAATAAGGCCGCCATCGCGCGCATCAAGTGGCGGCTGCTCAACGAGCATCGAGCCAAAGCCCGCGCACAACGGAGCGATTCTCTCACTTGCCAGTGTCTCCTTGATACCATCCAGGAGCTTAGAACCTCCGCTGGACAAAACCAACTTCTGTGCAACCAGCGGTACCTGTGTGAGAGTCTTCTGTAACAACAGGAGGTCAAGCGGGTGCATGCGCCAGGTTCCAAGCTTGCCAATTAAGCGCTCCAAATCGTGCACATCCTTGATCAGTGTCTGCAATTCCTCGATCAACATGTCGTCCTGAGTGAGGGCTTCTACCGTATCTAATCGTTCCTCAATCCTCGCTCGATCAGTGAGAGGGGCAAGGATCGCACGTCGCAAACGGCGGCGCCCCATGCTTGTGACGGTGCGATCGAGGACGTGCAACAGAGTTCCGCGTTCCTGCCCTTCGCGCAGAGGCTTCACAAGCTCTAGGCTGCTTACCGTAAACGGATCGAGGTCCATGTGATCGCTCAAGGAATAAGCTTGCAGCGGTTTGATATGATCAACCGCGCGCTTCTGCGTCTGCTCAACATAGCTAAGGATCGCCCCCGCTGCCTGAAGTCCCTGCTCACTCAACCCCAGGCCCGCACCATCGACGGATGTGGCATCGAACGCCTGTGGCGATAGCGGAGTGATAAGCACAGTCGGAGTCTTGTCCCTCACGGGGTCAGGTGTTCCTTCAGGCAGAAGAAGCTCACTTGGCGCAAGGCGACTGATCTCGTCCGCAAGCTCGACAAGATCCGAAGAATCGGTACAGGTGAACTCACCGGTCGATAAGTCTAACGCTGCCAGGCCATGCTGCTTCTCGCCGGGAGCAAGTGCGCACAGGTAATTGTTCTTCCCCTCGTCAAGTGTCCCCTCATCAATCGTTGTGCCCGGCGTCATCACGCGCACGACCTCGCGTTTTACAAGCCCTGTCGCTTTGCGCGGATCCTCCATCTGCTGACAGATCGCCACCTTGTGGCCTCGCTTGAGCAGTCTGTTCATGTAGGCCTCGCCGCGGCGAATGGGGACACCGGCCATAGGATTTCCGTTGCGTGAGGTGAGAACTACATCGAGCTCGCTTGAGAGGATCTTTGCGTCATCGAAGAACGCCTCGTAGAAGTCGCCGAGATGGAAGAACAGGATCGCATCGGGATGTGCCGCCTTCAGTCTCAGATACTGTTCCATCATCGGTGTCGACTTCCGCATAGCAATGCTAAGTATAGGATTGCGTAGGCTGCGGTGCGAGTGTGGATAGTAATGCGTGATGAGTGATGAGCAGGAAAGAGCGGTGAACGCGGAGCGCAGACGACAAAGGCATCCTCACGCAAAGACGCAGAGGACGTCAAGAAGGTAAGAACCTAATGCAGTCCTTAGCGCTCTTGGCGTTCTTGAGTGAGCGTAGCGAACGGGCGTGAGGCATCTTTCTATTCTGTAGATTGGCGGCAGATTGACTTTGTCGAGCAACGATATTATGATTTTAGTAAAATCACAAAACACAAGAGGAGAGAGATGACCGCAAAGACCATCCGCATGAGAGAAAATGGTCAAATTACTATCCCTAAGAAGATGCGTGAGATATTTGCTCTAGAGAAGGGAGACATATTAGTAGTTGAGAGA
>JALTFO010000294.1 GCA_027007005.1 Candidatus Bipolaricaulota bacterium | reverse complement strand
GGGTATCTCAGTTCATCGATACCACATGTTCAACGCGCTGTGGAACAAGGATCCGAAACAGTTGTTAGAAATAACAAGGGGAATAGCTAACCTCAAGCGCTCCTTCCAGCCTGATATCGTACACTTGTTGTTCGGACCACCTGCACTTGCCTATTTTCATTTGCAGACCGTGAAATCGTATCCATCACCGACTCTGCTCACTCTGCACGCGGATCTAACTAACTCCCGTGTCGGTGCTGATACGCTGTTATGGCGCTTGCTGCAGAGCGCAGATTGGATTACCTCAGATGCGGAAGCGACCTTAAACCGCGCGCGCGCGATCTATCCGCAGATCTGTAAACGTTCGAGCGTGATTCGAAACGGGCTTCCCCTGCCGACCCTGATGCCGGAAGACCTCCAGTTTGACCCACCGCACATCGTGTGCATTGGAAGACTCGCTCCTGAGAAAGGGTTTGATATTGCCATCGCGGCCTTTTCTCAAATCCGGGAGCGCTTCCCTGATGCGCAGTTTACCATCGCAGGTGACGGTCCCCTACGCGGAGAACTGGAGAAACTCGCAGATGAACAGGGCCTTGGTGGAAGCATCCGTTTTATGGGAGCAATACCACGTCAGCGTGTCCCTGCCTTGTTAAACACCGCCACGATGGTCGTTATCCCATCCCGGCAAGATTCCTTTCCTTCCGTAGCAGTGGAGGCAGCACAGATGGGGCGCCCGGTTATCGCAACGAGCGTTGGTGGGCTGCCGGAAGCGGTCGTAGACGAGAAAACCGGGCTGTTGGTAGATGCGGAGGATGTGTCAGGTACAGCGGCGGCCGTCATCCGCTTGCTGCAAGATCCGGCTGAGATGTGCGAGATGGGCCGCGCCGCACGCGTGCGGGCGATGGAACAGTTCAATTTCGACCGCTACGTCGATGATTATGATATGCTATACGAGAGAATCGTAACCCACTCTACGGAATCACATAAGGAGATGAGATAGCAATGAGGCAAGAACCTCTCATCAGCGTGGTCATTCCGGTCTATAACGGCGATCGTTATCTGGCAGAGGCTATTGAAAGTGTACTGGCCCAGACTTATCGTGCGATGGAAGTGATCGTGATTGACGACGGGTCAACAGACAAGAGTGCTGATGTTGCCAAGCAATACGTCCCGCAAATTCGCTATTCTTATCGGCATAATGGCGGGCATCCAGCCGCGTTGAACCATGGGATTGCACTTACCCACGGAGACTTTCTCGCCTTTCTCGACGCAGATGATCTCTGGACAAGAAATAAGTTGGAACACCAGATGGACGTCATCGGTGATAATCCGAAAATTGATGCCGTATTCGGACACGTGGAACAGTTCTACAGTCCTGATATGAGTGAATCCGAGCGGCTAAGGATCCGTTACCACCGCCGGATCATCCCTGGATACCATGTGGGCTCTATGCTCATAAGTCGGGAAGCCTTCATGCGGGTGGGGGATTTCGAGTCCCAATGGCGGGTCGGCGGCTTCATAGATTGGTACGCCCGGGCAACTAGAAGGGGATTGAGGAGCATCATGTTGGACGAGGTAGTGATGAGAAGGCGTCTACACGGTTCTAATATGGGCCTACGAGAACGCGCGTCACAAAAAGATTACCTGTATATACTGAAGGCAAAAATCGATCGACAGAGAGAGGACGCCGGACCATGATCCATAAGGCTTCTTCGCCTCAGCGCTCAACGAAAGTGAATCACGCAGCCTGGAGATATTACAGATCCCTTTATGCTGGTTCCCATAAGTGGTTGGGCCTCTGCATGCTTGCTTCATTCCTGCAAGCCATACTCTTTCTGCCGATAACCCTTCTCATTCGCAAAGTTGTAGATGTGGCAATCCCATCTGGTCAGGTGACGCAGCTACTGCTGATCGGATCCGCTATCATCGGTCTCTACCTGGCAACAGGAGGGATCACTCTCCTAACCAGAAAAGTTGTTCTCAACATCACCAAGGAAGCAATCCTGCAATTTCGATATGCACTATTGAAGAGACTTTATTCCTTGTCGCGTTCATTTTACAGTAATGCGGACCGTGGCCAATTGCACACGATCATGGTACAAGATAGCGAGCGACTCGACATCATGAGCAACGCTCTCATGGCCCAATTGATCCCTGATATATTCATCAGCACGGCGATCGCTGGCGTCCTCATCTATCTCGATTGGCTTCTATTTCTGATAGTCGTCGTCATGTTCAGCGCAATTATCGGCGTGAGTTGGTTTCTGGGTCGGATGGTCAAGGAGAGAACGCGCGACTTTCATCGCGCGTTTGCATCGTTTAGCGGAGGTGTCCTGTTTGTCCTGGAAGCGATGGACCTAACCCGCATCCAGGCAGCTGAAGGGATGGAGCTTAGTAGGCAAGCACGCAAATTGAAGGATCTGCGTCAGACGAGCACGCGCATGGCCTGGCTGCAGAGGGCGTACGGCTCTACGCAGGGGACGCTTCTGGCAATCACCGGGGTTTCGATCTTGGTCGCAGGAGGATGGCTAATATCATCGGGACACACAACGTTGGGCTCCCTGCTTTCGTTCTACGCTGCATTGGCACTGCTGCGAAGCCGGCTGAATGCTATCTCCGCAGCCATTCCGCGTATCATCGAGGGAAACGAATCTTTAAACAGGCTGTACCGTCTCTTCACCCACAAGTCTCCCCGCCCTTATTCTGGTACCAAGAAGACGTCTTTCCGCGGCGGGATCACCTTGGAATCGGTAAGCTTCAGCTACACGAACGAGCCTGTATTACGTGGGGTGAGCCTCGCTGTCCCGCCGGCAACCATGGTGGCACTCATTGGCCCGAACGGCTCCGGGAAGAGCACGGTAGTCAACCTAATCCTCGGTTTCTATCGGCCTCAGAATGGACGGCTATATGCCGATGAATATCCGTATGATGAACTGGATATAGCCGCTTTGCGACGGCAAATCGGGGTTGTGACTCAGAACCCGATGATCCTCCCAGGGACGATCATGGACAATATCGTGTACGGCTATGGTGAAATGATTGATTCGCAGGTTATCCAGGCGGCTCAATTGGCCACGGCGCACGAGTTCATCACGCGGCTTCCAAAAGGTTACGACACGCAAGTGGGGGAGAATGGGATCCTCCTCTCGGGAGGGGAACGCCAGCGTATAGCTTTGGCCCGTGCCCTTCTCCGCGAACCGCGCCTGCTCATCCTGGACGAGCCGACCAATCATCTGGATAAAGAGAGCATTGCCGTGTTGTTGACGAATCTGCGCAAACTCGAAGGAACTCCCTCCGTATTGATCATCAGCCACGATGAACGGATAGTCCGAGAGACAGAACTGACGTACTCCCTGCGGGAAGGGCGTATAGTATCTGTAGATCCCTCGTAAGGAGAAACATGGGTATGTTCCAACATGGTGGTATATGGCCGACCGAGGAGCAAGAGTTGCTATTGAGGGCGGCACTTTTGCGCGACCAGGCATCCACCGATGCATGGCGAAAGTGGGAGGCGCGTGTCGACGTAAATGATATAGACTACGCATCGAGGCGTCTGCTGCCGCTCCTGTACCGAAATTTGGACCAGCAAGGGGTGACATCTCCTGCTATGGACCTGTACAAGGGGATCTACCGACTGACCTGGTATGAGAACCAGATGCTCTTTCACACGGCATCATCAGTATTACACCTCTTCCATGAAGCAGGCATCGAGACAATTTTATTAAAGGGGGTTGTACTGGCGCTTGAGTATTACAAAGATCCTGGCCTGCGACCGATGGGGGATCTTGACGTTCTCATCCATCCTAAGGACGTTCCAGCTGCTGTTTCCTTATTGAGGAGTTACAGATGGTTACCCAAGCCGGGGTTTCCTAAGGAAGTTAAGGACACATTTTTTTGGATGCGACACGCGCATGGCTTTTATGACGACACGGGGCACGAGTTTGATCTTCACTGGCATGCTTTAGCAGAAGGATGTGAGAATAATGCTGACGAGGATTTCTGGAGTGGCGCTATAAGCACCCATGTTAATGGTGTATTTACCCATTCTTTGAACCCAACAGACCTATTTTTGCACGTCTGCGCTCATGGGCTCAGATGGAACAGTGTACCCCCATTCCGCTGGGTGGCTGATGCCATGACTATTCTTGATACGAGTTTGGACAAGATAGACTGGGATCGTTTTATCGTTCTCAGCCAGAGACTTCACTTGGTCTTGCCATTACAGGAATCTCTCCGCTATCTTGTGGATCTATTGGCTGTCGAGGTTCCACAAGATGTCTTGAAAAGATTATCTAGCACACCTATTTCTGAGGAAGAGCGGCGTTTCTATAAGATCCGCATGCAAGCAATGGATACGATATCACCATATCGCATGTTGACGCTTTTATACCTCCGTTATTCGCGGGCAATCTACAGTAACAGCAAACTCTCATCCGCAAGCTTTTTGCAGTATCTTCAGACACTCTGGGGAGTGAATCATCTGTGGCAGGTCCCGTTTCATGCTGTGTTTAAGGGTATACGTAAGATATACAGATTAACCCTTTGGCGAAGCAATCACTTGGTCACACGCCTTACACACAAGAAGCAGTTTTCCAAAAGCACGAAACATTCTTAGGAGCAAGATGCCTGTTGCTTCTACGTCCTGTTCTTCTCCTGAGCCCATAGATTGACGAGGTTGAGGCATGTCTCGACGGCCTTTTCCATCTCCTGTAGGCTCGCCCACTCGAGCGGGCCGTGCACGTTGTGCATTCCAGCAAACAGGTTCGGCGTGGGAAGTCCCATCTCGGTGAGTCGCGCGCCGTCCGTGCCGCCGCGGATAGGGGTGATAATTGGCTCGATCCCCGCCCGTTTGATGGCCTCGATCGCCAGGTCGA
>JALTFO010000293.1 GCA_027007005.1 Candidatus Bipolaricaulota bacterium | reverse complement strand
TGCCCTACTGAGGGGGTAAGAACCCGCTACGACTTCTCGATTGAGGAGTCACGATGAATGGAGAAGAAGGGAGGGGAAAAGACCCGCCCGCGTTATACATGCAGCACCCTTTGTTGGACAGGCTCAAATACAGGGTTCTTGCCTGTGACAATTCCCTCGGAGATTCCAGACGTCAACTCTCCAAGCTTCTTAACCCTGCCAGTCCGAATCTTTTCGACAAGAGCTTCCGTCGGAGGATCTCTGAATATCCACATTGCCTCACTGAGTTTACCCTGAGGATAAGAAAACCCTTCGAGTACCAGCCTGTCATCTTCCACTATGCCGCGCTTATACGCAATGGTAGATTGCGAACAGGTTTTTCTGCGTTGCCATAGAAATATGCCTGTGTAGTTGAGTGCATCCTGAAAGATCTGGAAATCGCCAAAATCTACTACTGAAACTATGGAGACTTCTTGCACAAGGTACTCGCGTAACTTCGCACCGTGGCTTCGCTTCATGAAATTCGTAGGGCAAATATAGCAACCTATCGCTCCCTCGTGCCCAAGTTTTACCGCCTGCTCTATGAAAGGTAAGTACAGATCAAATCTGCCCGAGGCAGACACGAAGTTGTCAATCAGATAGGCTTTGCCTTCTTTGTGTCCTTGAAATCCCACATACGGCGGATTGGCGATCACAACGTCGAACCCGTCTTTCTTTTGGAATACATCGGCGAAGTAGAGCCGCCAGGGGAAGAAGCTGCGTAGCTTGTTACCGTGAGTCATCTCGCGCAGTTCATTCTCAACGGCCTCGGGATCGATCCCGTATCTCTTTTGCAGTTTGTGCTTTTCTTCTTGCAGGTACTGTTCACGGATGATCCCAGGCCGATTTGCCGTCTTCTCGATCTCTTCTAGCTCGTTGCGGTAAGGGCCAATGTTCTTCTCCAGTTCGTAGTGGAAGATACTCATGATCGCGTCTTCCACCTCGTCTTTCAGCCGCTTTTTCTCGCCCGGGTGCCTGGCGCTAAACAGAGCATTCTGCTTGCTGTGCAAGGCTTCGATCAGGCTTTCTAGCTTCGGGTCAATACCGAGCAGATCGTCATTATCGTCTTTCCCAAAGTCGAGCGAGATGCTGTGGAAGTCCTCGATGAGGCTGTTCCCCTGCATGATTTTGTAGTCGAGGTTTGGGAGTGGATTGATCTGCTTGTAGTCCTCTTCGTCCACGATCAGGGAGAGCCACAGGCGCAACTTGGCGATGTCGATCGCGCCGGGGTCGATATCCACCCCGTATAGGGATTCCTGGATGCAGTGGCGCTTGAGAGTGTACGTTTCCCGTCCGGTCTTGTCGGGTAGGTAGGACGTGAGCACATTACGCGCCTTGACGATCTCGTGCATCATTCCCACTGGGAATGCTCCTGATCCAACAGCCGGATCGCACACCTTGATCGCGGCGAGCTTATCGTCGAGGAGCTGTGCGTTGCTACATACGGAATCTTGAATGATTGGCTTGTAGTCGCCTTTATAGTTCTCCCTCTCCAATCGCTTTTGAACACTTACGGCATCGTTTTCCACCGCTGATTCACCGCGGCGGATCAGCTCCGCGATATCTTCTTTGGGGATAGTCCCTTCGCATTCGCCAGTGAGATAGTTGATTAGGCTCTCCTGGCACATGTAGTGGACAATCGGGCGCGGTGTGTAGTAGGTTCCTTTGCCCTTGCGGAGGTTCTCGGGCAGAAGGTTCTCGAATACCTTTCCCAGCATCTCTGGATCGACGGCGACTTCTTTCTCCAGCGGCTCATCCTCACGAACGGTAAAGTTGTACAGGTCGAACGTTTCGAAGATTTCCTGGAACAGATCGTTCGGCAAAAGGACGTGAATCTCTCGCCAGTTGTAGTCGTGTAACGCTTCGAACAGACCACCGTTCAGGAACGGGATTTTGCAGCCAAACTGGGAGTAATAGTCATCGCCACGCTCAGTCGCCAGGGCTTCGTAGAACAGCGGCTCCAGAACGTCGTTGAAGAAGTTGCCGTACTCGATAAACTCCTTGTTGAACAGGCTTTGCAGGAAGTTCTTCGGCCCAGTCCCCCACGGTTTGAGGTTCCCGTGCTCGTCCTTGCCGACCCCGAGCCAGCCCTTTTTCTGCAGAAAGTAGAGGAAGACGATCTGGCCGAGGAGTTTCTTGGCAAAGTTTCCCGGATCGATGGTCTTGCTTTCGAACTCTTCTCTTACCCGTTGGTTGTGCTCAACAATGTTATCGAGTTCTGCTGTGAGCTTCTCGAACAGACCGCGATAGTCGGTGTAGAACTGCTTGGTGACCGTTTCGACGCTGAATACGTGTTCCAGCTCATCAATTGTGGGATTGTGATGGTCATCTTGCAGGATGGGCACAAGCTGTTGTTGTGCGGTATGGTTCGGCTCGTTCTTTCCCACAAGGAAGGAGTAGCGCCTGGCTGGGGTAAGCTCTTCACGAACTTTGACCAAACCTGAGTCCGTGATCTCCTGTTTGTACTCCATACGCACGAACGAGAAGCGCCAATCTTCTTCACCTGGGGCGATGAAAGCCACCAGAGCTGCGTCCCTCAGAATTCCACCACGTCCGCCATTGAGGAACCAGCGCACGAAATTGCGCTGCATGGTACGCGCACGTTCAAGCGATGATCCTTTGCGTAAGTAGACGATGAGAACGTCCAGGCTCTTGCCATCATTATCGAAGTACTTTCCTACACGTTTGTATTGGGTGATGTAGGGCTTGAATGAATCGGGGATGAATTGGCCATGTTGCTCGAAGGCCTTTGCTTCGTTGATGTCGTTTAGCAGGTTGCGGATGAATACGCGGAACTTCGCGTCGTCAAAAGAATTGTTGAACGTGCTTTCGATCAGCCTCTTGGCTGCTTGTTGATCCACTATCCACTCCCCTTTTCAGCCAAGTACTCGGACAGGATAACCTCTCGTCTTGTGCGGTCGCTAGATGTCTTAGTCTTTTCAGTCCTCTCTAACAATGTGTTTGAAATCTCTTTCTTCAGGATCCCGAGCACCTTAAGCGGGTTGGGTTCTCGCTCGATCTCCTTCTTGATCCGTTTGGTAGTGTTCGCAGGGATGATACCGGCTTCATAGGTCGCTAGGACCTGCCGGATGTATTCCTCATCCTCATCGGTGAATCCCTGATAATAGTGAAAATCCCTCGCTTTCAACCGTTTGGTTATGTATCTCTCGTTGCGAGACCCGCGTGATGCCTCCACAGGCTCGCCGGAGAGAATGATGTCGAACCCAGCCTTGTTCTTGTCGAGCAGGGAGTAGTAGGTGCTTGGAATCTTGCTACGAACAGTGCTCTTGTCACACTCGAACAGGTTCACCGCCTCCAAGAACGGAAGCTCGCGCGCGCCCTCGTTCTCGGCGATGAAGAACTTCTTCAGCTTCCCCTTGCGGAAGAAGGTGAGTAATTGCTCGGCATTCCCTTCCAGCGCCCTTCCCGACCGAGATTTCTTGGGAAGTCTTTTCACTTTCTCGAACAGATCAGGATCATTGTCGCGGATGTCACGGATGAAGTTCAGGTACTTCAGCTCCGATCGCGTTTCTTGTTCCTCTTCCCCTTCGTAGGTTTCTTTGTTGGACAGGCGTTTGTAGAGGGTGTCTCCGAACAGTTGATGAGTGGAGACGACCTCCTCCTCGGTGAGATACTTGGCATCCTCCCCCAACGTGTCATGAAAGGCCTGGATCTTTGCCTTGATGTTCGCTTCCAGCCCGATCTCTTGCTCCGATTGATCGGTGGGGAAGAAGTTGAACACCTGAATTTCTTGGTGTTTCGTCCCTACTCGATTGACGCGCCCCACTCGCTGTAAGACCTTGGTGGGATTCCAAGGCAGGTCGTAGTTGATGACGGTGTTCGAGCGGTGCAGGTTGATCCCTTCAGCGAGCACGTCGGTGCTGATCAGGATTCTGATCTTGTCATTGCGGGTGTGGTAGTTGGGATCGAAGCTCTCCTTGATTAGCCTACGTGCCACGGGAACGCTCTTGTCTTCGCCGGCATGCTTGCCGCCTTGACTGGAATAGAAGAGGACCTGTCCTGGGAAACGCTGATTGATGTTGTCAAACAGGTACTCGCCGGTCTCTTTGGATTCGGTGAAGACCACAAGGTGGTGGTCCTTCAGGTTCGGATTCGTCTGTAGTTCCGCCATGAATTTTTCGAGCTTAGGATCCGAATCGACTCTTGTCCACAACTTACGAACCTCTTTTAGAAGTTGCAGATCTGTCGCTAAGTCTTCGACGAGTTTCGGGGTGAACTCATCGGAGCTGTACTTCTTCAGCTCGCCTTTTTCGACGAGTTGCTGGATATTGTCAGCGTCGTCTTCATCCAGCAGGTCGTACACATTGACCTTCTTACCGATGAGAACTGTGCCACTGGCGAGCATTTCGATGAACTGCTCGTAGGATGTGATGAACCTGCCCAGGGTGCGACGGAAGGCGTAGAAGCTGCTCTCCAAGCGCTTTACGAGAATTCCCTTCATGAATCCACCCACGTTTTTCTGGCTCTGTTGTTCGAGGGGTGACACTGGATGGTCGAGGTACAGAAGCGGCGTGTAACGTGAGTACTGAAACTCCTTGAGGAGCTTTATTGTTCGGGTAAACGTGGAATCTACGTCGTCTGGAAAGCGGTAGATGATGCGGTTGGGGTCTCCCATGGTTGGGAAGGACAGGCCGCGCTGCTCGATATCTTTGCTGAAGTAGTTCTTGATCTCCGTTCGCGTGCGGCGCACCATCACGTACTTCAGCACCTTCTCACGGACTTCCTTTGCCCCCTCTTTCATGAGAGCAGCGTACTCGGGATCGGACTTGCTGTGTTGACCCAACTGGTTGTGCCAATACCCGAAAAGACCGTCAAGATTAGGGACACCGGGGATCGTCGATCGTCTCGGAATCTGGAACAGCTTGAGCTGGCTGTGGATGTCGTCGAGGGTGTTGTTGAGAGGAGTAGCGGATACAAGGATCACTTTTTTGCCGAAGCAGATCTCATGAATCTTCTCAAAGCCTTGCGTGTATTCGTTTCGGAAGCGATGTGCTTCGTCGATGAATACGTAGTCGACCTT
Organism: Candidatus Bipolaricaulota bacterium; assembly: GCA_027007005.1. GTDB lineage: Bacteria > Bipolaricaulota > Bipolaricaulia > UBA7950 > UBA9294 > M55B144. Next base: position 33,862 of record JALTFO010000293.1, on the reverse strand, counting down.
CTTAGCACCCTCCTGCAGAATATGGTCTAGTTTGCCGATAGATTCCACTTTAAACCGCGTCACTCCAAATTCGGAGAACGTTTCGTACCAGTACTCTTGCAGCACTGGAGGGCAGATGACGAGTTTCCTCCCGGGCAACTGTCGTGCCAGAAGAGCAGCGATGTATGTCTTACCGAGACCGACCACGTCAGCCAAGAATACACCGTTGTAGGCGTCGAGGATCTTCTTGGTCGATGCAACAGCGTGTCTCTGATATTCCAAGTTGAGATACCCGCCGGGCAGATCAAACTCGATCTCCTGGTCGAGATTGATGTCTTCCTTCAAATACTCGTAGAGCATCTTCAAGTACAGGTGATAGGGTGAAATGTCCTCTCTCAGCCACGTTTCCTTGCGAAGCGTGTCGACGTATTCCTGAGAGACATCCACCGCGTCCTTCCACAGGTTTTGAAACTGATTCAGGGCAAACTCGACGTCAGCGCGGTTCTTGAGTTCCACATTGAACTCACGGTTGGCGATGAGCCCGCTTTCGGAGAAGTTACTGGACCCGGTGATGACGCTTCCGAAATCGCGATCCTCGGGATGATAGCGGCTGATGTACACCTTGGCGTGGATCTTCTCGCTTGGATAGACGCGTAGTTCCAGTTTCTTCCCGTTGCCGCCATGAGCAATGTCTTCATCCTTGTTCGGGCAATCGGTGGTCAGGAATTCCAGGAACTTCTTGATCCCAATTTCAACGGCATAGGAATCTTCCGAGTTATCCATCTCGGTTATCGTGCGTTCGGAGAAAAGGCGCTTGGTGTTGCTGTGCGATTCAAAGTCAAATTCGCCTTGTGCACGCGTTTCCTCGAGGATCTGGTACGTCTTGCGATCGACGCTCAATCCGACCAAGATCCTGATCTTATCAATTCCCTCGAAGGCGTCCTATAGGCGATGGAATCCACTTGTACGAAAGTAGCCGACCAACACGTCGAAGTACTGCGTGGTCTGGAGTGTCTTCTTGAAACGGTTGAGCAACGTTGCCTCAGGCTCATTAGTGAAGAAAGTCGTATCGGTGCTCATCGATCACCGCTTCCCAATGTAACTGAAAATTCGGGGCATAGACCTATCATCTTTTCATCCTTATTCCAAAACCTCCCTGTTTGCCTGTACGCTCCGAGTACTTAAGACAGGCAATCAGAATTCCACTTCAGCCAGCCGCCTGCATTCTTCATGGATCTTTCGTTCCGTATCTTTTCGAGATATGTTTCTCTATCCATTAGAGATTTTCCAGTCTCGAAGGTGGTCTTCCCCATTTTCCTTGATATGACCCTCCATAAAATGTATACTGATATTAATCCGGATTTCCGGAGGTGGATGGCGTAAGCCATCGGGCCCGCAAGGGCCTTTTTCTTGTCTACAAGAATTTCTTGCCAAAAACTCGCCCTCCCTGTTGATCATACTTCTGCTGCAGAATTTCGATGATCTGTCTGGCAAAAGGAGCAAGAGGTCGTCCCAGAAAGTTATTTTCATCCAGGATTTCAGCACGACTTGGATGAGCAATTATATCCGCCAGTTGAAGGCCACTCACATTGGCTGACTTCGGTTTGACCTTTAATTCCCGACTTGTAAAGGATTCCTCGAACTGTTCCGGCTCGACAAAATCCGTTCCTTGTTCCCAAAGACGATGAAATGAGTTCTTGAGCCGTCGGTCTTCTTTCCCGCCCCGCGACTCTGCCATAGTATCGCCCCTCGTGTTATGCCGATTCAGCCAAAAATTGAAGCGCTCTAATAAAATTCTCAAGCAATAATGATACGGATCATAACGCCACGTCACGTACGTATCCCGATGCTTTTTCTTGTCGAGACAGACTGTGATTACCGTGTATTCCCACCGTCTGAGGCGAGTTAGCAAATCTTTATCAAAAGCTTCCCGCACCTCCGGATTTTTTAGGGCTTGAAAAGGAGGCTTGGCATTCAGCAGCTCTTTGCGGTGAAGAATGACCGGTTCGTCCGGATGGGAACTGAAGTACTTGGCTTTAAGTGCTTCCATTTCAGGATGAAGAGTCTCTCTCACGTAATCAAGATCAATGATTACTCCTGTAAGGCTGAGAAAGCGATGATTCAGATTATCGGAACTTTCTAGATCTGGATTACCAACTTCATCTACATACAACCGGTATTTACTCATAACCTAACGATTCGCATCTTTTATCATCACGTATGTCAAAATACCTCACCGATTGCATCACTTTCTTGAACTGATCGAGCAACGTTGCATTGGACTCGTTAGTGAAGAAAGTCGTATCGGTGCTCATCGATCACCGCTTCTCGCCTGGCACGTTCTATTCAAAGCACACGTCCTCATGTTCATTCCTGACGATCTCTTTCACACATGGCTATTAGTTTATAACTTTACACATTCCCGTACAAGCACGCGATGGATGCGCTCGGCGCACGCTTGAAGGCAATCGGATGGTTTGTGAGCCTCGTTCCGATCTTGCTGAGAGGTTTGCTTTGTCGAGGGCAAAGTTCGTAATGCCCTTGCCCCGCTGACAAGCCGGGGATCGAGATCCTAGTTGCGGCGCTCGTAGACAATACGAATGAGGCTTAGCTCCTCTCATCCCGCGCGACGTCGCGTCACATGTCGTCACATAAAGTTATGTGACGACAGGCTAATCCGCTCCACTCCTGCTGAAGTGGCAAGCACCTCTCGTTTCGTTGGTATCAGTAGCTGGGTTGCCCTCTCACGTGCCAGCGAAGACAAATCTCCATTGGCATGTCATCTGAGATCGTTCCGGGAAGGCCTTCGGGTACTTACGAGACGATATTCTGGATCGCGTTCATCACGAAGGAATCTCCCCGCTGTGTCTGCCCGCCCTTCGAACGCAGACAAGCCTCTACGGGAGAATGTTCTTCTCATGCGAAACCGTGCAGACGAGCTGCCATCCAACGTGGCAGACAAGCTGCGCACGCTACACAAGCATGAAAGTTGCTTTACTCTGCATCTCTGCGCCCCTGCGCGAGGACGCTTTTGTGCTTGATACCTTCGTGCTCTTCACGCGCTTCATGGTTGTAAATTCACCTCGGGTGGAAACACCACGAGAACCCTGAAAGGGATGACAAGGTGGATAGAACGTACGAACTATGCGCTTGCGTAGCGTCAAGCTCGCCTTCGATGTTGGGCTTTGCAGCGCAAATTGTCTCTTGGCATAGCAACGTGGGAGGCAAGCTCCACACCAAACGTGGTGGACAAGCCACCATCAAACGTGGGAGGCAAGCTCCACACGCTACGATGGCTTTTTTTCATAATACCTTCGTGCTCTTCGTGCTCTTCGTGCCCTTCGTGGTTGAAATTCACCTCAGGCAATCCTCGCCAGCTGCTCATCAACTGTTTGACTGAACGCTTTTTGGGCTGTATGCTGTTGTGTGTGAATAGGGATGTGAATACATCAAAAGAAGATGGCACTGTAGTTAAGCATCCCGATCGTGCCGAAGCGGAGCGGTTCTGGAACTTCCCGTACCCCGCCATTGAGGAGGCTGTGGTCAACGCCGTCTATCATCGATCCTACGAAGAGCGTGAACCGATCGAAGTGCGAATTACGCCGGATGATCTTGTTGTGCTAAGCTTCCCCGGCCCAGATCGGTCTATCAAGATGGAGGATTTGCGCACCGGCAAGGCAATCACTCGCCGCTACCGCAATCGTCGAATCGGAGAGTTCCTCAAAGAGCTCGACCTCACCGAGGGACGTTCCACTGGAATTCCCAAGGTATTGCGGGTGATGTCGGAGAACGGCTCCCCTGCTCCAGAGTTCGAAACCGATGATGCTCGCACCTATTTCTTGATTCGTCTGCCCATTCACGCGGGGGCAACCCGACAAGTTGGCGCTAAGTCGGATCTAAGTCAGGACCAAGTTGCGGGTGAAGTCACAGGTGAAGTCACCACGGAAGTACCACGGAAGTACTCAGGAAGTTCGCTTGCTGAAGGTTCTCTCAGGCGAAATGACCAGAAAGCAACTACAGACAGCCCTTAAACTGAAAAATGATGAGCACTTCCGTAAGAACTACTTGCTGCCGGCACTAGAATCGGGCCTCATCGAAATGACAATTCCCGACAAGCCACGCAGCAGCAAGCAGAAGTATCGGCTGACAACGGCAGGCCAGGCACTGTTGGAACAGATGAAGGGGCAGACGCAACCAAGGGCATAAGGACACAAACATGGCATCGACGTTGCAGGCAAGCTGCATACCAACGTGGTGGGCAAGCCACCATCAAACGTGGCAGACCCCAGTGAAGTAAGACTTCACAGGGCAAGCAAGCTCCACACCAACGTGGCAGACAAGCTGCGCACGCTACAATGGCTTTTTCATGATACCTTCGTGATCTTCGTGTCCTTCGTGGTGAAAGATATCCAACGTGGTGGACGAGCCACCACGCTACACATGCTTATGTCTATTCCTGCTTTTCTTCGGGGAGCTCTATCAATTTTAGCCTGAGCAGTTTCTTTGCTCGTGTGTAGATGTCTTTAGTGTCGCCTTCTCTGCGGATCCCCACCGCGACAATGATCACCCTTTCTTTGTCCACCTTGTAGAGCACGCGGTACCTGGCAACACGCAAGCTACGAAAGCCACTGAGCTCAGCGACCAATGCCTTCCCCTTCTTCGTTGGATCTTTGGATAGGCCATCAATGCGACGAACAAGCATGTCACGTATCCGGCCATCGCTGATCCCCTGGAGCATGAGCCGGGCTTGCAGTGTGAGGAAGACTTGGTAGGAGACCATGATCAGCTAGAGGGTGCTTCGGACCTCATCCCACGGGATGAGCTCTTCGGCCTGCATCTCCTTGATGCTCTGCCGCACAGCCGCCATGAGATCCTCATCGCTGAGTATCTCCAGGGTTTCCACCAAACTGTCGTACAGATCCCATGGCAGGACAGCTAGCACTGGCTTGCCACGACGCGTGATCGCTATCGCATCGGAGGAGTCGTCCTCAACAAACTCCTCTGGAAGGCGGCTAAGTTCGTGACGCGCCTGGGTAATAGGAATAGCTCTCTTGAACACTTGGATCCCTCCCTTATGACCACCTAAGTGTACACTTAGATGAGCAGAAATCAACTCCAGTGCGTAGTGCTTTGGTCTCTATCACCGCTCCGTATATTGAGGATGCAAGTTGGACGACCAAGCGTGGTTGTCGGTGTTTCGCATAGCGAGCGATCTCTCGATTGAAAGTGCCGCTGGTTTTGCCCTTCGCGCCCGTTCAAGTTGAGCGGTCAACCGTTGAGCAGGTCTCGGTAGAAGTCGAAGGCGTGTTCACCCCACTTCTCGCTGATATTGCTCATCCCTTGCTTTACGAGCTGACGTGCTCGCTCGCGGCTGATCGACATGATCCTCGCGACATCGGACAGGTTGTACGGGGAGCCATCTTCGATTCCGTAGTGCAATCTCAAAGCGAACGCTTGCCTGGCCGGGAGAGCGTCGAGAACTCCTTCAAGTTCGTCGTGGAAGAGCAGCCGCAGCGCCTCATGCTCCGGGGAGAGGGCCGATTGATCTTCGATGATGTCCTCCAACACCTCTTCACCCTCGCCACTGAGGACACGGTCGAGAGAGGTGATCTCGTTCACCTGTTTTTCGATCTGCCGCAGTCGTTCGACGGACATCCCCAGAGCCTTTGTGATCTCCTCGTCACTCGTGTTCCCCTCACGTCCCAGTGCGCGCATCTGCTCTAACCGACGCACGGCACGGAATAGGTAGTCTGGGATACGGATCATGCGCGAGTAGTCGGTGATCGCACTTAAGATAGCCCGTCTGATCCACCAAGAGGCATATGTGCTCAGCTTGTAGCCTCGCTCCACCTCGAAGCGATCGACCGCCTGAATCAAGCCTACGTTTCCTTCTTGAATCAGGTCGAGTAGAGGGAGGCCAGCCTCGGCGTACTCTTTTGCGATCTTCACCACGAGTCGAAGGTTAGCGGTGATCAACCGCTCGCGCGCCCCATCTATTCCATCGTCCATGGCGCGCGCCACCTCACGTTCTTCTTCTACCGAAAGGATCGAGAAGCGGGAGATCTCGCGAAAGTAGATGCTGAGGATGTCAACCGTATCGGGGGAGAGCCCCTCGCTCGTGGTCTGTCTCTGCTCTGCTGTTTCGCTCATATCGTGCGTCTCCTCGTCGCGATAATAAACTTTACGCGACAGGTAGGGTATTCTTCAAACGAGATCGGGGAACCCCTTCGCGCTGACATCGATCACATCGAGCTCGCTTACTCGTGCCCCTACACCTAGCACGCTCGCCAGGCTGGGAGTTGTCCTTCCATCATCCCCGGAGACAAGCTCCTTAATGTACAGACCACCCTCGCCGCGCAGAACGAGTTCGGCTTCCTGCTCGGAGAGGACCTTCACTTGTGCATCGATCAGGCGCCGGATACGGACAAGGTCGGCACGGCGGTGCGCCACGCGTTGTGGCGTACGCTGATTGATCTGGCCGATGAGTGATGACACGGCCGCTCGCAGTCGCTTTTCATCAACTGGCAAGGAGAGTGAAACAACGGCGTGATATGTCTTCTCGGCGTGCGTCTCCTTGACCAGAGCCACCGTGTCGTGGGAGACAAAGTGTAGATCGCTCACTTCTACCTTCCTTGTCTGCGTCGTGTTCACCTGCTCTTTTAGCGTTACAAGGTCAAGGCTGCGCACGTGCGGTGCGACAAGTTCGAGGACGAACGGCCGGCCGCTACCGAGCATGCGAGCATCGATATCCTCGCGTCCCGCCCCATGCAGATAAGCAGTATCGCAACCGGCTGCTACAAGAAACGGAGCGGCGATCAGCTCCTCCACCGATTCTGGATACTGCTTGCCGGTGAAGTTACACGCTTCGCAGCCCACACCACCACACTTCCGACAGGGCCAGCGGGTCTGCGGAATCCCTCGCAGGAACTTCTGATATCTGCCGTAGATGTACAACGAGCGGACCTTGAGTTCTATCCGGTCAGCGGAAAGGTCGATCACGTACGACAAGTGGGGCCGCTCAAGATCGACGGTGGCGTGACCAACGAGAGATTCGAATGCCTTCCCCACTTCACGATTGAATGCATGCTTTAGCGGTTCGTGGGTGCCAGTCGGGTAGCGTTCCAGGTAGAGCTTCTCACCCTGTCTGATCCGCGCGGAGAGCTTGACCCCAAACAAGTAGGAATCAAACTCGATCCCCTCGCTCATGGCCTGTGCTCTCTCCGCCCAGTCCCTCACAGACTCGAAGAGCCCACCGCACACCCAGCAGGTTCCGCTCTTCGCACCTACCCCGCGACTGTTCAGAGCTATTCGCACCGCCCTGCCGCGCTCGGCATTGGAAAGGCCATAGCCCACCTTGGCAAAGGCGCGGCCAAGGCATTCATCGCATATCGGCCCAGCACGTAAGATGTTCTCTGCTGTCTCCAGTATCGCATCGGTTAAAAGCAACTTCTCATCAGTCATGCATCCTTCCTCACCTGGAACTATTCGCACTTCTCCGCAGGGAATATCCCCGCCATGAAGGCATTTTACTTGATCGCAGCCCAACACTCACTCAGGGAACAAAAAAACAGCAAGGCAAAAGAGGTTGACTTTCGCCGCGTTTTATGATAGAAATGGATGTACTCGATAATAGCAAACCCATGCGAAAGCTGGGGACGCAAAGCTACGGGCCTAAAGGGAGGGATCTATGGTCGCCGCGCCGCCGAAAGTGGTGTTCATTTTTGTGTTATTAGCAAATCTTGGTGTGCAGCGGATACTCGCGGCATTCTATTGTTTTACTCCAACGCGTCTAATTCGTCATCCTCGTGGTTTTTTCTTTTTATGCAATGATTATCGTCTCTGCGATAACGTATTCTATCTCGATCATCCTTTCTTTGTTCAACTATTGGTCTACCTTACAGGCGAGACACGCTATGCTGCTTGTAGCGCAAAAGGTTTCAACAAGGCGGCTCTGGATGGTACTCTTTATCTGTTTCTCTCCGGGCGATTTCATACCTGCCTACAACGACAAACAGAAGAAGATCTGGGGGTAATTTCTAACGATCCATCTGTACACGCGTCATCCCTCCAGAGCTGCCAAACCATATCGCATGCGCAAGGTATATATCTCTTCGCTCAATCCATCTACACAGGAGTAGCGTTCACATGAACACCAATCACCACCTCCTTACTGTGTTGCGCCTGTAGACTCTACACCTCCTTGTGCCTTATAGGCGTGCCTCCGCAGGCGAGCCCCAGATCTTGGGCTCGCCTGTTTTTTCATATGGTGCATTGCAGCAAGCTTGATGGTGGGAGCAGCATCGCCGGCAGCTTGTCTTCCAAAGGGAGAGCCTTCTCTTCCATTGCATGGCCTGTGTGTATGCTGTAGGATGGTTGTTCATGAATTCAGGAACATGGCCGCTTGTCGTCTCGTCACTGCTATTCGTCCTCACCTATGTAGGGATACTCTCAGAGAGAATCCATCGAACGATCGTCGGTCTCGTTGGCGCGGTACTGATGATCATTGTCGGCACATGGCTCGGTTTCTATACTGACGTAGAAGCAGTAGAAGCTATCGACTTCAATACAATCACTCTTCTTCTCGGGATGATGCTTATCGTAGGCGTCCTCAAGAAGACCGGCCTGTTTACTTACCTCGCCATTCGCGTCGCCCAGCGTACACACGGAAGCCCGTGGAAGTTGATGCTCCTCCTCGGCCTGTTCACAAGCCTCGTCTCCATGGTGCTGGACAACGTTACCACGATAATCATCGTGGCGCCTGTTACCCTGTCTATCGCCGAGGTAATCGGAATAGGCGCGGTACCCCTCCTGCTCGGGGAGGCATTGATGTCGAACATCGGAGGCGTTGCCACACTCATCGGCGATCCCCCGAACATCCTCATCGGCTCAGCCGCGGGGTTCTCCTTCAACAGCTTCATCGTCCACCTGGCGCCGATTGTTCTCGTCGTGTGGGTGATCGTGCAAGCGCTGCTGTTGTTCATCTTCCGCAGGCAACTTAGACAACCACCGAAGAACCTCCCCCAACTTGCTCACCTCGATGCGGCACGGGCCCTCACGGACCGCAAGACCGCCAAGCAGATCCTCATCGTCCTTGCCGGCACGATCGCCCTGTACTTCGTCCACGATCTACTTCACCTCAACCCCGGACTTGTCGCGTTGCTCGGCGCATCGGTCGGCCTTGTCTGGATACGCCCATCGCTTGATGAGATACTGCAGGAGGTCCACTGGGACATACTCATCTTCTTTGTCTCCCTGTTTATCATCGTCGGAGGACTGGAGGCGGCGGGAGCACTCAGATTGATTGCAACCCAGATCGGCGCGCTGACGCAACATGGGATGATCATCGCCGTGCTCGCAGTGCTGTGGATCAGTGCGATCATGTCAGCCGTGGTTGACAACATCCCGTTTACCATCGCCATGCTACCGATCATCGCCGGCCTGGGAAGTCAGGGAGTAAACGTGATCCCTCTGTGGTGGGCGCTCGCCCTTGGCGTTGGGTTTGGTGGAAACGGAACACCGATCGGTTCCACTGCAAGTGTTCTTACGGTTTCGATTAGCGAACGGACGGACAGTCCAATTACGTTTCACATATGGGCCAGAAGTGGGGCAATAACATCGCTCGCTAGCTGCATTATCGCAAGTGCTCTCCTCATCCTCGCGCTTAAGCTTGGCCTCATGTAGAATCGTTATCGAGGTGATAGCTTTGTCCCTTCCTATGATCATCGATACACATCAGTTTGGCAGGATGCGCGCGGGAGCAGCATACTACCTGCACAGTACGCAAGATGCTCTGGTAGAGACAGGTACATCCCTCTCCGCCCCCTACATCATCGACGCCTTGCCTGATGTTGCTCTGGATTACATCTTTATAACCCACGTTCACCTCGATCATGCCGGTGGGGCAGGAGAACTGGCGCGCAGGTATCCGCACGCCAAGGTTGTCGTTCATCCGCGTGGCGCAAGGCACTTGATCGATCCCACCCGCCTGGTAGAGAGCGTGCGCCAGGCAACAGGAGACATGTTCGCCCTGTACGGGGAGGCAATCCCAATTGACGGAGGGCGAGTGCACGCCGCAGCGGACGGCGAGCGCTTCGACCTGGGAGATGGGATCATCATCGAGGCGATCTACTCTCCTGGACACGCCCCGCACCACCTTTGTTTCTTCGAACCAAATGAACGCATTCTCTTTGCTGGGGATGCCGCCGGTGCGCTGCGCAATGGAGTCCTCTACTGCACAACACCTCCGCCGAGCTTCGACCTGGAGGTCAGCCTTGAGACAATCGAGAGGCTCCGCTTACTCCACCCCAAAGAGATCTTCTACACGCACTTCGGCCGCGGTGGGAACGCGGATTCCCTGCTCCTTGCCTACGCCAACCTTTTAAAACACTGGGCAGAGGGGATCGACGCGCGACGCGGGCGCATGGCGCCTGCGGAACTGATCGATGACGTGCTAGCCGATCCACGCCTTGTGCCAAGTGGTTTTACTGAAGAACTCCGTCCCGAGCTTGCGATGTCCGTTCGCGGGATGCTCGGCTACTTGGAGCGGGTAGCCCCGTGATCGCCCACGTCCTGCTTCCTATCCCGGTAGATCACCCGTTCGACTTCGCGGTAGGCGATGATGTAGCAGAGCAAATCAGTGTCGGCAAGAGCGTGGTCGTTCGCTTCCACGGATCGGAGAGAGCAGGGGTCGTTCTGTCACTGACAGAAGATAGCAACCAGCCGGGCGAGTTGGAGCCGGTTCTGGAAGTTAAACCCGACCCATCGTTCACCTCAAGTTCCCTTGCCGTCTGCTTGGACACAGCCGTACACTACCTATCACCGGCGGGGCTATTCGTGAATCGCCTTCTGCCGAGCAAGGCAAGCAGCCACAGAGAAAGGTACTTGAGGCCTGTCGGAAAACTCGATGAAATCACGGCAAACATCCAAACCCTCTCCAAGCGTGCTCCCCGCCAAGCGGAGGTCCTCCGCGCACTCTTGGCAAGAGGAGACGCGTGCGCGGAAGGCACTCTGAAGCGAGAGCTGAAGACCAGCGCAAGCGTCATCAATCGATTGATCGACCTCGCTCTGATTAGGGAGGTTCCGGTCGGGCCTGCATCTCCTAGCCCAGCACTCGCGGAAAGGCCCGCTGTCAAAGCTCAAGGGGAGACACATCGGCACATGCTGCTCTTCTCGCGCTTGCGGATGGATGAATACGTCCGCGCAATCAAGGAGGCACATCTAAATGGTGAGTCTACACTTATCTTGGAACCGGAGATCCTTATTGCACGAGCGGTACTCGCCAATCTTCAGCGATTACTCACGATACCTATTTCGATCTATCACAGCGCTCTTCCCGAAGGAGAGAGAGGACGCGTGTGGAACGATGTAGCGCGCGGTGAGGCACGCATTGTTGTTGGAACACGCTCAGCCATATTCCTGCCGTTCTCTCAACTTGGTCTTGTCATCGTTGATGAGGAGCAGGACCGCTCCTACAAGCAGGACGAGATGATCCCTCACTATCACGCACGCGATATGGTTGCTCGCAAGACCGACATACAGGCGATCTTCGGATCGTCCGCACCGTCGATCGAGACCTTCTACCGCGCACAACAGGGCGAGATGGCGCTCACTCGCGTCCCTATTCAGCAGACAAGTACGAGAATCGTTGACATGAAGCAAGAGAAGGGGCCATTGAGCGAGCCTCTCATCGATGCCATCACTGAAACGCTCAGTGCGGGAAGACGCATTCTGATTGGGGTGAACGCGCGTGGTTACTTCCAGGCAGTACTGTGCAAAAAGTGTGGTCAGCCGCTTCGCTGCCCAAACTGTGGAGCCAACCTTACCTACGACGTGCGCTCAGCTCAGCTTGTCTGTCGCGTGTGCGGGACCACGCAGCCGCGCATGGCCTGCCCGAACTGCGGAGCGCGTAGCCTGCGCTTCGTCGGGGTCGGGAGCGAGCGCATCGAGCAGATAATGCGGGAGCGATTCCCAAACGCTACGATTGCGCGCATCGATCGGACATCGCTAGCAAGCAAGGGAGCACTCGCGCGAGCCGAAGGCGCGATCGACGGTGCAGCGCAGATCATCGTCGCTACACCGCTCGCCACAAAAGGACCAGTGATACCCGGTCTTGGCTTGGCAGCGGCAACTGGACTCGATGCGATCCTTGCTCGACCGGATTTCCGTGCCGCGGAACGGACGTATCAGTATCTTACAGGCCTATTCGGACGGTTGGACGCAGGAGGAGCTACAATGATCCAAACGAGCTATCCGGACCACTATGCAATTGCCGCAGCCACTAACGGAGACTACGATCTGCTTTACAACCGTGAGATCGCCGAACGGAAGGCCATGTTCTACCCTCCATTCTCACACCTCGCACGCATCATCGTGCCCCACACGAGAAACTCTGATCGACTACTTAACATACTGAACAAATGCAAGGTGCAGATCATCGGACCAGCCCCCCACCCGCGACAGCGCGCTCGCGATGTTGTGCTGATCAAGGGTAAAGATCGCGAGGCGGTGCGTGAAGCGTGCGCCCAAGTGAGCAACGACATAACGGGCGCGGTCGAGATCGACATCGATCCTGAGCGGCTCTAGCTTAGGTGGATCTCGATGATGTCCCTGTCTGCCAGCGTGTGAGTCGATGGAACCTGCTGGCCATCGAACCGGCCCGAGCCCCATACACGGATGTACTTGAGGCGATCCACAAAGTCCCTGTGCACCGTACGCACAGCATCTAGCGCTGTGCTTCCCGCGGGAAGGACGTACGGCTCCACCATATCCGCGGCTTTGCCCGGTAGCTTTGTGTATACGCGAATAACATCTAACGCGAGGAAGATTTCTTCACGCAGCGCGTCTAGCCCCGTTCCATCAACTGGTGATACAACAATCACCGGGAAGAGATCCGAGAGTTCCTCCACCCTAGCCGCGAGGTCACCAAAATCTCCCCGTGTGAGGACGATCCGGCAGGGCACATCGCGCACACGCATGTCCTCCTCCGTGCTCTCCCGTCGTTGCACGAGCCTAACATGGTGCTCTTCTAGCAAGAGGATAATCTCTTCCACATCATCGGCGAGTTCCTCGACCTGTTTGCTGCCATCAAGGGCAAGGGCACAGAGATCCGCCTGCCGCACGAGGCTGTACAGCCACGACTCGCTGAATTCCGCGCTTATCGGTGGAAGATCGACGAGCTGTATCTGCACGTCCTCGTAGAGCATCATCCCAGGGAGAGGAATAACAGTTGAGTACGGATAATCGGCGACCTCGGGGTGCGCGTTCGTCAGCGCAGCAAGGAGGCTCGATTTGCCGCTGTTCGGCGGGCCAAGGAGAACGACCTGTCCCGCACCCTCACGCTCGATGTGGTCAAGCTGCGGGCCCTTGTGATGCGATGACTTCGTGTCCTCTTCTTTCAGCTTAGCGATCCGCCGCTTGATGTCAGCCTGCATGTGGTCCGTCCCCTTGTGCTTGGGGATGGTGGCAAGCATCTTCTCAAGCGCCGCGAGCTTGGCCTGTGGGTCCTTTGCTGCGCGCAGTTCCTTACGCGCCTTCAAGAAGTCAGCCGTCAGGTTCGCTGGCATACGATCTTGTCACCTCATTCGTTGTGGGGAATCTTCACCGTGCTCCCGCCGATGAACTCTCGCACAACCGCATCGCCGGGGATGATCGAGAGGTCGTTCACTTGATCCAAACTCAGGCCTTCGATTGCGTCGAGAAGCTTGCTCACCCGTTGATAGCGAATGCGCGCATCGAGGAACGACGCATACTGATCGAGGCTGCTCGCTTCCGGCCAGATACTGTCTTGGCCAGAGAAGAATGGCTTCAACGCAGGCAGGTCAAACGGCATTCCCCCGTTCACCACGTAATCGGCCATTCCTTTGAGCGGGATAATGGAGAACAGCTCTCCTTCGCGCACGTAGTGCCAATGCAGAAGAGTGGAGAGTGGTGGATGATTGCGGTGCACGACGTCGCGCAGCGATCGACGCAAGAGGCGCACATCTTCAAAGCGGGTCAGGCGCTCGCCGCTCCAGTCCATCTCTACCAGCGGCTTCATTACCGCGCTCTCGTACAGGGGGTTCATCGCCTCGATGTACAGCCGGAAGATTACCTGTGCATCGATCCCTTCAGTCAGCGGCGGGTAGAAACCGTGCAGGCAGTCAAGGAGCAAGATTTGATCCGGCTCGCGCGACACCTTCTTCATCCCAACGCGCCTCCCCTCCTTGAAGCTGTAGACCGGCTTGTCGATAGAATCTCCAGAAAGAAGAGCACGCAGGTGTTCGTTGAGGAGTTGAATATCGAGCGCCTCCGGTGTCTCGAAGTTGCGATCGTTTATCCAGTCGCTAGGGTGCTCGATCAACGGCCAGAAGTAGTCGTCGAGATTCAGCATGAGGAAACGTAAACCTTCTCGTCGCAAACGATCGGTCAGCTTGACCGTGGTCGTCGTTTTCCCGGATGAAGACGGTCCGCTCACCCAGATCATCTTGATCTCATCTCCGGCTTCCATCCGCTCAACGACCCTTGATGCTGCCTTGTCTAAGGAATCCTCATACACCGCCAGGGAGTCATCAATCAGATGCTTGATCCCTCCGCTTCTGACGATCTCGTTTAAGCCATCGACCGTATCGCACCCATGCGAGCGATTCCACGCCAGCAACGGATCCATCTGAGAGGCGGGATATCCATTGCGCACAAACTGTTCCTGCGTAATCGCCCCTTGCCGCACCCAGTGATGCCCCCAGCGAAACGCTGTGTAGGCATCGGCAGAACGCGTGAACCCGGTACTGTGCAGGACGTGCAGCACAGTGTCCTGGATCTCCTCCACGCTCGGAGGAAAATTCGCCACTAGATGGTGTGGATCTCCGTTTAGGACGACAACGACGAGATCGGCGAGAAACTCAGCTATCCCCTCGTCGTTCGCACCGGCAGTGAAGATTCGATCGTTGATCCCCTCAAGATAGTCCTGTTCGAACCCACCAATAGAATCAGCCGCCCGCCGAATGGCGTGGGTAATCCGGCCCTGGTTAAAGCTCACCAGGGCATGATTGCGCTTCATTATCTTACCGATCTTGTTTACAACTGCCATAGTGACACCATTATAGCGCAAGATGCGTCTTTGAACGATCCAGACTCATTCTCCATCGTTGACTCCGGCTCTTTGTCGTTTCAACCGGACACTCATGCAGAGACGCTGAAACACGGAGCCTCTCATACACGAGCAGAGCCATTTCACCACGAAGGACGCGAAGCGCAGAAGGACAAAGCATCTGATCTCAGTCCCAAGTTTGGGGACATTGCACAGGTAATCATCGCCCTTGACAGCTCACCCCGTTCCATTCTGCGTGCCCTTCGTGTCCTTCGTGGTGAATCCTTATGGCCATCAATCCTGAGCAAACTGACATCCGAGGCAACTATCGATTCGATGCAGAACCTTCACTCCTCAACGCTGAGGTCGATGTTGTCGAAGTAGGCGTCGCACGCCTCTGCGTGGCTCTCATCTCCAAGGACAATTAGCCACTCTCCACCATCCTTTAGCATCGCTCCACTCGTCCCGGAGGCGTAGAGGACGTCGTTGATGTAAAACTCATAGCCATCTGGGGAGAAGATAAACTTGTACGTGTACCACAGGTAGACACCGGGGATGAATGGCAAGGGGTGCCTGACATCCGTCCCGTACGCATCGACCTCATGGATCTGCGCCCCGCCGCCGGCATCGGTGTACAGGTAGTAGGGGAGCCCAGGAGTGGGTGCATCGAGTGACTTTCGCAGCGGGTAGATGGCAAGCATCTGGGAGTCCTTGGTCTTGCTCATCATAGCCTCGCAGGTAAAGACAAGCCTCTGCCCGACCCGCAGCGGTGGGAGGTCCACGCTTACGTAGCGGCGTTGCCAGCGATCTCCCCCGCTGTGAATGTGCAACACATAGCCGTGTCCGCCGGACAGGTTCTCAATCGTCCCCTCGCCGGCGCTTGCCCACTGTGGGTCAAGCTGCCAACGATCGAGCGCGGCATCGCCATCGGCAAAGTCGTCGTGAAAAATCGTACTCCCGCTCTGGGCGTAGACGACGGCTTGGCTGCTTACAGATGCCATCTGCCCCGCGCTGTCGTGCACTTTCAACGTGACGGTGTAGGTCCCGGTCTGCGTGTAGATGTGATCTACCTTCTGTCCATCCGCCTCCTGTCCGTCGCCGAATGTCCAGTGGTAGGAAACGATGGCAGCCTGCGCATAGGAGGCGGAACCATCGAATGTAACGCTTGTTCCCGCATAGATCACCACCGGTTGCACATTAAACTGTGCCACCGGACCGGTATCAAAAAGCGAACACCCTCCCATCAGCGCAAGGACCAGGAAAAGCGACACACCAAGAAAGTAATCACGTTTTTTACTAGCCAACTTGCACCAGCTCTTCCTTAGGGAAGCTTGTCAGTACCTCGCACCCGTTTTTGGTAACAACCGTCAGGTCTTCAATGCGCACTCCGCCGAACCCAGGAATGTAGATCCCCGGCTCCACAGTGACCGTCATCCCCGCCTCCAACGTGTCCGTGCTCATCGGCGATAGACGTGGACCCTCGTGCACCTCCAGTCCGACCCCGTGTCCGAGGCCATGCTGGAAGTGCTCACCGTAACCTTTTGCTGTGATCAGATCGCGCGCTGCGGCATCGACCGCTTTTCCGCTTGCTCCCTCGGAGACGGCGGCAATACCAGCCATGTTGGCAGCAAGGACAATGTTGTAGATCTCCTGCGCTTTGGCAGTCGGTTTTCCCACCGAGAAGACACGCGTCATATCCGCGCAGTACCTGTCAAGCTTTGCCCCGATGTCGAATAGAAGCAGATCGCCTTGTTTCAGGGTGCGGCCCCCCGGCTGATAATGAGGCAAAGCCGCGTTTTCTCCCGCAGCGACGATCAGATCGAACGCCACCTGCTCTGCTCCTTTCTCGCGCATGATGAACTCCAGGCGCAGTGACAGCTCGCGCTCGCTCATCCCCACTTTGATTCCCCGGACCAGTTCATCGAGCGACTCTTCCGTGAGTTTAACCGCCGCCCGGATGCGTTCAATTTCCTCTGGCTCCTTTATCCGCCGCAAGTCGTTTACCGGATCCTCGGTGATGATGATCTCAGCACTAGCCTTCTCGCGCAGCTTATTCACCATGGAGCAACTCATACGAACTCCAGAGAGCGCGAGACGGGCGATACCGCTCTCCTTGATTGCGGCGCCAATCTCATCGAGGTACGATCCGCTCACCTGGCGCACAGGAACATTCGGGATTTCGCGCTTCGCTTGCTCGGTGTAGCGCGAATCTGTAATCAGAAGAGGCCCATTTGTCGACACAACGAGTGCCCCCTCGCCAGTGAAACCTGTTAAGTAGTACATGCTCGGAAAGTCCGATCCTTCCATGTTGTATACCAGGAAGGCATCAGCATCTATCTTCTTTGTAAGTACTTCGCGACGCTTGTTGTAATTCATCTCACTCCCCCTATCTCTTGGTGCCCATTTGTGCCTTGGGTGCCATCAGAAAACGAGGATACGCTCCACACACGGCCTTGTCAAAGCTGCACCCACTTTGTAGAATCACCCCATGATCGAGCTAACAGAATTGCGCGAGCGGATTTCGCGTGTTAAGGACGATCTCAACAGCCAGGTTCCGGCGTTGAACACGTTGGAATCGCTTGAGACGTTCCGCATAGAATTCCTCGGGCGAAAGGGGAAGATCTCTGAGCTGTTCAAGTTATTAGGACAGGTCGAGCAGGGCGAACGGGCAGCGGCAGGAAAGCTCTTAAACGACCTAAAGCATGAGGCAAACGCGATATTTGCCTCCCGGCATGAGGAGCTAGGAAGTGCTGCCCTCGATGAGCAGATCGCCTCCGAGCGGATCGACCTCACCCTCCCCGGCGTCTATCATCCACTTGGGCACAAGCATCTGTTGACGCAGGTGCAGCAGGAGATCGAGTCAATCTTCCTGCGCATGGGGTTCGATGTCGCTGCCGGACCGGAGATCGAGGATGAGTACCACAACTTCGAGGCGCTGAACATCCCAGCCGATCACCCCGCACGCGACGATTGGGACACATTCTACATCGACGCCGAGACGCTCCTACGGCCGCACACCTCACCAGTGCAGATCAGGGTGATGGAACAGACCAAGCCGCCGGTGAAGGTCATCTGCCCCGGTCGCTGCTACCGGCGCGACACGCAGGACGCCACCCACTCTCCTGTCTTCCATCAGGTCGAGCTACTGTGGGTCGAAGAGGGGCTGTCGCTTGCCAACTTGAAGTACCTGCTGGAGGTGTTCATCCACGAATTCTTCGGCGAGGGGTACGAGATGCGCCTGTCGGGCGACTTCTTCCCGTTCACCGAGCCCTCTGTGCAGGTCCACATGCGCGCCCCCGGCGCGGAAGACTGGTTGGAGATCATGGGGGCAGGGATGGTCGACCCGGCGGTACTGACAAACGTCGGCTACGACCCCGAAGCAGTGACCGGATTTGCCTTCGGCTTAGGGATCGAGAGGATGGCGATGCTCCGCTACGGGATCGACGACATCCGCCTCTTCTTCGGAAACGACCTGCGTTTCATCACGCAGTTTTGAAGGACCCATAGGTTTCCAACAATCAGCCTTAAGCATGGAGTCTCCGTAGCACATCTTTCCGATTCGGAATCCTCGTAATTCTTCACTCGTCTCACGTACCGTACTTCGACCAGAAGCTGCGCTTGCGCTCGTGCTTTGCATATACGTCATGTCAACTCGCGGTTTGTTGCTTGGTATAATGGATCCTTTGCGCAGCGCATCTTCTAGTTGTCCCCTGACACTCTTCTAGGCTCTCCCCATCGCGGATGACTTCAGGCCGCTCGACCAATTGACCCATGTAACCGGAGCTAATCTTCATATACTTTGGTATAGGTGCTAAGCATGCTCTATTTCACGCTCCTTTGTTATGACCTGTGTACGATTATAGCGCGATTGGAGGGCTATCGTGAGATAAAGGAACTCAAGATCTCTGGCTCTTTCGTAGCGTGAGCAGCTTGTCTGCCACGTTCTGTTCTGCTGCCCAGCGTCGCTACTAGCAAACCATCAGTGATTGTGTTGCTAAGTAAACAATAACATGTATAACTGTTTATTGAGGTAAACAATAATCATGAACAGAAAATTGATCTCCTTCATTATTGTAGAATTGTTGAAAGTAATGATATGAGGTCAGACCTTCGATCTTAGGATTTTGTCTTCTCATGAACGCGTTTCGCAATTACACTGACCGTTGAGTACAGCAGCCCCACATGCTCTCCCACTTCTTGCAGCGTGTAGTGATAAAGGCGTATCGCCTGGTAGATCCGCTGGTTGCGCGTTGCCTTGTCGGTGACATCGCTGAACAGCTCCTCCAAGCTCGGCCGCGCGGCAAAGCGCTCGCGTTTGCGGTACTCTGGATCGATCGGTTTCTCCTTGAGGAAAGGCCGCAGCTTGTCAACGAATCCATCGCTTCCTAATAGCGATCCAGCTCTCAATCCATCCCACAGATCGATCCCTCGCCCTTCCTGAATGAACTGCCGGTAGGCCCGGACGGCACGCTTCGGGTCCGCATCAAACTGAGACAGAATCCATCCTGTCGTGAGAAACGAAGGCGCACCCACGTGGCCAGCCGTGGCGTGGTAGCTGCTCCACCGCCAGTCACGCATGCTCTTGACCATCTTCGCGCGGACCGGATTGAGCACTATGTAGCGGGCCACCTCCAGCAGATGGCTCTCCTTTTCGATAAGGATCGCTTTGAAACGTCCCTGAAAGAGATGGCCGATCCTGTCGTGACGATGGTTGAACCACTGGGTGTACACGCCATTGAGAAGATGCATCCCGCGAGACAGGTTAGTATCAGGTGTCTCGATGAGAAGGTGGTAGTGGTTTGTCATCAGGCAATATGCATGGCAGATCCAGCCGAATCTGTCGACAACATCAGCCAGGATGCTGAAGAATCGCGATCGATCAACATCATCGAGAAAGATACTCTCTCTTGCGTTGCCACGGCTGGTGACGTGATAGAGGGCTCCTTCGAATTCCAACCGCAATGGTCTCGCCATGATGTCCTAGTATAGCGGAAAGAAATCCTAAAATCAAAGGTCTGACCCCACGTTTTTGAACAGTAGCGAGGCGTTCTGCCCTCCGAATCCAAAGGAGTTGCTCATGGCAATATTGATTTTCTTTTCCACCGTACGCGGAGTGTAATCAAGATCACACTCGGGATCGGGCGTCTCGTAATTCAGGGTAGCGGGAATGACGCCGTGCTGCATGGAAAGCAGCGTCGCGATCGTCTCTACCGCACCCGCTGCACCGAGGAGGTGTCCTGTCTGCGATTTGGTGGAGCTGATCTTCACTGCTTTTGCATCATCACCGAAGACGGTCTTGATCGCTATCGTCTCCACTTTGTCATTGAGGATGGTCGACGTGCCATGCGCGTTGATGTAGTCGATCTGAGAAGTGCTTACACCGGCGCGGTCGATCGCCATCCGCATCGCCTGCGCAGCACCAGATCCGTCTGCCGCAGGGGCGGTAATATGCTCTGCATCGGCGCTCATTCCAAATCCCACCAATTCACCGTAGATATGAGCACCGCGCTTGATCGCTTCTTCGCGCTCTTCCATAATGATGAACCCTCCACCTTCTCCCATAACAAAGCCGTCACGGTCCTTATCAAACGGGCGCGATGCTCGTTCTGGCTCATCGTTTCGCTTGGAAATGGCTCCTATCTTGGTGAACCCGGCATAGGCTATCCGCACAAGGACTGCCTCTGATCCCCCGGCCACCGCGATGTCGCACAGTCCGGAGCGGATGAGCTCGGAGGCGATTCCGATCGCGTGCGCGGAGCTGGCACAGGCGGAGACGACACCGAAGTTTGGTCCGCACATGCCATACTCAATGGCAATCTGACCGGCAATCGCATTTGGCATCAGTCGCGGAATGAAGAATGGGCTGACGCGATGCGGTCCATCCTCAGTCAACACAGCGAAGTTTTCCTCCATCGTCTGCAGTCCTCCAATCCCCGTCCCAGCGATCGCTGCCGTTCTGTCTAGCGGCATTTCACTCGGAGACAAGCCCGCGTCATCGAGCGCTAGCTTGGAGGCGACGAGAGCAAACTGGGTGCTGCGATCGATCCGACGCGCGCGCCGCTTGTCCATGTAATCAAGTGGATCGAAACCTTCCACAGTTGCCCCAATCTTCACGTCGATTTCTGAAAGGTTGATCACATCATCTACCCGCCGCACTCCACTCACGCCGGAAACGAGCGCCTCCCAGAACGCATCCTTTCCTATCGCAATCGGTGTTACCGGACCAAGCCCAGTGATGACAACCCGTCTATTCATGCCTCTCCCCTAGCTTTTTCTGTACATCTAGAAAAATGATCTCTTGCTCTCTTCCAGACGCGTCTGCCTGCGACGAATCACCGCTCTCAGCAACGTTACTCGTGAGTTCTTCTCTGCGCGCATTTACGGAAGCGATGTCGATCTCACTCACAGGGATCGCTTCGTGAGCAAGAACCATCACTCCGTCCTTTGTCACCTGCAGTACTCCCCCCCTCAGGGCAAATATGTGTTCCTCGTTTTGTGTCTTTATGCGTAGCGGAGACGGGCCAAGGGCTGCAAGGAGCGGGGCATGTTTGTCCATCACGGCAAACTCCCCCTCCGGGCTGTGGGCAACGACTATCTTTGCTTCACCATCGAAAAGTATCCGTTCTGGAGATTGTAATTGACAGTGCATCTCTCCCTCCTGAGAGGAAACTATAGATAAAAAGCGTGTTCCAGTTCAAGGTACACAGCTACGAAACGCTACAACTCACTGTTTGAGGAACCTAGAAGCTGTCTTACATACAAGCTAACAACTTCACGCGCGCGTGAAAGATCACCTTTCGTCAAGCGAACGATCCCTGCCCGTGATAGCGGTCGATCGATGAGGGCGTTCAGTGAAAGGGCAAGTCCAGGGCTGATATCGATCCCTTGCCCCTCACACTTAGCACAGACTATTCCTCCCCGAGCAGGCACAAAGCGAAACGGCCCGCGCGTGTTCCCGCAGCGCACGCAAGCTGCAAGCTGCGGCCGATGCCCCAACACTGATACGATCTTCAACATTGCCGCAATTGCTGACTGTTCCCCATGCGGTGTCCCCCGCTCCAGCAGATCCAATAGCTGCATGAAAATCGTGTACGCCCCTGATTCCTGTTGATGTGGTGGGAGGAGACTATCGAGAAGCTTACAGACAGCAAGTGCCGTCAGCACCGTAGCCAGTGAGCCCTTCAGGTGCGAGTACGAGGAGATGAGGGCGCCTTGACTGACAAGGTCGAGCTGTGCCTTGGCGTAGAAGACTACCTCCACCCGGTTCAGGAGGTCGAAGACACCACCCAGCCGTGATTTGAACCTCCGCGCTCCCTTGGCGATCGCTGTCCTTTTGCCCCACTGCTCCGTGAACAATGTGACGATCAAGTCGGATTCAGCAAAGTCTCGCACGCGTAGGACGAATGCTTCTCCCCGCTCGATTCCCACTCTACTCCGGAGCACCCTCTACGATCGCCACACTACGGCTGGCGCCTATCCTGGTCGCACCGGCCTCGATCATCGCCAGCGCCTCTTCGTAGGTGTGGATTCCACCGGCAGCTTTGACACCCATGTCTGGCCCAACCGTCTCTCGTAGCAAAGCGACATCCTCAACAGTGGCTCCGCCAGAAGCAAAGCCGGTTGATGTCTTCACAAAATCGGCTCCGGCCGCCTTGGCCAGGATCGCGCCAGCACGCTTCTCCGTATCATCAAGCAGGGCTGTCTCCAGGATAACCTTGACCAGCGCCTCACGTGGTGCCTTTTCCGCCGCTGCGCATACGGCGCGAATGTCTTCTGATACGGTTCGGTAGTCTCCGGCTTTCAGTGCCGCGACATTGATCACCATATCCAGCTCATCGGCACCATCGGCGATTGCCTTTTGCGCCTCGAAGCCCTTGACCTCACTCGTGGACATGCCGTGTGGAAAGCCGATGACCACACATACCTTCGGTTCACTCCCATCAAGAAGCTCTTTTGCTAGTGCTGCGTGACACGGATTGACACAGACCGAGGCGAATCCGTATTCCTTAGCCTCAGTACACAATTTACGCGCCCCCTCGGTCGAGGCCGTGGGCCCGAGCAGGGTATGATCAATCATCTTCGCCAGTTCTCTCTTGTTCATCGGTCCTCCTATTCCTTGCATCACCCGTTCCTTGAAACGGGAAGTTCGTCCTTGATGCAAATGATAGCACCCTTTCCACTCGTCCGCTCGCGAAGGCACAGATCGTAAGCTTTTGGCCACAATTCCGGCCCTTCCCTCTGCATCGACTTCTTGCAAGAGCGGGAACTTATTTAAAACGCTCCAAGATGCTGTCGTGACGAAACGTTGGCTATCTGCTCAATACGGGCTACCCCGTTAGTGGCGTAGCTGGCGAGCTTCATCATCACACGTCACGTTCGAGGATCGTCGCCTTACTTGCTCGCTCGAACAGTTGGAAGCTGCGTCCCCCCTCATGCACAAGGCCGGTGATGATGTACCCGGACTCAAACATCCGCTCGAAGATGTCACGTGTCCGCAGCCGCCAGTCGCGCGCCAAGTCGATATCGCCTGCTCGCATGCTGTCGAGCTTCGCTGGGATCTCGACCAGGATCACCGCGCTTGTGATGATACCATCACAGACTGAGTCATCGAATTTTACCAGTCGCCGGAATCCATTCTCTGTCACCGCCGTGCGTGTCGCCACCTCCATCTTGTCGAGGCCAAGGTGAAAGTGATAGGGCAGGACTTCACGATCAACCACTGCCTTCACCCGCGGCGACGTGAGCCACCACTCCACAATGAGGCGATCGGTAGCCAGACCACTGTTCCTGCGATCGTGCATCTCACCGTACAGATCTCGCTCATAACTAACAGCAACAGCCCCCAGCTTGTTGAACGCGATATGCGCCTCCAGGCCACGCAGAGGATCTATCGCCCATCTCGTAAGTGGCACTCCACGTTCAATGCCAAAGTCACGCTCGTGGTATCGCAGCTTCGTACCGACGCCTTTGTTCCGCTCGTTCTCACTCACAGCGTAAAACGCGGTGAGCCAGGATATGTGGCCTCCATCCGCGCTCGCTATATCAACGATCGCCCCATGCATCGTGTCCTCATCATCCACCGCACCAAGGATCAACCCATTGCCACGCGCCACAGCCACAAGGGCGGGCACAGCAAGAAACGGCGATCCATCGCATGTATCAGCTTGCAGCGACACGCAGGAAGCAAGGTCTCTCGGTGCGCTCAGGGGCTTAAAAACGATAGTCATCAGTCTGCTGGTGCAAAGAGTGGATTCGCCGCTTGTCGTCGTACATAAGCTGATCTGCCCGAGAAAGGATCTCCTCTACTGAGTGTGTATCACCAGGATGGCGCACGTACGTGCCAATAGAAAGACCGATGTCGATATTCCCAAACCCTAACTCAGCGGGAATAGCCTCAACCTTTTTCTTAAGTCTCCTGGTGACCATTCCCGTTTCTTCAACGGTCTCGGGCATGAGGATGAGAAACTCATCGCCACCGTAACGGATGACGCGATCGGCAGCACGAACGTTCTCCCTGATGACTTGGGCTACCTTCTGCAACACCTCATCTCCCGTCAAGTGGCCGAGGGCGTTGTTAACTTGCCTGAAGCCATTGATATCGAGCATCATTAGTGTGATCTCACGGCCATAGCGATCGGCCCGGTCGAGTTCACCGTCGATCACTTCGTTTAGGTAGTGTCGGTTAAAGAGCTGTGTCAAGGGATCGCGGATGGCTTGCTCGCGCAGCTTGGCCTGAGCGTTAAGGTTCGACAAGGCAACCGCAAACTGCGCCGCCACCGCGCTCAGAAGCCTCCTATCTTCCTCGTCGAAGAACCCGACCTGTGGACTCTCGACGTTTATTACACCGAGTACGTTGTCAGCAATCATCACCGGCACGGCCAGCTCGGAGCGCATCGCGGCGAACCCTTCCACGTAGCGCGGATCATTCTCCACATCGTTCACCAAGGCATACATCCCGTGTTCCATCACCCAACCAACAACTCCTTCGCTTACTGCAAAGCGATCCCTTTCAGCAAGGCCATTTATCCCCCCGGGGTTGCGTATCCCGCGGATGACCAGCTCATCCTCCTCACGCAGCAGAATAGCGCTTCGTTGTACTGAGAACTGCTCGGCGAGGAACTCAAGCGTACTTGAGATCAACTCGTCTACCGACGTTGCCCCGACGAGCATGTGCGCAAGATCGCGTATCTGAAACAGGAATGTCTGGCGCTTGAAATTGGTGATCGCAACCGAGAGCTGGCTTGCAAGTGCACCGATGATCTCCTTATCTTGAGGTCCGAACGCGTGCAACCGGCTCGCCTCTACACTGATCACACCGAGCGCCTCCTTGCGCGCTAGGATTGGGACGTCAATCTCTGATCGCGTCAGGTCACTCCACCTAAGATATCGTTCTTCATTGCTCACATCCGAAACGATGACATCCTGCTGGTGTTCGAGCACCCAGCGGGCAAAGCCAGTGCCGCTGACAGGCATGCGCAGTCCGGTGTACAGTGTGCCTTCGTTGACATAAGCTCCCCGCGACGCAAAGCCTGTCAGGACTAACTCATCCTCCTCGCGAATCCAAATTCCGAAGAATTCGTAGTTCATGTCCCGCTGCATCTGCCTTGCCGCAAGATCACACATCTCTTCGACATCCTTAGCCTGCGCAAGTTCCTGGCTAAATTGAGCGAGGCCGTGTAGCCTTCTCCTTTGCTTGTCGAGTTGTCTGTAACGATATGTGCGCTCGACCGCGAGCGCAGCCAGGTTAGCGAGCGCAACCACCGGCCTTAATGTCTCCTCAGTGGGCACCAACCGGTCTGCCGGATCGTCGACAGAGATATGGCCGATGATCCCCTCTGCACCGCGCAACGGGATGAAGAGGAAATTATCGGGATGCCATCCGTCGATGGTAACCGTTCCCTGAAGCCCGATATCAGAACGCCACGGTGTGCGATCGTGAGGAATGTAGTACGCATCTCCCAATCGAAATTTCTCATCGAACGCCAAGTTCCGCTGCTCAGGAGTCAACCCTCCACTAGCATTCAGCATTGCTAGGTCTTCCTCACTTATCCCGGAAGCTAGGATCTTATACACCTCACTCTTCTGCGGAACTGCTGCGGAGAGGTCGTAGAGTGAGACAACGGCACGCTGAAATCCGCTGTGCTGAGTAATTGCGTCGAGCACGCTCTGCAGAATATGATCGATGTCACGAGATGAGAGGATCGATCCCCCAAGACCGATGACTATCTCCTGAAGGCGCGAAAGGCGGCTCTCAGCCGTGACATCACGAGCTGTTCCCTCGATGAATCGCTCTTCGCCCACATTGACAACATGCGTTTCGACCTGCATGTTAATCGTTGTTCCATCCTTCTTGGTAAATCCATATTTTGCCTTCTCGCCAGATGGCAGCGCGATTCCATCAGTACGTGCACGTAGCCTTGCAATGAGCTTCTCTTTGTCCTCGGGCGCTACGAACTCTGTTGGGAGATGGCCGACAACTTCTTCCCAGCTGAAACCAGTTAGGTCGAGGAGAAAGCTATTTGCATAGGTCAACTCCATCGTGACCATGTTGATGGCGAAGACTCCGACTGGCGCATTCCCAATCAACTGTTCAAAGCGCGCGCGTTCCGCATCGAGCGTGCGCATCAGCCGCTTGCGTTCAAGCGTACGTTCAACCATCTCCTGCAGCGCTGCCGGCTCGACCGACTTATCGATGCACCGCTCTGCCCCCTGTCGCAGTGCGCTTGCAGCACTATAGCCGCCAGGATGGCCACTGAGGATGTAGATAGCCATCTGCGGATGCACGGCGAGGATGCGCGGTATGAGATCGATTCCGGAGGTGTTAGAGAGGAAGACGTCGATGATGACGATATCGAATTCTTCTCTTTTGATCACTTCCAGGGCAGCAGCGCCCGTTTCTACACTCACTACTTCATTTCCGGAGCGGGTGAGCAGCTTCCTGACAATGATCCCCCAATCAGGGTCATCATCAACAACTAGAATTCTTCCTGATACAACGGTAAGCATCTCTTACCTATCGCCCCCTTACCCGGTTAGCTCTTCGATCTCATCACTATCCTTCGTCCATCCTGGCCTTATCTTTACCATCAGCTCGAGATATACGTGCGCTCCCAACAAGGCCTCGATCTGCGGGCGCGCGGAGCTACCAATGCGCTTGATCAGTTTTCCCTTCGTTCCGATTATAATACCCTTGTGGGACTTACTGTCAACTACGATGTCAGCCCTAATCTCCACCAATCCATCATCGCGCTCGCGCATCCATCTTACCCGCACTGCCGTCTTGTATGGAACTTCTTGGAACGTTGCCGCGAAGACCTTCTCCCTGATCAGCTCCCCCACGAGAAACTCGTAAGGACGGTCGATCCTAATATCACTGGGGAAGATCGCAGGACCGAGAGGCAGGTAAGGGGTAAGAGCGCGCAGCACCTCGTTGATGTTCTTCTCCTGCATCGCCGAGATTGGCACAAGTTCGCAAAATTTCCCAGTGCGCTCGTAGGCAAGGAGCGTTTCCTCGAGGGCGTTTCCACGAGCAATGTCGATCTTGTTGACAATCAGGATGATCGGCCGCTCCTCGCCATTGAGGCTTTCGAGGACACTGCGATCGTAGTCGCTCACCTTTCCCCAGGGAGCAACCATGTACAGGATTACGTCAAGTTCGCGCAGCGATCGGAACGCCTCGCGAAGGATGTGGCGGCCCAACTGATTGTGTGCTCGATGCAAGCCGGGTGTATCCACAAAGACAATCTGCTCCTCGTCCGTTGTGTAAACGCAGCGCACGCGGTTGCGCGTCGCCTGCGGCTTGGGCGAGGTGATCAGCAGCTTCTCCCCCATTACGACGTTTAAGAACGTGGATTTACCGACGTTTGTCTGCCCTAGAACCCCCACGATTCCCGATCTATGCTCGCTCATCGACAAGATCTCCCGCCCGCACAGCCGCAGCCAACCGCTCGATCTTTGGTGCGACGTATGTGTCTCGATCCGCATGAGGAACAATCTCGCGCACCCGCTCATAGACACGCTTCGTTGCCGGGGCGAGTTTGTCTGTACCCTGAAAGTCGATCGCCTGCGCCGCACAGAGGTACTCAATTGCGATGATCCGCTCAAGGTTGTCGATTATCCGCAGTGCCTTGCGCGCCGAGATCGGCGCGAGGCTGTTGTGGTCCTCTTTGCCACCGGAAGTGGGAATGGAATCGACGAGCGCCGGGTGACAGAGGACCTTGTTCTCGCTCACCAGCGCCGCCGCAGTGTATTGAACGATCATGAGCCCGGAATTGACTCCCCCGTCCTTAACCAGGAAGAGCGGCAGCCCTCGCCCTGTACTCGTAAGGAGGCGGTCAATCTGGCGCTCAGCAATGTTTCCCACCTCAGCAAGCGCCATCCCCGTCATTTCAAGGGCAAGACCAAGGATCTCACCGTGAAAGTTTCCCCCCGAGAAGACCGAACCGTCGGCAAAGACGAGCGGGTTGTCCGTCGCTGAGTTGATCTCGATTCGAAGCTTATCCTCTAGGAACCCCAAGGCCTCCACCCCCGGGCCGAGGACCTGCGGAATACAGCGTAGGCTGTACGCATCCTGCACATCGTCAACCGTGCTATCGATGAGCAAGCTCCCATCGATCAATTCACTGATTTGCTCTGCGATCCTTGCCTGCCCTGGGTGCGGTCGGCTCATGTGTAGCCTCGCTTGAAACGGTGCGCTGAACCCGCGCAGCCCCTCCAGGGACAGGGAAGCAGCGTTGATCGCGTTCTCCAGCAGCAGTTTCCCTCGCACGTACACGAGGAACGCAAGACCGCTCATGAACTGCGTGCCGTTTAGCAATGCCAGTCCCTCCTTTGGGGCGAGACGGACCGGATCGCGCCCGATGATCGAAAGGGCTGTCTTTCCATCGATGCGTTTACCGTCATAGATCGCCTCTCCTTCACCCAGGAGGACCAGAGCAACGTGTGCCAGCGGGGCTAGGTCACCCGATGAACCAACTGAGCCCTGCAGCGGCACGATGGGGTGGACGTTGTAGTTTAAGAGATCGACCAGATAGTCGATCGTCGTTTGCCGTATTCCGGAATTACCCTTGGCAAGAGAGTTGATGCGAAATAGCAACATCGCACGCACCACATCTTCTGAAGCGGCATCTCCCACGCCAGCCGCGTGCGACAGCACTATATTTCGCTGCAAACGCTCCAGATCCTCGCGTGCGATCGATCGGTTGCTCAAGCGTCCAAAGCCTGTGTTGATCCCGTAGACCGGCTCGCCCTCATCAACGATGTTCTCCACCACCTGCGCGCCCGTACGCACACGC
This sequence comes from Candidatus Bipolaricaulota bacterium, assembly GCA_027007005.1. GTDB lineage: Bacteria > Bipolaricaulota > Bipolaricaulia > UBA7950 > UBA9294 > M55B144. The sequence continues at coordinate 4,525 of JALTFO010000293.1, read as the reverse complement.
AAGCGTGCGGCCTCCCCGACAACGACCGGCTCGCCGTGGAAAACCACTTGCGCGGCCTGGTCAAGTGAGAGTGTATTTCCATCCAGTTCTATCATTTCTTCACATCCCTCCGAACACTAGCTTACACCGTTTTCCCGGCAGGTCAACGCCCTGAGACCCGCTTGTCTCTGCACTATCGGCCCTCAAGCGGCAATTGTAAACCAGCCATGTGCTTACTATACTGACAGCGTATGAATACTCTCCTCACGAACATATCGCAACTCGTCACTGCCCACGGGGATGGTCCCGTAAGAGGCTCTCTGATGAGCGAGATTTCCGTGCAAGAGCATGTATCAATCCGTATTGAGGATCAAATGATCACCGAGATCGGACCTAATGTCGACCACCATGGGGTCGATGTCACGATCGATGCAAGTGATGCAGTGGTCATCCCCGGCCTCGTTGATGCACACACACACTCGGTCTTCGTAGGAACGCGGGAGGAGGAGTTCCTCGCACGCCTTCAGGGGAAGTCCTACGATGAAGGCGGAATCCAGTCGAGTGCCCGTGCGGTAGCCGCGGCAAGCGAAAGAGAACTGGTGCAAGCCAGTCTTCCTCGTCTTCAACGGATGATCGAAAACGGGACGACAACGGTGGAGATCAAGAGCGGCTATGGATTAAGCCTGGAGGGAGAGACGAAACTCCTCCTGGCGATCAGGCAGCTCCGAAAGACCATTCCGATCCGTGTAGTCGCAACCTTCCTGGGGGCGCATGCCTTTCCGCGTGGAGTGCGCCGCGACGACTATATCTCGACGATTATCACCGAGATGATCCCGACCGTGCGCCGGCGGCGCTTAGCGCAGTTTTGCGATGTTTTCTGCGATGAAGGTTTTTTCACTCCAAGCGAGACACGGACTATCCTGCGCGCGGCGCGGGGTGCCGGCCTGCGCCTGAAGCTGCACGCCGATGAACTGGCTGATGTAGGTGGCGCGGAACTTGCCGCTGATCTTGAGGCGACGTCTGCTGACCACCTGCTGCGCACGAATGAGCGCGGGATGCGCCGCCTGCGAGAAGCGGGGGTGATCCCGGTGCTTCTTCCGGGGACGGCATTCACCCTTGGCTCTCCATACGCTCCGGCAAGGAAGATGGTGGATCTTGACTTACCCGTGGCGATTGCAACCGATTTCAACCCCGGAACCTGTCTCATCTACTCAATGTGGATCATCATCGCGCTCGCGGTAATGCGGATGGGGCTTACTATCGAGGAGGCGTTGACCGCTGCGACACTGAATGGCGCCGCCGCACTTGAACTATCGGGTGACATTGGGTCAATCGAAGAGGGAAAGCACGCCGATCTGCTCGTCCTCAACCTGGATAACTACCGTCAGATTCCCTACTTTTTCGGATACAATCCCGTGCGGATTGTCTTGCGCGATGGCAAGGTCATTTACGATAGAACCAAGAGCAATAGACCGGCACGTTTCAAGAAGGCGGCCCCGCGACTATCATGATCAAAATTCTCGCCTTCGCCAAGATCAACCTCTCGTTAAACATCCTGCGTCGCCGCGAGGATGGGTTCCACGACATCGACTCTCTCGTCCAGACGATCGATCTAGCTGACGAGATAACGGTACAGCAAATCGACGCTCCATTGGCCGTTAGTAATGACCTTAAAATACCTCTGCAAGAGGATCTCGCGTGGAGGGCAGCACGCCTTGTTCTGGACAAAAAGCACGCTCTCTGCGGGATGCAGATCGCCGTGCATAAGAAGATACCGACCGGCGCCGGACTGGGCGGCGGGTCGAGTGACGCAGCCGCGGTTCTATGGGCAGTCGACCGCCTGACGCCTCCTGTTCTTTCCCGCAAGCACCTGCTTGACCTGGGAGAGCAGCTCGGCTCTGATGTTCCCCTCTTCCTCTACGGTGGACTTATGCGAATCACGGGAAGAGGGGAGAAGATCGCTCCTGTCTTCCCTGCCCGCAGCGAGTGCTTCGTGCTTCTTATCCCACCGGTTCATTGCCATACGGGCAGTGTGTACCGCGAGATGCAGACGCGGATCACACCCAATCCAAGAAGACCTGGCAAGCCACAGCTCGGGGAGAATGACCTGTACGAGGCGGCAGTCTTCCTGTATCCTGAGCTGGCCGCCTACGCCCAAGCTATTAGAGAGCTGGGAGCGGAATATACCGGGATGAGTGGAAGCGGATCCACGTTCTTCGCCGCGTTCAACGATGAACAGCTTGCCGCCACGGCACGCACAGCGATGAAGGGCACCTTCCCGCAGGCACAGGTCTACTTGGTTCGGGGAACAAGCACAGGATTTCTGGCAAAGGGAGAAACATGATGCACATTGCTATCGACGGTCCGGCCGCGTCCGGGAAGACATCGCTTGGACGGGCGCTCGCTTCTCACTTCGGTTTCCTGCTTGTGGAGACCGGGAAGATGTACCGCGCCGTGGCGCTCGGGCTCGATCGAGGTCTCCCCCTAGACAAGATACACATTTCGATGAACGACGCCGGTCGCATCCTATTAAATAACGATGACGTAAGCGATATCCTCCACACCCCTCGTCTTGATCAGGGATCATCACGCGTCGCCACACGACCCGAGGTTCGGCAGCTTCTTGTAAGGTTGCAGCAAGAGATCGCCACTGGTCGCGATGTTGTCATGGAAGGAAGGGATATCGGTACGGTTGTTCTGCCCCACGCGGACGTCAAGATCTTCCTCCAAGCTTCGGCGGAAGAACGCGCGCGCCGTCGAGCGAGTCAGCGTCATCAATCTCAACTCGATGATACCTTGCGCGAGATAATCACTCGCGACACCCGCGACCAAACCCGTACTATTGCTCCCTTGAACCCCGCAAGTGACGCAACTATAATACACACCGACAATAAGAGCCTCGCCGAGCTTGTTTCAGAGGTGATAGCTCTTGTCGAGGAGCGGTTGCACACCGGTGACACAGCGGCTAAGTAATCTCTTTAGAAACGGCGCCTATGCGCTAGTGATCTTCATTCTTGGTCTTCCCGTCCTCATCCTGTTCAAGATGCGTGTGCGGGGAAAAGAGCTGCTCGATGCGGGCAAGGAATACATTATTGTCTCGCATCATTGCAGCTACTGGGATATCCCACTGATTGTCGTTGCTCTTGGTGCGCGCAACCGCATCCAATTCATTGCCAGGGAGGGGTTGAAGAAAAACCCGATCTTCCGACCACTCCTAGATTTGTTCTCGACCACCATCGATCGCGAAAATTTCGGCAAGAGGGATTTCCGCCGTGTTCTACAGGCAATACGCAAGGAGAGGCTAATTGGAATATTTCCCGAAGGGACAACGAAGGCAAAAGCAAGGGCGAAGACTGGTGTGATTCACTTTGCCAGGCTCACGCGCAAGTTGCTCCTTCCTGTACACATAAAGGCCAATGGCCCGTATCCACCGCGCTATCCGTTCAAGTTTCCACGCATTACTGTCTCCATCGGCGAGGCAGTGAGCCTACAAGCTCTTGAGAAGGAAATCCCGAGACTTCCGGAAAAATCAAGCGAACGAGCAGCTGTACTGACCAAACGCCTCATGGAGCGCATTGATGCGGCTTGATAAAGGGGGCAGATAGTAGAAACTTAAAAGAGTGACTTGAAGGCTCCCAACCCCGAGATGTAAAGGGAAGGGGAAATTCCACTAACAGGTGATAGCAATATGGAAGAAAAAATCAGGATGGAAGACGCTTTCACGGAAAGCGACGTCAAGATGTATAGCCGCGGAGATACAATCACAGGAACGGTTGTACAGATAAATGATAGCGAGATTCTTGTCGATATCGGCTACAAATCCGAAGGGATTCTCCCGGTAGGAGAGCTCTCCCCCTTCCGCGAAGAGGGGAAGGTCGAGGAAGGGGAAGAGATCGAAGTACTCGTCACCTACATCGATGAGGAGAAAGGAACGGTTTACGCCTCGGAAAAACAAGCCGAATACGAAAAGCGCATCGACACCCTCGAAGAGGCATACCGCGCTGGGGAGACTATCGAGGGTGAGATCACAAACGAGGTTAAGAACGCTGGGTATCATGTCAACCTCGATGGCATTCGTGCGTTTCTCCCTGGATCGCACCTGGGAAGCGACCTGCCGAGTGCAATCGATGAGCTAAAGGGGATGCGCGTTCCGTTCAAGATCCTTGAACTTTCTCGCCGTGACAAGAACCTCGTCGTCTCGCACAAGCAGTACCTGAAGGATGAAGAGAAGAAGAAGCGCATGTCTCTGTTCGAGAACCTGGAGAAGGGGCAAGTTATCGAGGGCACAATCCGCAGTGTCGTCGACTTTGGCCTGTTCGTCGATATCGGTGGTTTCGAAGGGCTCGTGCACCGCTCGGAGATCGCGTGGAAGGATCTTCCCGTTCCGCCCAGTCAGTACAAACCCAAGGACAAGGTAACGGTCATCGACTTTGACAAAGAGAAGGGAAAGGTTTCGTTGTCGATCAAGCGCCTTCGCCCTAACCCATGGGAGGGAATCACCGAACGCTATCCCGCAGGGACCAAGGTTAAGGGGACTGTCGTCAGC
>JALTFO010000292.1 GCA_027007005.1 Candidatus Bipolaricaulota bacterium | reverse complement strand
ATCGTCAGTGCATCCGATGGGTTTAGACTGGAACCGTTCGGAACCTGTACATAGCCACTAGATCCGTCAAACGACAACGCCGTGCTCCCATCAGGACTACCACTCACCCAGCTCGCTCCATGTATCGTCCCATCATTCCCTAATCCCGATGAATCTCCCGCTACACTCCCACTCCCTTCGTTCATCTCCCAGTAGCCAACAAGATCCTGCGTCGGTCCCGGAACAAGATTGATCCTCCCCGATCCGTACAGGTTGTCCTTACCAGCTGCGCCCATGTCGATGGCATCGTTTTCGAGCTTGGCCTGCAATTGGTCGGCCGTGAGAGTTGGATCCTCGGAGAGAAGCAGCGCCGCCGCACCGGCGACGTGTGGGGAGGCAGCGGAAGTGCCGTAGAATGTGCCATAGGTGTAACTCGACGTGCCATCAGGGCCGCAGACATCGGGTTTTGTGATGCTCGCTGCGTACTTGCTGGCGTTAGACGGGCCCTGTGAACTAAACGCCTCCTGCGGACCGGTGGTCCAGTTACCGCGGTAGATCGCTCCCACAGCCAGAACCTTCGCTGAGTTGGCTGGGGCAGTGATGCTGCTTTCGGGGTGGTGATACTCCAGGTTTACGTCGGTTCCGCTGTCTGTGAATGCAAAGAACTCGATATTCGGATGCGTGGGGGCGGAGTAATCATAGATCGCAATCTCGTAATTACCACTAGCTGTGGCGGTATAGGATATCGCCTCGGTTGGCTGCTGCGTCCCCGACTGAGTGCCCGTCGAAGAGGCAACCATCGTACCGGAGCTGTCGTAAAGATACAGGTCATAGTCCTGATCCGATGCCGACCAGTCGTCCCAGGTCATGTAGATGTTCACCGTGTCGCCGGAAGTGACGTAAATCCTGTTCCCTTCATCGCTCGAGTCGCCATCGATGTAGTCGGCACCCGATCCAAAGTCGAGGTACTTGTCGCCATCGGAATCGACGAACGCCCCCTGCCAGTGACCGTCAGACCCCTCGTTCCCAGCAGCGTTCACCCACAGGATGCCGTCATCACGAGCGTTGTTGGCGATTCCAGCTATTGCGCCGGTGCCGTCGTAGAAGTTGGTGTTGTACCAACCGACGGAGTGGTTGATAACCTTGATCCCATTGTTTACGCAGTAATCAACGGCATTCTGGAGATCGACCGTATCGCTGATCTTCAAGAGATAAAGCGAAGCCTGAGGCGCCATGTCCTCAACGATCTCGGCAACACCAGTGCCATGCACTGTCCCGGCCTCCAGGCCTGTGCCGGTGTAATCATGGGTATAAACGACGTTCTGCAATTCACCTGCGTTCTGAGCAGCGGTGAGGCCGTTGAACCCAAGGTCGATGATCGCCACTTTGACCCCTTGGCCGTAGTAACCGGCAGCGTGGTAGTCATCAGCACCGGTGAGGGAGACGCCTTCGCTTGTCACGACCTGTGCGCGCGGGCGGTAGGGCAGACGGATGTATGCTATCCCAGAGACCTTGTCTGCCAAGGATTCAAGCCTGTCAACCGGAATCTGCACGCGCATGAATTGCCTCGATGTTGCCTCGACCTTACCACCGATAACAGCAACCGCGGCTTGGCTGATCGATGAAGCATACCCGGAGGAAGGCTCGACGATCACGGTCACCTTGTCTTCCTGCAGAGGAATACCGCGATCTTTGGCCGCCTCGGGGAGTGCCGCTGGCCGCGCCTGGGCGGTGCGCGCAAGCACCTGCAGAACCGTCTGCAGCCGAGGATTCGCCTCATCCGGCGGGATGGGTTTCGTTGGTGCAGCAGTGCACGTGAAGGCGAAGAGCACTAACACTGCGATACTCAGCACTATCCTCATCTTGCGAGAAATCGACATACGCATGTTCATCATCCCCGAGACATTATAGCACGAGAAGGGGGGAGGAGCAGAGTGAGGATTAAGGAGTAAGGATTAAGGGCGTTCGTGGTTCGTAGTTCGTGGTTCGTGGTTCGTAGTTCGAGGTAAAGGGGGTAATGATTAAAGGATTAGGGGTTATGGAGTACGGGGGAGAAAGGTTCGTGGGGTTCAAGACCAGTTTGGAGATGCTAGTCGCAAATCCATAAACACATGGCCTTCCAAGCTTCCAGATCCTTGTGAGTCTTCGGTCCCTCACTCATCATCATCACAGATCACTCATTACGCATCACTCTTCACACGGTCCATCGCGTCCTGGCAGATCCCAAGCTTCCGTACGCTATCGGGTCCACTTTCCATCCTACTTGTCATCTTCTATTTCCTACCCACCGCAATTCCTCTAGCATCGGCAGTGCTGCATCCTTGATTCCAGTCATCACCAGCATTCTCAGACCTACTCAGCAGAATTAGGTTCCATCCCGCTCTTTAGCCCTTGGTTTTTTCATATAGGTTATCGACCGTTTCTCCTTTGAACAGCGTCTCTTTCATCTGCAGGTAGTCCCCAGTTCCGCCGCTCCAAACGATCCAAAAGTGGGTTGCTTTGGCCGGACCCTGATGTACTCGCAGAACCTCTTCAGCCTCTCGCAGGATCTCCTGATCACTGTCCATCTTAATCTCTGCCATCATCTATTACCTACTCATTACCCACTCTTCCCGACAATGGATAGATCTAGTCATCTCGCTTGCTTCAGGAGCTCAAAATAACGCTCGCGAGTAATTCCTGCCGTCTGCAGGTTCGTCAGAATATGGGTCACTGGAACTTCTCTTGGGCTTTTCTTGATGACAACTGGCCTCTTCACTCCCGGTTTTGTGAAGACCAAATGATCACCCTTCTGTCGTTTAAAGGCAAAGCCATCCAACTCAAACACCTTCACCAAACGCCGGTAGTGAATGGGAGTAATTCTCTGTGTTGGCATCAATTTACCCTGCAGTCAACAGTTCGGCTACTATCGGTTGTCGAGGAAGCCACTGATTCCCCTTCTTTTCAAACCCAGCCTCTTCGATCACATCTTCAAGGGTGCCCATGGTCTCACACTCTTCAAGGAACCCCTCCACCGCTTCTTTAAGTGAGTGCTTTGCTTCATGTAATGTTTCTCCAAAGCTAGAGATGTTGAGTTCGGGAGCGAGACCGACGTAGAGATCTCCTTCCCTGAAGAATTCCGCCCGAAAAACAATTTGCTGTGCCATGTTATCACCTCCTGCATAAGGAAGGGGTCAATTTCGTATCTTGTGCCCCATCAATCCCTTTGCTTTTCTTCAGCCGCTTGGCTTGCGAAAGATCCGAAAAAGGAAACGGGACCACAACTACATCCCCTTTCACAAACCTTGCCATGCCTCATCTTCCTCTGGCTTTAACCAATCTTTTCGCAAGGCAAACTCGCTGAGGAAAGCAGTTTCTAGATGTTCTTGGGTTGCCTTGGCTTTCAGAAATTGGACGAAATCGAGAACTTCTTGGAGAAAGGCTGTGGGCAAGTCCTCCACCTCACGGATTAGCGTCTCTTTTCTATCCATCATGATCTACCTCCAAGTTCCCAGTTTACCATTGTCGTATAGCTGGATCAATCCTTTCTCTATCGAGGTTAGCCACGGGCTACCTCCTCTAAATAGCCATCGTAGATGCGCCTGAAATCCTCGAAGTTCTGGATGGTGCGGAAGGCGAGGTCTCGGTTGAGGCACAAGACAGATGTCCACATCAGAACCTGGCCCATCGTCACAGTCTTTCGCTTAATAGTACCTGTCGCTGGAGAGATGCTCGCGGATCAGCATCATCTTGTCCATACTGGCTATGGAGGTTCCGTACTTATCACATCGCCTGTACAGAGTGCGCATGTTATTCGTCATAGATCGAGTCATCGGACAAGTTTTAGTGCTTCTCGCAGCCGTGCACGCCACTCTCGCATGATCACTAGGGCTTCTTTGGCGTCTTGTTCGGAAGCTGCCTCTCCTGGATAGCGAAGCTGTACAGCAAATAGTGATAGCCTTTCCAGAGAATCACGGCGAGTTTCCCACTCCGGGTAGCTCGGGAAGAGTGGCTTAGCTAGTATGGAAAGATCATGAATCCTAGGGAAGGGAATACCTTGCTCTTGAAGTAAGGCCTTGAAGTACTTCTCGATGGCTTGTTGGGCGTGAAAGCATACGGCATCCCAGTTAGGTCCATCCGTCACTCTAGATTCGCGTTCAGTGGTGCGGGAATCTGCTTCTGCTTTCCTTACCCATTCACGAACGAGTTCGTTCATACAAGACCTTGCCTTTTTCCACGAGTTCTTTCAGAAATACGTCGCCCAGCGCGATCCGCTTGTTTAAGCTCGAAGGGCTTCGCACTAGAAGATCCAGAGGGAACGTGCTTTCGGTAGTGCAACGGATCTCACAGGCCTTGTCTACAGGGCGGCCGTTGAATTCCAACACCACCAGAAGGTCCACGTCGCTATCGGCTGTTGGCTTGCCGTAGGCATAGGAGCCAAACAAGATGATTCGCTCAGGATTGAACTTGGCTGCGATCTTGCGTGAGTAATCTTCAATCTCTTGCAGAGATATGTTTGCCGCCTTCTTTGCATGCTTTTGGCGAGCAGAGGAAGCTCTAGTCTGTTTCAGTCTGTCCGCCTTTTTGTTCATCTTAGCCATCTGGTTCCGTCACTTTAATGTTTTTTCCGCTTGCTCAAACGACTTGCAAGCCCGGGATCTTTCCGTACCTCCCTAGCATTAAGGTCCAAGGGTTAAGAATTATTGCCGCTTGCGCTGCTTCCCTACCTTATCACAACGATATTGGAAACGATTATAGTCCTCATAGGCTATAACCTCCAAATCTCATTCCCTGCGTCCCTACGCGATGTATGCTTTCAGGCGTTGCTTGCGTAGCGTTGTATCTTGTATGCAACGTTACGCTTGTGGCTGTAGCGCAATCTTTTCAACATGGGAGACAAGCTGCGCACGCTCGTATACTGGTTGCGAGGGAAAACAAGGCAGGACGGTCGGTGGCTGGCCCCGTATACTTGGGTGAGGACCCTTTG
>JALTFO010000291.1 GCA_027007005.1 Candidatus Bipolaricaulota bacterium | reverse complement strand
AGTTGGGGAGAGCGTAAGCACGGGAAGGGTGAGGATCGTCACGAAGAAGAATCGCTTGCGGAAGTCCTTCTCCATCATCGCGTGATGGTCGTGCCCAGCATGTGATCCTCCGCCTGACTTGCGGCCCTCCTCATCATGAGCCACTCCCCCATCGTGCTGATGCGCCATCTTTTCGTGGTCATGTGTTGAGTGTTCAGTCATGTCCATCATTCCCTCCTATCATTCCAATAAACTCACCGTGCCACGTATGGGGCCAAACGGCACCCGTTTCTCCGTTTACAGAGAGCATTCCCGTGATCTTTCCATCGCGCATGGTGTGGAGCGTGTAGTAACCGTAAAACGCGTCCGCATCCGGCTCTGCCGTCAACCCGTTACCGTTACGATTGAGATAGTCTTGCGCAAGTTTGACCGCTTCATCCGGGGTGATCCGCATCTTCTCGGATGCATGCACCCACGGAAGCCAATTCATGCGACCGTACTTAGTGTTCCACATCATGTTCGGTCCCGGTTCGGGATAGGTGCGTCCAGATCGACGGTCGATGAGGAGTTCAAACGCGTAGCGGCCCGTGTTCTTCTCCTTCGCCTGTACGTAGAAGTTGTTCGCAAACTCCATAATCTCGGCTATCTCCAGATCGTTGCCACGGTACAGATCCAGGTACTGGGTAGCGACCGTCTCCGCTATCGCGGGAGAGATATCGCCACCGGTTGTTCCCGGCCCGACAGATTCGTCCGGGTCGTATGCCATGCCATAGCTATTCCCCATGTGGCCCCACCCATTCGCGGAGGACATGACCACCCCACCAACGATCAGGCTGAGTCCAATAAATACCAAACTTGTTACTATCCAATGTCCTCTGTTCATTTGTCATCCCTCCTGTAACGATCATCCCTGTAGCGATCATCTTCCCTGTAATGGCGTCGATCGTCCTCACGGCAATCGCGGGAGTGAGGTTCACAATCGTGGTAGTCGTAGTAATCTCGATGGGAGTGCCTTGACCCCAGACGCACAGCCGAGTACACCAACGCGCCGAACAGGAACAAACCTCCGATCCACCAGAAGAACATCCATCCACCGTATCCCATCATTCCGTATCCCCACATAATTCCTCCTTATCAAGCTATTTTATTTTCCTACCCCACAGGGGGTGGGTTATAACAACACTATAACATCCACCCTCCCTCTTGTCAAGTGAACGCTGCGAGATTATCAACACCGGTATATATTATCGATTCAAAGTTACGTGCAATATGAACGTGCACTTGACATGACTTACACGCTGTGTTATGCTAGCGATGTATGACCCCTCCCCACCTGGGGCAAAGGAGATGGAATAGAATGCCCATGGAACACAAAGGAAGCCTAGCAAGGGAACCAGAGCTGAAGAAGAGCCTTGTCCAGCGGCTGCGCACGGCAATTGGGCACTTATCAGCGGTAGAACGGATGGTGGAGGAAGAGCAATACTGCATCGATATCCTAAAACAGATTTCAGCGGTACAGTCATCGCTCTCCAAGGTTGCCCACGCGGTCGCGGATTCGCACATGCGCCACTGCGTGCGCGAAGCGATCGATGAGGGAAAAGGCGAAGAGGAAGTCGAGGAAATGCTGGAGACGCTCAAGTACCTGAAGCACTTCTAGGGAATAGGTGACATGTGATGAAAAACGAGAGTCACGAAAAGCTACTGCAGATCGATGGGATGACGTGCGCTGGTTGTTCTCAGGCCGTGGAACGAGCCTTATCCCGAGTCCATGGAGTCGATACGGTATCAGTCAACCTACTGACCGGGAAGGCGTTGGTGAGGCATACTGATCCTGTCTCCACGGAAGCACTTTTCGCCGCCGTGGATGCCGCTGGGTACAAGGCAGCACCGATTGCCGTTTTGCCCAAGCGGCGCATCAATCTCGCAATTGAAGGGATGATGTGCGCTAGCTGTGTTCATACGGTGGAAAAGGCGTTGACCTCCGTGCCTGGTGTAGAAGGAGTTGTAGTGAACCTGGCAACGGAAGAGGCATCGATCACTACTGCTTCGAATCTCTCCGCATTGACCCTACAAGCGGCGGTGGAGAAGGTTGGGTACCGGGCAAGTGTGGCGCGCCCACTTGAGAAGGAGGAGACGCCTGAACGGTCACGCGATGATGCTACTTCCCGTGATGTCAAGCGATTGCGGGAAGCGAAGCGCCGGATGATCATTGCTTGGATCTTCGTCGCTCCGATCATTGCTTGGATGATTCCAGAGATGATCCTTGGAATTGCGTGGCCGAATCGGCTCGTCTTCAATATTGGGATGATCCTACTCGCCACACCTGCTCTCCTTCTTGCGGGGCGTCCGACTCTACGTGCAGGCATCAAATCAGCTTGGCACCTTTTCCCGACGATGGACACATTAATCACCCTAGGGACGGGCGTCTCCTACGCCACTGGTTTAGTCGCCATCGCCGCTGAACTTGGCGGAGGGCCTAAGCTTCTCAACTACGCTGGGGTCTCCGCGATGATCATGGCATTTCACCTCACCGGGCGCTACATCGAGATCGTGGCGAAGGGGCGGGCATCCCAGGCGATCAAGCGACTTCTCTCGTTGTCAGCAAAGACGGCGCGCCTTCTCCGGGATGGAAACGAAGTGGAGGTACCGATCGAAAGCGTCTCTGTCGGTGACTTGATGCTCATCCGTCCGGGTGAGAAGGTCCCGACCGACGGGGTGATCGAGGATGGGTCGAGTCACATTGATGAATCGATCGTCACTGGAGAATCGATGCCGGTGCATCGGGAATCGGGAGATCGTGTGGTCGGGGCAACGGTGAATGGCGAGGGCCTTCTGCGTGTCCGCGCGACCGGTGTCGGGAAGGAGACGTTTCTCTCTCATGTGATCCGCATGGTCGAGGAGGCGCAAGGGTCCAAGGTCCCAATTCAGGCATTCGCCGACCGTGTGACGGCGGTCTTTGTTCCCATCGTTCTCGGCATCGCACTCCTGACATTTGTCGGTTGGCTAGCTTTCCCTTCCGCTCTTTCGACGATCGGCGAGGCAGCAAGCGCGATCTTCCCTTGGGTCAACCCGGGCCTCTCCCCACTTTCGCTCGCGCTCTTCGCTGCGGTTGCGGTTCTCGTCATCGCCTGCCCGTGTGCACTTGGCCTGGCCACGCCAACCGCGTTGATGGTTGGAAACGGGATCGGTGCGCAGAATGGAATCCTCGTCCGCACCGGTGAGGCGATCCAGACGATGAAAGAGGTGAGCACGATCGTCTTCGACAAGACCGGGACGATCACGCAAGGTGTGCCCGGGGTAACCGATCTGATCGCCTACGCCGGGTCGGAGGATGACCTCCTACGCCTGGCAGCGAGCGTCGAAGCGGGTTCGGAACACCCAATCGGCCAAGCGATCGTGCGCGAGGCCGAATCGCGCGGCATGGACCTCCTATCAGTTGGAGGGTTCGCAGCGGTAGCTGGGAAGGGAGTGCGCGGCCGCATAGACGGAGAAGAGACTCTCATTGGAGCTCCCGATCTTCTGGCGGAAGAAGACCTCATTGTGGACGAGGCCCAGGGCGACCTCGCCCGTCTGGAGAACGAGGCGAAGACCGTGGTCGCGGTCGGTATTGCCGGTCGGGGTCTCCTTGGGTTGATCGCGGTCGCTGATCGAGTGAAGCCGGGTGCTGCTGCTGCAATCGCTGCGCTGCGTAATCTTGGCCTTACTGCGGTGATTCTTACCGGGGACAACGAGACTACTGCCCGCGCTATCGCACGCTCCGTTGGGATCGAGCGAGTCATTGCCCAGCGTCTTCCCGGAGAGAAAGTCGCCGCTATCGGGAAATTGCAGGCAAAGGGTGAAATTGTGGCAATGGTGGGGGACGGGATCAACGATGCCCCTGCCCTCAAAGCGGCGAACGTGGGGATCGCCCTCGGGAGCGGGACCGATGTAGCGATCGAAGCAGCGGACATCACCCTTGCTTCCGGGGATCTCGCTGTTGCAGTGAAAGCGGTAAAGCTATCGTGTGCCACCTTTCGCGTGATCCGGCAGAACCTGTTCTGGGCTTTCTTCTACAACGTGATTGCAATTCCGATTGCCATGCTGGGACTGCTCCACCCGCTGATCGCCGAGGCAGCGATGGCCTTCTCATCGATCAATGTGGTGACAAACGCAAACCGGCTCCGCCGGATCGATCTCCGAGTCCATCAAGAATACAGGACAACGAGCGCTGCGGGACAAAGCGCTTCAACCATTGGTCACCCCCTGTTGTGATGAGTACTTGATGAGCACCTGCTGTTGCAAGTGCAACTTATCTCGCAGTGTGTGGGGCCTCTCTGCCTATCTCATTACGGAGAAGAGATACAGCACGACCGATCAACTTCAGAAGTCCATCCTACAGTGGCTTCACTTTATCCGGCCGGGCTACTATGTGGCAAGCACACTAAAGAAAGAAGGGGAGACCCCACGGGTGTTCGGACTGTCCACGCAAAGCTCCTGCTATACAAACCACTGTGACCTTCCTTTCTATAGCAAAACAGAGTATCTACAGCGTGGCGGCTGCGGGGGGATGGAGGATCTTATTCAGGTACCAACAAACTAAGACACGCCAACAAGCAAGATATATCAGCTGCGTACGTCGTCCCCCAGTCTTTTCTCATTGAAAGATGAGCATGAGCGCGTGAGCTGTTAGGTCAATATACCCGGTTTGGAGAAGGAACGAAAGAGCTTGATCTTCTTCTCCTGCATCAGCTTAGCGCTTTCCGTGTCACTGCGGCGTTGCTCCACCTCCTTCAAGGACTCAATCGTTACTCCCTTCTTGAGGAACTGCTCAGGCTTAGGCAAGCTCTGGAGCTTCTCAAATGCGGTTAGGTAGTCGTTGTACTTCTTCTTGATCTTTCCCTTCTCATCCACCGTCTCCGTGGCAAACCCACATGGGCGATGGAAGTTCAGGTACTCATTGAACGTCTCCTTGGCCTGTGGAATAAGTATTGATGAGGATATTCCAC
>JALTFO010000290.1 GCA_027007005.1 Candidatus Bipolaricaulota bacterium | reverse complement strand
AGCGGTCCAGCAACTGGTAGATGTTGATCCGTTCCAGGTAGCGCACCCACGGGGTCAGGCCGGCTCTGCCGGTCAAGTTTTCAGAGGTGGGTTCGATATGATCGATGTTGTTCTTCGTTCGCTGACGGGTCATAATAAATGCGCCTCCTGGTGTGGATGGTGTTCACCCATTGGGTGATACACAACGCAGAGCCCTAAATGCTCTGTATTGTGCTTGTATACTGCATTATACGCCAGGAGGCACTCCTGTTCTAGTAACGGAATCGCTCAACTAAGGACTAATTCTCTCTTCGTGGGAAGGGCATCCTCGCCACTTATCAACTAGCCTCACGAGGTTGCACGGATAGCAGGCCATGACGATACTTCATTGACCTGGCGATTGAGGAGGTTTACCGTGGAACTTCGGCTGCTTGACCTTCCGCGCGACTTGAGGCCCTTGGGGGAGATGCTCTGCGACACGTTTCAGTACCCGGAGAATCCCCAGTGGAGCGTACAGACCGATGAGAAGGAAGAGATCTCTCACATGCTGAAGACCTTTCGCCGGATCTGGCCTCTCATAAGGATTGCGCAAGTTCTCGCCCCGTCGTTACGTGATATGTTTCGCGGCTATGCCGCTATCGAAGACAACAAGATCGTTGGCGTGACAATCGTTCAGCGCCACGGGACGACTAACGCGTGGGTTGTGGGAACGGTCGGCGTTCTTCCCGGTTATAGGAGACGAGGAATCGCACGCGCTGCAATCGAGAAGTCACTTGAATTGATGAGGGAACACGGAGCGAAGAAGACATGGCTAGGTGTGATCAACGGGAACACTCCGGCGCAGCGCCTCTACGAGAGCCTCGGGTTTGACGTGTATGATGCTACCACCGATTACTCGCTCAGTGATCCCGCGCTCCCATCTCTATCACTTTTCCCCACAGGATTTAGCATCTCGCGCCTCCCACGCTCGGATTGGATGACCCGGCTTGCCCTGGAAGAGCAGATTGTGCCCAAGGGAGCTCGCCAGTTTGAGCCGATCGAGAAGGGGCGATTCCATCACCCGCTGGTGCTGCGCCTCCTCATGCCGCTCCTCAACTTTGTACAACGGGTGAAGGAAGAGGAGTACGCAGTGCGAAGAGAGAGCGATGGCCGTGTGATTGCTCGCTGCAAGTACTCCGCATCACTGCGTGGCAAGGGCGTCAACGGGATCTCCGTTAGACTCGACCCGGAACATCCGGATCTCGCTGCACCTCTCGTTGCGTTGATGCTCCACAAGGTTGTGTCGCAAAGCCCAAGATTGCGGGTTGAGTTTGGAATTCCGCGCTGGATGCCCGCGGTCGGTGAGGCGGCTGAGTCACTTGGGTTCGAGAAACGGGTGGAGTACCTAAAGATGGGGCTCGTGCTGTAATCTCCGGGATTAGGCATGACCATTTGTGCAAAATCTGAATTGTCCTGAAAGGAGAGTTGCAAAGAGATAGCAGGTTCAATACCCTTCGTTTGGCGGCAACGTAGTCGCAGAGTGAAATGTGAAGAAGAAGGAGATAGCGATGCCACATAACTCTTGGAAGAGACGAAAGGTGACGGTTGTCGGTGCCGGTGCCGTCGGATCTACGTTCTGCTACACGCTTGCTCAGAGCGGACTTGCCGAAGAGATCGCTCTGATCGACCAGAACACCGACCTTGCACATGGGCAAGTCCTCGATCTGAACCATGGGCAATTGTTCTTTCCCTCTGTTGATATTCATGTTGGTGACAAAAGCGACTACCGCGATACGCAGCTTATTGTTCTCACCGCGGGATCGAAGCAGCGTCCAGGGGAAACGCGTCTCAATCTATTGCAGCGGAACGCGTCCATCATTGAGGAAATCGCATCTGATGTCGCCAATGCCGACTCACATGGCGTTCTCCTTGTAGTCAGCAACCCGGTAGATGTCTTGACGTATGTTGCGCTCAAGGCAACCGGATGGGCACGGGGGCGGGTGATCGGCTCTGGTACTGTTCTAGACAGTGCGCGTTTCCGCTATCTTCTCAGTAGACGCTGCCAAGTTGACACGCAGAACGTGCATGGCTACATTCTCGGTGAGCACGGAGACAGCGAGTTTGCTGCGTGGTCGATGACCCATATCGGCGGAGTGGATATCGACTCATATTGCACCATCTGTGGCTTGTGTGAGGATCGTGTCGGCATGCGAAAGGAGATCGAGCAGGAAGTGAGGGAGTCGGCATATCACATCATCGACTACAAGGGCTCAACGTGTTTTGCCATTGGTTTGGCACTCGTGCGAATTGCAGCCGCGATCTTACGCGGCCAGAAAAGTGTCCTCAGCGTATCTACCCTGCTACAGGATGAGTTCGCCCTGAGCGACGTTTGTCTGAGCGTGCCATGTGTAGTAGGCGAGAACGGTGTGGAGCGGATTGTTGCTGGACATCTACAGCCGGAAGAAGCCGAGTCTCTCTCACGGTCCGCAGCGTTGCTGCAGCAGGCAAGCAAGAGCGTTGAGCACTAGCAAAAGCGTTGCGTCCAAGCCGGATAGCTACCAGCTCCCACCACAAGCCACTGGTCCGTCAGATCAGCGATGCAATCAACATCCTTGAAGCGGGTGCCGGATATGACGGGTATTGCGGAAAAACTGAATTCTGCACTGTAAAACGTGAGGCCAAAGCCTTCTATGCATGAAGAGAAGTTTGCCTGGCTCACGTTTGTTAAACAGGCGGTTCCATCAAGCAAGCCACGTTCGTCAGGATACTTATCGCTTCATGGAATCTAATGCTAGATCTTGTGTTTGCAGTATGGAACACACTTGGATTCAAGCGATATGGCTGTTGTTGCACCTGTTGGTGGTAGTGGTATCATGTAATGCTCTTGCCGCCGTGGCATTGCCGCGGCCAGCAAGCGTAATAGTGCTCCCTACGCGGGAACATACTACAACCATGTCTGAAGGAGTGAGAGATGTTTGACACTGGCAATACAGCGTTCATGCTCGTTGCTACCAGCCTCGTTATGCTGATGACCCCGGGGTTGGCTTTTTTCTACGGAGGGCTCGTTAGCAGGAAAAATGTGCTGACGATCATGTTGCAAAGCTTCGTCTCCATGGGCTGGACAACTATCCTATGGGTGACGGTCGGTTTCAGTCTGTGTTTTGGGAAAGATCTCGGAGGGATTATCGGAAATGGGCAGTATTTCCTGTTACATGGGATCAGCCTTAATAGTGCGCTGGGAAACGGTACAGGCATTCCGATGCTCATCTTCGTCGCCTACCAGATGATGTTTGCGATCATAACGCCGGCGTTGATCACGGGCGCGTTTGCCGATCGCGTGAAGTTCAAGGCGTACATGATCTTCCTCACGGTATGGCTCCTGTTCGTTTACTTCCCGTTGGTACACATGGTGTGGGGTGGAGGGATCCTGCAACAGTGGGGAGTACTCGACTTTGCTGGTGGAATTGTAGTGCACGCGAGCGCTGGATTCGCCGCACTGGCATCGGTCTTCTTTGTGGGGAAGAGAAACGTGCAGTCTAAGCCACACAGCATCCCTCTTGTTGCTCTTGGCACTGCTCTTCTCTGGTTCGGATGGTACGGATTCAATGCTGGAAGCGAGCTTCAGGCGAATGCAATAACGACGAGTGCGTTCCTTAACACGGATGTGGCAGCATCATTTGCCGCAATTACCTGGCTTATCTTGGCGATGATCTTTGAGAAGAAACCGAAGATGCTTGGGATGCTCACCGGAGCCGTTGCGGGCCTGGCTACGATTACCCCAGCGGCGGGCTATGTTACTGTGCAGTGGGCAATGGTAATCGGAGTTGTTGCCTCGATCGTCGGTTACACGGCAGTGACAATGGCTCACAATCGGCGGTGGGACGACGCACTGGATGTGTGGGGAGTTCACGGGATGGGAGGCTATGTGGGAATCCTCCTTCTCGGTCTATTCGCCAGCAAAGCGGCCAATCCCGGAGGGGTAAACGGCCTTATTTTCGCTAATTCAAGCTTCTTCTTGAAGGAATTTGTCGCAGTAACGATGACCGCGTTGTATGCGTTCTTGTTTACCTATGGGGCACTGTGGCTGATTAGCAAAATAACGAAGGTCCGTATTTCCGCTGAGGAACAGGAGAACGGTCTTGACGCTGGTGAATTAGGCGAATCAGCTTACTTATAGCATAAGAGGAGCCGCTTCAAGCGGCTTATGAAACCATGTGCCCTTGGCATGCGTATGTAAGTAAACGCATGCCGGGGTGAGAATCATGAAGCGGCTCCTTTCTCTATCGTTTCTTGTACTGTGTTTAGTGTTCATGCAGGTAATCGTGCTTGCCGATGGGATGATCCTTCCCGATCATCCGGAGCGTGGCTGGCTCAGCGTTACGTATCATCACGTCTCGGTGAGCATCGAAGACGGTGTTGTAATCACGCGTGTCGATCAGGAGTTCCGCAATGACACGTCATCCCCGATCGAGATCCTTGATCGAGGGGCGTTACGTCTTCCCCCTACCGCATGGGGCCGTAATCTCCGATTTCTCGCTGTGGGTTGACGGGAATCGACTTGAGGGGAAGGTCCATGGTGCCGCTGAGGCGCGCGATATCTACGAGAGTTACGTACGCCGTGTCCTTGACCCAGCACTGCTAGAGTACATCGGCCGCGATACCCTGGAAGCGAGGATATTCCCTATCCCCGCTGGCGGAACACGGCGGATCGAACTCTCGTACACCGAGGTGCTGCAGGCAGAAAACGGCGTCTATCGCTATCTCTATCCCCTGAACACCGAGCGTTTCTCCGCTTCTCCACTTGAGGACGTACAGATCAATGTCGATCTGAAGACTACAAGCCCGCTACAGGCGGTCTATTCACCTACGCACAAGATCACTGCCAACGGAATCTGTCAATGACTTTGAGACACCTGCTGGCTGAATTTTGTGTAGTTTCCCGTCGGTTGTTGTCGCCTTTGGTGGGTTGATCCACACTGCTTCTGGTACCGATTGTGGCGATGGCTCCTTTCGGACAAACCTCTCAGGAT
>JALTFO010000289.1 GCA_027007005.1 Candidatus Bipolaricaulota bacterium | reverse complement strand
TGCAGGTGAACATTCACGAAGCTAAGACCCATCTCTCCAAACTCCTGACGCGGGTGAGGGAGGGAGAGGAGATCATCATCGCCAAGGCCGGCAAACCAATCGCCCGCCTGGTTCTGGTAGAAGATCGGCCAGCACGTCGTGCGCCCGGTAGTGCCAAGGGCAAGGTGGCCATCGCTTCTGATTTCGATGCGCCGCTTCCCGAAGCCATCCTCAAGGAATTCGAAGGATGAGGGCGCTGTTAGATACCCATGCATTCTTGTGGTGGATCACTGACGATCCCCGGTTGTCCAGGAAAGTTCGCGAGATCATTAGCGATGGTGAGAACGATCTATTCCTTAGTGCCGCTAGTGGTTGGGAGATAGTAATTAAAGCTAAGCTGGGGAAGCTGCAACTACCCGATAATCTTGAAAGCTTCATAGCTGAACAGATGGCTCTGAACGCTATTGAAAGCCTGCCCGTGAAGATGAGCCACGCTTTACACGTTTACGAATTTCCGCATTACCATCGAGATCCTTTCGACCGTATGCTCATCTCTCAAGCACAGTTGGAAAACTTGCCTATTCTGACTGTGGACCCACAGATCGCTCGATATACAGTGAAGGTTATCTGGTAAGTGAGGATGGAGGAACAAATGTCCAAACTATTTCTAGTCACCGGTGGGGCTGGTTTTATCGGTTCGCACCTGGCTGAAGAATTGGTGAAACAGGGAGAGAGGGTCCGAGTGCTAGATAACCTCTCCACGGGAAAGAAGAAGAATATCGAGCCATTTCTCTCGAAAATCGAGTTTGTCGAAGGCGATATCCGTCAATTGCGAGGGACTTCATTACTTTGACTTGCGAAAGCATCCGTGCTATCCTGGTATAAGGTGAGTTCCGGGGAGGATATATGATCCTAGCGGTATTTACAGCATCTTTGTTGGCAACGATTGCGGGCGTCGTTTTGCTCATTCCTCGGCTGCATCGAGCGGGGATTACCGGCAGGGACATGCATAAGTTTAGCAAACCGCCGGTTGCCGAAATGGGCGGGCTGGCGATCGTCGCCGGGACAGGAGTTGGAATCTCCACAGCTCTCGCGATGATGAGCTTCTTTCACGTGTTTTTGCATGCTGATACGGTCCTCCTCCTTGCTGCAATGGTAACGATTCTCCTCACGGCACTGATCGGGATTATCGATGATCTTCTTGGGATGCGGCAGTCGGTGAAGGCGTTCTTGCCGGCGGTCGCGGCACTTCCCCTTGTCGCGATGCGGGCGGGACATACATCGCTCTTGATTCCATTTGTAGGGCAGATCAATTTCTGGATCTTCTACCCCCTGTTCTTGATCCCTGCTGGCGTGATGGTGGCAGCTAACGCGGTGAACATGCTCGCTGGATTCAATGGGATGGAAGTTGGGATGGGTTTGATCGCCATGGGATCTCTCGCAGTGATCGCGGCGATGATCCATGAAATAACAGCACTGATCATTCTCCTTTCCGGAGCGGGGGCGCTCCTTGGGGCACTGTTCTTCAACTGGTACCCGGCGAAGATCATGGTTGGAGATGTGGGGACGCTCTCCATCGGGGCACTCATCGCTACAGCGGTGATCGTGGGTAACTTCGAGACGGCCGGTGTAATTGTGATCATTCCGTATGCGATCGACTTTCTATTCAAGGCGATGCATGGATTCCCAAAGAGCTTTGGGAAACTACAAGCGGATGGAAAGCTTCACTGTCCAGCGAATCGACCTGTAGGATTCTGCCAGTTCATCATGAAGATCACCGGCGGGATAAAGGAACGAAGTCTCACTCTGACCCTAATGGCAGTTGAGGCGGTGTTTGGGGGACTGGCGATCGTTCTTTACGTGTGGAGGTAATTGGTTAATAGTAAATCGTAGGAGCAAGTCCAAAGTCCAAGGTCCAAAGTTGGGAAGCAGTGACGAGTGATGCGTAACGAGTAGCGGGCAACAGAGAGCCGGTCAAGAGTCGCCAGTCATGTGCCGGGCGTCAAGGAACGGTAAGCAGTGATGGGTAGCAGGGCGACGGAGTACGGATTGAAGGATTATGGGGTAGGAAGCGGGGAACAGTGGGTAAGTCGTGAATTGTGGAGTAACTCCGAAGACCGAAGTCGGGGCTTGGAGGCAGGTGTTGGTGCGCAATAATGAACGGGCGGTTGATCGACGCTTCCCAATAGCATATAATGGCCCTATTATGGCGGCAAAGAGGACTGATCAATGAAATCTGTGGCTACACACATCACTATTCCTGAAGCGCTCGTTAAGGAAATAGATGAGCAAGCGCAGAAAGAACATCGCAACCGCTCGGAATTGCTGCGAGAGGCCATCCGCTTCTATTTGAAGGAGCAGAGAAGAAAGAACATAGAGGAGCAACGGATGAGGCGGCTCCTTCAGAGTCTTGAGGAATCAGCGGGGAGCTGGAAGGATGAAGTGCATCCTGAGCTGAGGGAACACGGTGACGCTGCTCGGCTACGGAAGAATCTCTGGGAGCATGATCAGGAAAGGGTTACACACGACAGACAGTAGCCTCGATCAAGCGATATGGCGTATCTCATCGATAGCGATGTTCTAATCTGGCACTTGCGGGGTCATGAACCAACAGTTCAGTTGCTGCGAGCATTGGCCCAAAGAAGCCGCGAAGAAGAGGCGGTGTCGCCACTGGGGTGCTCAGTCATCTCTGTGTTTGAGGTGCGGGTGGGGATGCATCCGGAAGAAAAGGCGAGTACAGAGAAATTTCTAAGCGCACTCGAAAGATATCCCGTCGGTGAGGTTATTGCACAGAGAGCAGCTGATTATTACCGAGCTTTCGCAAAACAGGGAATCACCCTTCACATCGCCGATCTTATCATTGCCGCGACGGCGGCAGAATATGGACTGACTTTAGTATCATATAATCGGGAGCATTTTCCAATGGAGGATATCCAGGTCTATAAGCCCATGCCAGGATTCTAGCGGCGAGAAAGGGCGGACTTCTCTTCCCGTGAATGGTGGATCGGGAAGCAATGATGAGTAATGGGTAACGCGTGACAAGTAGAGTTTATTGGTTCATAGCCCTGTGAAATAGGCGTCTTGCTCGTAACTGCACGGGGCGGGGTTCGTTGAGTTCATGAGGTTCATTGGGTTAAGAAAGCAGTCAGGAGTCAAGGGTCGAGAGTGGGATCAACACTGAGAGGAGCGATCGTATCTATTGCGATACTCGTAGTCTCCATTAGCGCTCTTTCTGCATTATCGTAACAGGGAGTTGTCTGTCGGGTTGATGTGCCGTAGACTAAGATTAGCAAGGGAGGTGGCAGACATGTCCACGCGTCTGAAGGAGAAAATTGCTAAAGAAATCGATGCACTCTCAGAAGAGCAGCAAGAGAGGCTCTTACAGTGGATCCAGGTTGTGCGGAGAGGGCAAGTCAACCCACCAACAGGAGAACTGGGGTTAAAGAGGCCATTTACGAGAGAGGAATTCTACGAAGATGCTCTTACTCATCGACTCTAACGTTCTTATCTCCTCCTACGATAGAACTGAGCAGCAACATAGGCAGTCCTACTTGCTTCTTCAGGAGGTGATGACTGGTAAGGTAAAAGCTGCCTTGGAGCACTAGAACATCCTGGAATACTTGGCTGTCGTCACAGATTCTCGGCGCGTCAAAAAAACGCTGTCACTCAGGGAAGCCGTAGCGAATATCGATATCTATGCAGCCTCATTAACGGTCATCTTCCCTAAAGTCACAACGGTTGCTACACTTCGGGAACTGTCCAAGGAGGAGGACACCCCTAGAAGAATGATCTTTGACCTATATCTTGCTGCTACCGCTCTCGATAACGGGATAACGCGGATTTGTACGTGGAATTTTACCGACTTTGTAGGTATACGGCATATTGAAGCAGTATCCCCTGAACAGATCCTTGTGAATATTGCTAGGGAAGGATAAGGGTTCATGGGGTTCGTAGAGATGATAGTTCATGGTTGGACAGACAGCAGGATTACGGGGTAATGGAGTTCGTTGGGTTCGTAGAGTTGGCCTAGTTCATAGAGTTCGTTGAGAACGATAGAACGAGGGTCAGTCCTTGACTACGGATCCTTCTCGGCTTATTATGACCTTAATGGTTATAAAGACCAAGGAGGCTAGGATGCACATCGGCATTGCCCGTGCCAAAGCCCGACTTTCCGAGTTGGTCAACCGTGTCGCCTTCGGGAATGAGTACATCATTCTGGAATCCCGAGGAAAACCCAAGGCTGCCCTGGTGAGCCTAGAGGCCCTGCAGCACCTACAGAGTATTAGCTTTACGCATCCCACAAGATCACAGCGGCTCCTGGCCCTTGCAGAGGCTGATCAAGTTAGGCGGTCTCTTGAATCTCGTAAGCTGGTGCCTTCTTCGGAAGAACTATCTCGGCTGAGGAAGGAACGAATCGATGCCCTCAATTAAGCAACATATGCCGGATGACAGCAGATCTGGTTCGGTGGTGGTTGATGCCAGTTTCGCACTCAAGTTAGTCCTTCCGGAGGAGCACAGCGAGTATGTGAGGCAGGTGTGGGAGTCTTGGGTTAAGGACGGAACTGATGTTGCGGCGCCGTATCTGTTGATCTACGAAGTTACTTCTGTACTGCGCAACAAGGTGTTTCGCGGAGAGCTGAGTCCAGAAGAGGGAGAGGCTGCCTTGCTCGCCATTGAGGCCCAAGGTATTCACCTCTTGCACGTAGACGGACTGGAACAGATTGCATGGAACTTGGCTACCGACTTCAACCGACCGGCTGCATACGACACAACTTACTTGGCCTTGGCGCAGGTCTTAAACTGCGAATTCTGGACAGCAGATGCACGGTTGAAGAATGCTATACAAGGAAAGTTGCCTTACCTGCGCTGGGTTGGAGATACGGGTTAGGCAGAGTTGGCTGGGTTGATGGTTCGTGGTTCGAAGTTCATGGCTCGAATTTGAGCAGACAACCGGATTAAGGGGTAACGAAGCTCGTTGAGTTGAAGAACGCTGACGAGAGGCAAGGAACGGGAAACAGTAATGAGAAATCACTGATGGGTGATGCGTGACAGGTGATGGGTGAGAGAGGGATGGGGGCACGGAGTAAGGATTGAGGGATTATGGGGTAAGG
>JALTFO010000288.1 GCA_027007005.1 Candidatus Bipolaricaulota bacterium | reverse complement strand
GAACAGACTCAGTATCCTCACTCGAGCCTCTGAACCGAATAACTGTTTTAGCATCGCAACCTCCGCGCAACTGTACAATAATTATGGTCAGTTGTACAACTAAATTATACAGATGGTAGAAGTGGAGGGCAAATCTTTATTCTTGAATCTGTGTCCAGTGCCAAGAGGCCAAAACAAAGGTCAGACCGCATGCACGCCCTGGGGACTAGTCTGATCGATCTGCCCGCTACCTTGCACGAATACGGATTTGACTTCGAAGGTACCGATGCGTATCAGATCGGAACAAGAGTTGCTTGATGCCAGCGTGATCATCACGGCGCATGAGATTGATGTATGGAACGCCTTGCTCCGAGAAGTTAATGTGGCTGTGATATCGATAATCGCGCACGACGAATCTCTGTTTTTCAGCAAAGAGGCGGGACTTGTCCCCGCGTCGATCAACATTACTGCACTAATCGAGCAAGGAGACATTCCCGAGATCTCTGCCTCTGTGTCTGATATCAAGCGAGTTCGTGCCGTGTTCGACGAGGAACTCAATATGGGCCTCCACGATGGCGAAGTGGAAGCCATTGCCATCCTCTATGCAGATGAGTCTGACAGTTTCCTGTTCTGTACAAGCGATAAGGTTGCAATTCGAGTGCTGGCAATGCTTGTCCTCTCAGACAACGGGGTTTCATTCGAGGAAGTCCTTATGGCTACCGGGCTTTTGAAACCTCTACCATACGAATACCGTACAGCATACTTCGACCGATATATCACGGAGGGGCAAACCGCTCGAATTCAAGGGAAAGGAGCCCCGTACGACTAAAAGTTGAATGGCGAGAACCCGCACGCTCTTTGGGCAACTCGAGGGATATAGGCCTTATCTCAAGCTGCTCCTTCCTGTCTGCCGTGCCGGCACAGGCAGAGAGGAATCATGGGTTGCGACACCGGAATTCACGGGCCCGCCCACGAACTACGGACCAAGCGCTACGGACTGCGTTTCTGAATTATGATATGCGTCCCCGGAATTCTCCCGGCCCAGCTAACACCGAAGGCGACGAGAAGCGGCGCAATCGCTTGTGCGGCCTGGGTCCTCTTCTTTAGTGTAGCAGAGGCTCTGCGAGCCTTTCACGGGATCGGCGTCACTGTCCTCAGAAGGGCTCAAGTGACAGGATCCCCGTCACCCCTTGATCCGTCCCGAGAAAACGCCGTGAAGATGTAAAGCATCTGCCCCCTTGAGTCTGGGTCATCCAGACGCATCAGTCTCTGTCTCGGGACCCATGTCAACCGCATGTCGCCAGAGAATGGCGCGGGGTTGTCCACAAGGAAGTCGAAGTAGCGGGCGCTTGCCGGATCAGGGCCCGGAAGAATGACACCCCTGGCGCTCTCCGCTGGCAGCAGAGGGGGAAGCGCCACGAAGAAGCACGATGGATGCTCTCGCGAGGTCGCCACGTTGATGTGAGGAGGAGTTTCGGGCATGTCTTCAGGCGCGACCCTGACGGATCTTAGAATGGAGCGGAGGTTGGCTTCTTCGTCTCCGACCAGTAGAGCCCTGACGCGGTCGACCTCGCGTGCGAAAGCGAATTCGTAGCCGAATACGTCGAACATCGCGAGGAACGCGTGGTAGAGGTACGAAAGGTCGCGCCGTCTCTCATGGAAGGTCTGGATCCGGACGGTGAAGGAGGCGCCAGCCTTGCTCATCAGTCTCTTGATCAGGGCTTCACGCGCTTGTGGGCTAGAGCGCTCGGGAATGGTCTTCAGGGTTGGTCGTTCCCCTTCAGTGCCGAATTCAAAGGAGACGTGGCCCTCGGGCTCTGAAACAGATGCATATCGGGTTTGTCTCCCAGCAAGCCACTCATGGAACCGTGCTTCGTCGGCTGCTGCCCGATCAAGTGCTGCCGAAAGGTCATTCTCGCAAGGCCGGCAGATGAGCGTTTTGGGGCCACCACCTAGGGACCTCGGCACAATGTGAGCAAGCGCGACCGATGGCGGGTTTGTCTCGAGCGACAACGTCGAAAACCCGCTTCGGCACACAGGGCAGACGAACACACCGTTGGTGTCAGGGAACCAGATCGTGAGGTTCGCTGAGAACCTATTGAACAGCTTCTCTCTCAGTCTGTAGCCTCTGCTGGCCTCTTGCGGAATATCTGTACCCATGTCGGAGATCCTACGGGATGAGTCGAGGCTAAGGCAAGGACTGCCGCATTGGTGGCCTGGCGCGACAGGGAGCTTGCCAAGTGCGTTGAACTCACGTGCACTCGCGCAATGGTAGACCCCGCCCCCTACACACAGTCAAATCGTGGCGCAGGCCGGCCTTGATCCAATCTAGTTTCAGTCGGGTAGCTCAGTACATGGCAAGACGCGGATCAGCAAACGAGGAAACCGTGAGCTGAGGAAGCGTTTGTACCAAGCAACATTGTCTGCCGCTCGTTACAACCCCAGTGTGAGAACACTTTACCAACGGTTGAAGGAGCAGGGTAAACCAGACAAGGTCTCTCGCATCGCTGCGGGAAGGAAGCTGCTCCTCATTGCTCATGCTATCTACAACAGCGGTGAAGAATTCCATTCACCTGCCCAGGAGGTGACTTGACTTTCAATACAGCATCTGTCCCCAGCCCTGTTGGCAGCACCCCTTATGAAAAGCTTTACGAATTCTAAGGAAACGGTATAACTGGCAAACTCATTGTTTCCCACTTAACTTGTCTGGTGTGTGTTTCTTCCACGTCGTTAGCTACCTATCTTTGTCTTACGTCACTCGACTATTATCCCCTAGTTTTAAGCTATTTTAAACCCAAAGATAAAACGGGCCGCCCCTGGTGTTCCAGTCTCTGGGTTGTAGGATCCTATTTGCCCGTTATTGCTAAATGAGATAAGCCAACAAGCTTCAAATGAGAGAGTTACGAATTCCGTATTGACGTTGACAGCAAAAGCTGCGTTTTCATCTGATGATAAGGCTTTTAGTTCATTCAACTTCGGAAAATCAACCGAAACCAATAACGTAATTTCGCCCTTATTGAGGCGGTCAACTTCACATTTTGGAACCTCTATTCCGTTAACTATCGCTTTCCACATGCCTTCCTCCTTAAGATCTCACCTACAGTACACTCGTCTTAAGTGAATCTTCCTCTAGTACGAGCGCATAGCCGAGCATATATGCCCAAGAGGCTTTTAGTGGTTTGTCCGTAACCCTGACTCTGATCTGATCATTAATACCAATGATCGACTTACCTTGACGTTTCCGTTTTCTATTTATTCCCGTAAGATTCATTAATGTTCCCCAACGGTTCTCTCCGAGATCGATACGGGCTTGTGGTTTAATCTCCACTACACTCCCTGTTAGTATATCTCCAATCTGCAAAGAAGAAGCACTAGAAACATTAGCTTCTAGATCTGCAGGATTGACCTTCCACCTATAGCCGCACTTCTTGCACACGAAAACGATGTGATTAGAAGCAACGGCTCCTGCAGCCAACCCCAAAGGTCCCAAGAGAATGGCCCCCCCTATAGCCTTGCTTGCACTGAACCCTTGTTTGCCAATAGGTGCAGCACTCGTGGTACTTCCGCAATTTGGGCAAGAGCGAGTTAACGTAGGAAACGGTTCGCCACAGTAAGGACAAGAGGAGGCAGAAGTGGAAACCAGTTTATGGCATGCCCTGCATTTACTCAGTTCTGACATAGAGCTCCTTTCTGCTTATGGAAGGAGCATAGAGAAACCCGTAGTGTTGGTGAAATGTGACATCAACGACATTACTCCCTCTTAACTTCGTAGTATAGGTAGATACTACAGTAAATGCAACCAGAGAAGTAAATTTCGTTACTTCTTTAGGGCAGAGGCAAAAAGTGACTGCTTATGTTTACAAGAACAATTGCGGAAGTCAGGTTGAGGTAGAAGACTTACTTCCCAATGGTTCTTTTCGAATAGAAACCTATAATTTCTAGTGAAATACCCATAACGGGTTATTTCCCCTCACCTAGATAGATACGTAAAGGCCCTTTTTGTATGTGTTCTGGCAAAAAAAGGCGGTATTTCAAAACCATCTGTATATTGGTAACATTCTCTTTTAATTGCCGGTAAACTAAGGCGTTTGATGTATTCTCCTTGATGGTTGTAAATTTTCTTATCTATTTGTGCAGCCTAGTAATTTGCTAGATCTGGGCTAGGTTTGGTGTAGGGGCAGTCCGTTTGAGGGCAATACCAAGCGTTGGACTGAACAATGATACGTGCGCTTGTTGTGAAGAACGACCCGGCCTGACCTACCAGTTCTGCCGATGCGTTTTCTTCCGGAAATGTCGGCTGTTGCTGAAACTTGCGAAGTGATCGTTTTGTATACTTTCTTTGTGCCTGTTTTTCCGCAGTTCGGACAAGGCTCAGTGCTAGAAGGCTCTAAAGAGGCTCCACAAGCTGTACATTCGGCTCTGGCGTCGTTATCGATTTTGTTCCTCCGTATCCATCGCGTGAAGAACCCATTACACGCCACTTGTTGCCTCCTCGATGATGCGGATTCCCTCATCGGTCTGGCCGTAGAGTTCGTAGACGAGTTAGTCGATGACTTCCCGTGGGGCGGTCATCGTTACGTTGCCTGCCGGAGTTGATTCCACATTGTAACAAGTAGTTTATAACGTTACAGATTTCCGTACAAGCAGGAAACAGATAACCGCGTGTAAGCGTGGCTTCGATCACTAGCGAGTATCGCCTCGCTACACGAGGAGAGCGCATCCTCGCAGCGATACGCATCGCCGTAGATCAAGACCAACTGTGGCCCGGACATAGCTAAACGTCAAGGGGCACGACGGACGCAGGAATAGACCAGTTCCGTTAGTTCGTTTTCTCTTGCTTCAGTAGATCTTGAATGTACTGAGTGCTAGCGCGAGTGACAATCCCTGCCGCCTTTAACATCTCTCCATCCCGAGCCTGCAAGCCCTGGCCGTCCAAGAGAAGGTAGATCGCACTGTACGCGATGTAAAGGAGCAACTTCGCATCCTGCTCTGAATGACACTCTAAAGCAGCCTGGATGAAGTCATCTTGGGCTTGTTGGGCCAAAGACAACAACTTCGCTCCGTTTTCTTGTGTGCACGTCTCATCGTTTATGTCCACGGACTTGAAGATGGCCGAGGCTTGATCAGCGTACCCTATTTGTGTAAGTA
>JALTFO010000287.1 GCA_027007005.1 Candidatus Bipolaricaulota bacterium | reverse complement strand
GCCTTGTTGATGAACACCTCCCCGCGTGCCTCGATGAGCGGCGGCGTGCCACCGTCTGGGCTGCGCAGGCGAAGGGGGATCGAGCGTACGGTGCGCAGGTTTGCGGTTACATCCTCTCCGTTCACACCGTCACCGCGGGTTGATCCGCGTACTAGAACGCCATCGTGATAGACCAGCTCTACTGATAAGCCATCGAGCTTCGGTTCAGCAACGTAGGTGATATCCTCCGTTTCCAGGATCTTGCGCACGCGGCGGTCGAAGTCGCGCAGCTCCTCCTCGCTGAACGCGTTGGCCAGGCTGAGCATGGGAACGGCGTGGACGGCCGTGGGGAAACCGGACGCTGGCGCTGTCCCTACACGCTGCGTCGGGGAATCTGGAGTTATGAGATTTGGATGTTCCCTCTCCAACTCTTCGAGCTTGCGGTAGAGCGCGTCGTACTCGCCGTCCGTAATCGTTGGATTATCGAGCACGTAGTAGGCGTAGTTGTGCCGCCTGATCTCCTCGCGCAGCTGCTCTATCTTGTCTTTTATGTCCTGTGACATCTCACATAAAGGGTCCTCGCGAGGCGCAAGATTGTCAAGCGCAATTTAAGCCCAAAGGGTAGAGACCAACAATGTGTGCCGTTTTCAACCGCAATGGATGCTTGCCAGCGGAATATGGCGGTTGTATGATGAGATCTGCATAATGAGAGGACGACAGCCTTGCCCTGGTGTGCGTTCGATGATGATCGGAGGAGGAGGTGGAATGTGTCGCGTACAAAGGAGCTGATGACGAGGATCATTCAAGAACAGCCTGAAGATGCGTCATATGAGGAGATAGTGAGGGAGCTTGCCTTTGAACGGATGATTGAGCGCGGATTGGAGGACTCACGTAACGGTAGAGTGGTCAGCAACGAGGAAATGGGGCAGCGGATTCGTTCATGGCAAGAGTAAGATGGACACGAGAAGCCGAGCGGTGGCTAAGAGAGATCTACAGGTATATCTCTCAGGACAACGTGAATGCTGCCCAGCAGGTGATAGCTGGTATCTATGATAAAACGCAAGTTCTTAGAGACTTTCCAGAGATTGGACACAAGTATAGAACAGAGCCTGAAGGAGATGTAAGAATCTTGCTCTACGGGCATTACCGTGTTGCGTATCTCATCAGATCTCATGGAGATATCGATATCCTAGGAGTGTTCCACGGATCGATGCAGATAGATAGATACCTGAAAATTCTATCACCCTAAATTGCGATAACAGAGCATGTTGCACTTCCTTTCTACACCGATAAGGAAGTAAAGAGAAGGCTTCAAACACTAGTTTCTTAAGGAGGCGTGCAAGCTATCCCATTTGAGAGGTAGTTGAAAGAGAAAGGTCTTCGTGGTGAATTCTCCGTTCTCCGCAGAAAATCGATTCTGATCGGTCGCTTCTCACTTTAGAAAGAAACAGCCCGTTCTTACAGCTCGATCCGACCATTGATGGCGCGACTGAGGGTCACCTCGTCGGCGAACTCCAGATCGCGCCCGACGGGGATCCCTTGGGCTATCTGTGAGATCTTCACTCCCAGCGGCTTCAGCAGAGATACGATGTGCATCCCGGTGATCTCCCCCTCCAGTTTCGGTTCAAGTGCGAGGATTACCTCTTTCGTTCCCTCTTCCTTCACCCGATCAACGAGGCTGTCGATTGCTAGATCGCTTGCCTGCACCTCGTCCATCGGCGAGATGAGCCCGCCGAGGACGTGATAGAGCCCGTGATACGTCCCCGTCCGTTCGATCTTCATGATCTCCCACGGCTGACCGACGACGCAGATCGTCTCCTGATCGCGCCTGGGGTTGGCACAGATGTCGCACAGGTCATCGGAGGCGAAGTTGTTGCAACGCGAGCAGCGATGAACGTCAGTCTTGATCCTCAGGATTGCCTGCGCTAGGCGCTCGCTTTCGCTCTGCTGCGCACTGAGGAGGTAGAAGGCCACACGCTCGGCGCTCTTGCGGCCGATTCCCGGGAGGGATTTCAGCGCTGCGATCAACTCTTCGAGCGGTGCGATCATAGACCGGGCATTCCTGGTAGGTTCATTCCCTGTGTCAACGGGCCGAGCATCTCTTGTGCCTTCTGCTGGGCGCTCTTCTGCGCCTCTTGCACGGCGGCAACGATGAGATCGACGAGCATCTCCATGTCGTCTGGGTCGACGATCTCCTTCTCCATTGCCAGGTTGAGGAGCTCTCCCTTGCCGTTCACCGTTGCTGTAACCATACCCCCGCCGGAGCTTGCCTCCACCTTCATCTCGGCGATCTCGGCCTGTTTCTTCCCCAATTCTTCTTGGAGTTTCTTCGCCTGCCGCATCAGGTTCCCCATGTTGGCCATTCCCTTCATCATTCCTCCTTCACAATCGTTCCATCGAACACTTCACAGACGAGGTCGACCTTCTTGCGTAGCGCTTCGCTTGGTGTCTCTCTGCGCTTAACTCCGTCGTCCAGTCTAATCTCAACGTAGTAGTTTTCCCCAACATGTCGACGCACCATCCCCGCAAGATACTGCAAGTTGGCCGGTTTCTCCAGGCTCTCCTTGTGGAAGGTGTGGTCGGGGTGAAAGGAGATCGTCAGCCTGTCCCCGGATAGGCTGGGCGTCCCCTCGGAGAGGAACGCCGCCATGGCGATCCGCTCCTTCTCGATCTCCGTTAGCAGCACCCGCCACTTAGCCATTAGCGCATTGTCTACCGGGATGGTTTCCTGTTTATCGGACGCGCCGGGAGCTCCCTCAGCAACAGCCTTCGCCGATCGATCGATCGGTTCTTGCTTATGTTCCCCTTCTTGCGGGAGGAGTGGGGCCTGTTCGTTTTGCACGGCTTCTTGCACGACTTCTTGTTTGCGCGTCACCTCACTAGACGCACGCTCCGGCTTGCTCTTCGCCTGAGTGATCAGCCCCTCCTTCCTCAACTGTTCGATCAGCGAGAGGAGGCCCACCTCGAGGATGATGCGGCGATCAAGTGAGCGGAAGATCTCCTGCTTCACGTCGAGAAGACCGCGACAGATCGCTATGTCGCGCGTGGTGTCGGAGTCCGATGTGATCATGCGATCGCGAACGAGCACGATGAGGTCGCTCAAGAAGGTCTCGAGGTCCTTGCCTCGGTCGACGAGGGAGTCGATCGTTTTCAAGATCGACCTTTTGTCTCCGCACTCAAGCGCGCTCAGGAATCCCTCGTGAACCTCTGATCCGACAAGGCCGAGCATATCAAGGAGGAGATCCTCTGTGATCTCATCAGATGAGTAGCTCGATGCCTGTTCGAGCATGACAATAGCGTCGCGCATTCCGCCGTTAGCGCGCCGCGCGATGAGGGAGAGCGCTCCATCCGTGATCACGATCCTCTCGTCCTTGGCGATCTCGGTCAAGTGCGAGGCGATCTTATCCTGCGGGATCTTGCGGAAGTCAAACGCCTGGCAGCGGGAGATGATCGTTCGCGGTACCTTGTGCGGCTCTGTGGTGGCGAAGATGAAGACGACGTGCGGCGGCGGCTCTTCTAGGGTCTTTAAGAGCGCGTTGAATGCCTCGTTTGTCAGCATGTGAACCTCGTCGATGATGTACACCTTCGTCTTCAGATCGGTGGGAGCGAATGCCACCTCATCGCGCAGGCGGCGGATGTGATCGATCCCACGGTTTGAGGCGCCGTCGATCTCCATGATGTCGAGCGAGCGATTCTCCATGATCGTCTTGCAGTTGGCGCAGGTATTGCACGGCTCGCCCTCCTGCGGGGAGAGGCAGTTCACCGCGCGGGCGAGGATACGGGCGATCGAGGTCTTACCGATTCCTCGTTCACCGGAGAAGAGGTAGGCGTGCGCTACATCGCCTGTCATCACCGCGTTCTTGAGTGTGCGAGTGATCTCCTCCTGACCGACGACCTCAGAGAAGAGCTGAGGACGATAGCGCCGGTAGAGAGAGATGTGGTAGGGCTCTTTGGTCACTTCTTGGATCACCGTTCCTGGTCGGGGAGACTGGATTTGAACCAGCGACTTCCTGCTCCCAAAGCAGGCGCGCTACCAGGCTGCGCCACTCCCCGCATGTGTGGTGATTATAGGTGCCCAGACCGGTTTGATCAATCGCATGGCGGGAGGCAGCAGAGGTAGTAGATAGTAGAGGCATTCTCCCGCAGAAACGCTAGAGAGCGCAGAGAGTGCAATGACAGAGTGGATTAGTTGTGCGTGGAAAACGATGCCCGCTGAAACTCCATCTTGAGCGGGTGCGACTTGATTGTACGGGTCTTTCGTAGTGGCGGCTTGTCTGCCACGTTAAGACACGATTCAAGACTACAACCTCGGGCACAATTTCGTCTTAAGGTTGCCGGTTGCGCACGATCTGGCGCAGGCCAGGCAGACTCACCATGTCTTTGTAGCTACTGGTTAGGATCTTGGCCTCATCTCCTGATAGCCCCATCCTGCCCAAACGCCTGGAGAAGGTGTGCACTGACCTTCTCCGGTAGAACAGGTAGCTAATCCCCACTCCGCCGGAAGCGATGACGAGCTTCGCAATCGATCCGGCGATGGCGAGTATGTGGATTATCCGTTTCAGGTCTCGTCCTCCTCCTCCTCCTTATCGTTGTCATCGTGATGACGTGTGAAGTCGCCGATGTTGAATCCTTTGTTCCCCATGATGTCACGCAGGTTGATCATGTAACCGCGCGCCATCTCGAGAGCGTCTTCCTTGGGGATCCCGGACTCGACCAGTTTCTTGTAGAACGTGCCTACAGACTCTGCCAT
The DNA here is from genome assembly GCA_027007005.1 of Candidatus Bipolaricaulota bacterium. Lineage (GTDB taxonomy): Bacteria > Bipolaricaulota > Bipolaricaulia > UBA7950 > UBA9294 > M55B144. Next base: position 10,857 of record JALTFO010000287.1, on the reverse strand, counting down.
GTTCTCCGCCGATTCCTTGGAGTAGAGCACGTCCCGCAACCCGCGAAGCAGGCCTGGAACTTTGTCCGATACAACTTCTAGTACCTCACGTAGATCTTGCACATCATGACTTTCCATTATTCTCCTCCTTCTCTCTTATGCTGTATATCGGTAGTTGCCTGCCAAGCAGGCGCAGGTTGCTCGTAAAATGCGGTCTTCCTCTTCTTGTGACTGACAATCCCAGCGAGATACCAAGGAGAAATGATCCGAGATCGAGGCCCCCGAGACGCACCTCTCCTTCCTTCTCTGTTTTCACCCGGTTCCAAACCCGTTCTGGAAGCGGTGGCGTCTCATCGACCGCGGTGCGTACTTGCAGTGATAGCTGAAGCGTCAATGCCAGTTCCGCGCGACAATTGGCGCACACAGCGATGTGTTCTGCCACCGCGGCCGCCTCGTCACCTGGGAGCGTTCCATTTACATACCAGGGGATCAGCTCCCGTACCTGTTCGCAAGCCATCATGTGAGTGCCTCCGCCAATCTCCTCTTTGCATGGTACATGCGCGACTTCACCGTCCCCTCTGGTATCTCTAGCAGATCCGCGATCGCCTTGTAATGAAGGTTCTCGTAGAAGGTGAGGAAGATAATCTCGCGCTGATCGGGCGGCAAGCTGTCAATTGCCTCACGAACGCGGGATTGGCGCTCGATCGCTGGAGCCGGATCATCCATAATGGCAGGCAATTGACTTGCGCGGCTGCCCTTTTTCTCCCCTTTGAGGATATCGTATGACTTGTGACGAGCGATCCCGAAGATCCAGGTCGATACGCGCGAGCTCCCGGTGTAGGTGTTTGCCCTGCTCCAGACTGTGATCATCGTCTCCTGCACGACCTCCTCGGCGAGGTGTTGATCCCGCAGCAACGTGAGTGCGTAGCGGAAGACGCGCTTTGCGAACTCGTCGTACAATCGCTGAAACGATGCCTCATCCTTGCGAGCCACCATTGCCAGCAGATCACGTTCGTCGGCCAACTGACCTCCCTAGTGCAGCGCATCGGTCAACCGTCTTTTCCAACTTCTCTTAGCCTGCCTTCTCGCGATGATCGGCCTGGTCGCTCGTAGGTCAAGCGGAATGACCCCCTCCATTTCGTGGGGCAGGTAGCGATACTGCAGGAGTGCCCGATCGCAATCGATTCTACCACATAGCTTCATCGTTTTTCCCTCCCTTTCACCAAGTAAGTAGCCTTACGCGAGCAAAAGGTTCAACCTGGAACCGAAAGGGACGTCTTCTAACGGGAGACGACAGGGCTGGAATACTGATCGTGACTAGCGAGGATCGACGCCATCTTAAGAAATTCCTGCACTTGCGGTAGGCGCAGCGAGTAGAAGACCTGCTTCCATTCGCGCCGTCGTGCGAGGTAACCGCGGTCGTAGAGGATGCGCAGGTGCGAAGACACGTGCGCCGGGGGGAGGCCCACCTCGTGCGCGATGTCTGTAACGTTCCTCTCTCCAGAGAAGAGCGTGCACAGGATGCGCACGCGATAAGGATTGGACAGGACTGCGATGAACTCGGATATCGATAGACATGTTTCTTGATTCATCGCATCTCCTCGTTTGTCATCGCGTTGCATGTCCATCACCAAGCTTAGCCTCAGTTGACAAGGTCATCATATTATACTATTGTACGCTGATTGCACGGTGAAGTCTTGCTGAAGAAACACGATACCGGGTGGAAGGGGAGAGATGACTGATCAGAAGAAAGTGAATAAGAAGACGGATGGACGTTGGTTGATGATCCTTGTTGTCGTCGTTCTGGTAGCGATAGGAGGAGTGATCGCATGGAGCGTCGCCTCGCATAGGACTAGTGCGCCGAAAGTGGCTCAGACCACGGATACATCGACGAATGAGGTCCCCGCTGCCCCTGCGAGCAGCAGTCCTGCAACCTCGCCAGCTACAAGCGCACCCGCGTCGAAACCGGCGGAAGTGTCAGCCCCTGCTGCCCCAGTGGGGATCACTGTGGGTAAGTCCGCCCCTGATTTTACCTTGAAGGACCTCGACGGGAACAGCGTGTCGCTGCATCAGTTCCGTGGGCATGTTGTGATCCTCGACTTCTGGGCCAGTTGGTGTCCGCCATGCCGTGCTTCGATGCCCACGCTCGACAAGTTCGCCTCTGAATACCATGACAAGGGGTTGGTGATGATCGGGGTAAGCCTCGATCGCAGCGCCAGCGACGCCAGTTCCTTCCTAAAGCAGAACAACTACCACAGGCTAATCGCGCTGTGGGGATCGGTCAGCGCATCCCAGGGGGTAGCCAGAGAGTACGGGGTGAACGCGATTCCGCACACCTTCGTCCTCGATCGTGACGGAATCATCCGCTTCACCGATCACCCGATGCGCCTGACGGAGTCGTTCCTCGATTCGCTCTTCCAGTAGCTTTAGGTTGGCAGTGTCTTTCCGCTATAATGATTCCCGTGGGTGTGGTACAACCTGCATAACCTGCCTGGAGGAGATGTCTGTTGGATACACTTGTTGCGTACAAAGAGCACCTGCGCGAAATCGGGAAGCTGGAGTCGGCAGTATCGCTATTGGGCTGGGATCAACGCACGAACCTGCCGCGTAAGGGGCATCCCGCGCGTGCCGAGGTAATCGGAAAATTGACGAAGATGGTCTTTGAGCTCTCGGTGTCAGATAAATTAGGGGAATATCTGAGTGAACTTGAGAGCCGGGATAGTCTGAGTCAAGTAGAACAAGCTAGTGTGCGCGTGGTCGGAAAGGCGTACCGACGGCACAAGGCGATTCCGCCAGCTTTTTATGAAGAGTACGCCGTCGCCGCGGCACGCTCGGAGACAGCGTGGGAGGAGGCGAAGGAGAAGTCGGACTTTTCTCTGTTCAAGGAGCACCTCGAGAGGATGGTCGACTATGCTCGCAAGTTTGCCGAGTACTACGGATATAAGGATTCACCGTACGACGCCCTGATCGAGGAGTTTGAGCCGGGGATGACAAGTACGGAGCTGAAGACGATCATCGCGCCGCTGCGCGAAGAACTGGTTCCGTTCATCAAACGACTGATGCAGGAGGGAAAACGGCCTGATGATACATTCATGCGTGGGACCTTTCCCGATGATGTGCAGCGGGCTCTGTCTCTGAAAGCGCTCGAAGCGATGAACTACGACTTTGATGCCGGAAGGCTTGATCCGACCGTGCACCCGTTCACCACAACCATTGGCCCAGGGGACGTGCGAATTACGACCCGCTTCCTTCCACACAACATCCTCTCCGGTCTCGCAAGTTCGATGCACGAGGGCGGTCATGCCCTCTACGATCAAGGTATTCCCGACGAGCTTCGCTGGAGCGGTCTGGATGAAGGAGCGTCCTTCGGGATACATGAGTCTCAATCGCGAACGTGGGAGAACCTTGTTGGTCGTAGTCGTTCTTTCTGGAAGTTCTTCGCGCCGATCGCCGGTGAGATCATCCCTCAACTCTCCTCCGCCTCCGCTGAGGACCTGTACCGCGCGGCGAACATTGTGGAGCCGTCCCTGGTCCGCGTGGAGGCCGATGAGGTTACGTACAATCTGCACATCATGCTCCGCTTTGAGCTGGAAGAGGGGTTAATCACCGGGAAGACCAACGTCGCCGACCTACCCGAACTGTGGCGCGATGCGATGAAACGCTACCTTGGTGTCGTGCCTGAGGACGACGCGCATGGAGTGCTGCAGGATGTGCACTGGTCAAGCGGTCTATTCGGCTACTTTCCTTCCTACATGCTTGGAAACCTGTACAGCGCGCAGTTCTTCGCCGCGGCGCGCAAGGATATCGCAGACTTCGATGAGAAGATCGCCAGTGGAAACCTCTCCGATCTTCTCTCCTGGCTACGGAAGAATATTCATCAGTACGGCAAGATGTACGAGCCGAAGGAATTGATCGAGCGCGTCACCGGTGAGAAGCCAGATCCCTCTTATTTTGTTCGCTACATTGTGGACAAGTACACCGACGTCTACGATCTGCACTAGGCAGAGTGCAGGTCCAAAAAGAGCGCTGGGTAGGGAGAGCAGAAGGATCATCGCGCAGAGATGCAGAGAACGCAGAGAAAGAGGTACACAAAGCGATAAGAAGCTTTCTTGGCGATCTCTGCGCCTTGGCCGAGGGTTAGCGGTAAGGCTTGTACATCCTAGGAGCGCTGCAGCACTCGCACAAAGACCCGACACGCAAGGGGCAATAAGAGAGAGCCAGCCGAAGAGGTTCCGGCTGGCTACCGAAATCTGATCGTTATTACGATCGCCGCCTGCGCCGATGCGTGGGGCGGCGTTCTTTTCGCTTAGCTGGGCTCAGCTCGGGAATTGGGGGGGCGGCAGTCATTGCCGCCAGCGCATCGTGGATTGTCTCCAGTTGGTAGTCGCGCGTGTTCTTCGTCACCGGGATCGTGTCGAAGATTTTTACACCGACGCGCAGGGCAAAACGCTCTATCATCTCCAGGCACGAGAGTGTCCCGTGACCGGTTCCTCCGGCGGCAGCGACGAGGACTGCTGGCTTGCCAGCGAGGATGCTCCTCTCTCCCGCGCTCTCGTCCTTTGTTGCCTCGCATCGGCGTAACCGGTCGATCATTGCCTTCATCGGCTCGCTCGGCTCGCCAAAGTATACTGGAGTGATGAACACATACCCCTCTGCCTGTCCGATTGTCTCCTGCAGGCTCTGAAAGTCATCCTGTAGTTGGCAGTGGTGCTTGCTGTGGCAGGTCCCCCATCCATCGTTGTGTACGGCGCAGCGGGAGATGGAAAGCTCGTTTAAGTTGACTATCCGTGCCGGGCTGCGGCTATCGACCACGCCCTGACGCGCCGCCTCTCCACACGCGGATGTAAGGCCATTGATATTTGGACTGCTTGTTAGTATCAAGATCTTCATACTTCTCCTATTTCCGAAAAAAGAATCTCTTAGAAAAACAGCTTTTGCCTAAGCACGGGGAACCTGCTCGAAGCGTGCGATGAAGTGCCGCAGCGGACCAGATCCCTCGGTGATTACGTATCCTGGCAGGTCATCCCTTTCAGCGAAGACCTGCTCCATTCCGTCAACTACAGCATCAAGATGAGTGCGGGTGTACATGCGGCGCGGGATCGCCAGACGCACCAGCTCCATCTTGGGATAGATCACTTGCCCATTCTCATCCGGATGAGCGAACATTACGCTTCCTATCTCCACGGCGCGCACTCCAGCACTCTCGTACAGTGCCACTACTATGGAGAGTGCGGGGAACTGTGACTGCGGAAATCCGCGCAGAAGGCCGAGCGCATCGATGTACACCGCGTGTCCTCCTATCGGCTCGATGATTGGGATGCCAACCTTTTTCAGCTCTTCTCCGAGATAGCGCACCTGACCAATGCGATCACGGAGATAATGAAGATCGAGTGCCTCGCGAAGGCCGACTGCCATTGCATCGAGATCGCGACCGGCGAGGCCGCCGTAGGTGGGGAATCCCTCCATCAATATCAGCCGTTCACGGGCGGCGGCGAAGATCTTCTCATCATTCATCGCCAGTATTCCGCCGATGTTCACCAGCCCATCCTTCTTTGCGCTCATCGTCATTCCATCCGCCAGAGAGAAGACCTCGCGTGCGATCTCGATTGGCTCTTTATCCTGGTATCCCTGTTCGCGTTCGCGTATGAAGAACGCGTTTTCTGCATGGCGACAGGCATCGATGAAGAACGGAATTCTATGCGCGTGAGCGATCTCGCTCACCGCGCGGATGTTTGCCACGGAGACGGGCTCGCCTCCACCGCTGTTGTTGGTTATCGTCATCATGATCAACGGGATGCGCTCACTACCCACCTCATCGATCAGCGCTTCCAGCTTGCCGGTGTCCATGTTCCCCTTGAATGGAAGATCAGCTTGTGGGTCGTATGCCTCATCGATTACGAGATCGACGGGCTCGCCACCGTTGGCGATGATATTTGCACGGGTGGTGTCAAAGTGCATGTTGTTGGGGATGATGTGGCCTGGTTTCACGACACTTGAGAACAGGACATTCTCCGCGGCTCGCCCCTGGTGCGCGGGGAGGATGTGCCTGAAGCCGAAGATGTCGCGCGTTGCCTCTTGAAAGCGAGCGTAGCTGTGGCTGCCGGCGTACGACTCGTCCCCGAGGAACATCGCGGCCCACTGCGCCTGACTCATCGCCCCGGTCCCAGAATCGGTTAATAGATCGACATAGACGTCATCTGCGTTCAAGTTGAACACGTTGTACCCGGCAGCACGAATTCGTTCCACGCGCTCGGAGAGCGTAGGAACACTGATTGGCTCCACCATCTTAATGCGATACGGTTTGTAGGTTCCCCCTCGTTCCACCCATTGCCTCCTTACTAGAAATAGAAGTGAATCCCCGTTCCAAGCGCCATCATGAGATTTCCCGTGCTTGACATTGTGCCGCCAAACTCCACATTCCATGCCAAATTCTTGGCGAATGCAAAGTTGAACTCGATCCCGCCCGCCGCTGAGAAGAGCACAGGGTCATGCCCGTAGGCGGAAAACGGGAAGGTTGCACCTGAAGCGATGTAGAAATCCACGGTCGGCGTGTCACTGAGCTTGTACAGGATGCGCCCGGAGACGATTCCGAAGTAATCACTAGCCTCTCCCCAGGCAAAGATGATGCCCTCTACGGCAACGGTGGGATTAAACCAATAGCGCGCGCTTACCAAACCTCCCACTGGAAGACCGACCTGCATCCCGATCCCGAAACTGCGACCATCGGAAAGGTTCTCATCCTGCCCCTGCGCGAAGGCCGGGCTCGCTAGCGAGAAGACAACGAGCACAATTGTGAGTGCAACGACTGATCTACGCATTTCTCCCTCCTCTTACCGATGTTCATGTTAGTGGAAAGAGGGAATCTCGACAACCGAAGATATTGTGCAATCATTTGACGGGCGGGGCGTTTGGGAGTTTAATGATTCTGCAGGCTTACTACATTGGGAGGGGTGCAATGCGCGAGGAGATAGATCGAGTTATCGAGGCGGGGAAGCTGGACCAGCTTCCTTCTGTTCTGCAAGGGGCGCCGATGCCCGAAGTGCATTATGCCGTCAAGAAGATCGCACACATGGGCGGGGAGGAAACACTGCCCGAGACTGCAGCGAGGCTCGCCATGAGCGAACAAGGAGAAATGCGTCACGTTGCCTGTGGGCTGATCGGCGAGGGATACTTGGATGATCCGGAGAAGTCCGTCGAGCTTCTACGCAAGCTGGTTGATGACCCCGACTGGAAGGTGCGTGAATCGGCAGGGGATGCTTGCGGAAAGGCATTGCGCGACGACTTCTCCGGGATGACAGAGGTGCTACGCGATTGGACGGGTGATGGATCCGAGAACGTGCGTAGAGCGGTCATCATTGCGGTGATGAAGGCGGCACAGACGGAAACGCCAGGTTGGGGCGAGCCCCTGTTGAAGATCGTAGAGCCGCTCCTATCCGATAGGGCGAAGGTGGTAAGGAGAAACCTGGGGCCGTTCGCGCTGGGTAGTGCAATGCTTCGCTGTTATCCGGTTGCCACATTTGAGTATCTTGTGAAGTGGTCGACGGCGGTCGATGAACAGACGTTGTGGAACGTGGCGATGGCCTTCTCTGCCTCTGGTGCGCCTCCGCTTGTGAAGCGGGCGCTGATCGTGCTTCGCAAACTCTCCTTAGATGAGCGGCGCTACGTTTGGCGAGCTGTGTCGGCGGCGATGTGGAAATTGGGGAGGAAAAAGCCAGAGGTCGTTCGTCCCGAACTTGCTCGGTGGTTGGAGGATGAGCGACGTACTCACGTGGCGCGCGAGGCCCTGCGGTATCTCTAGCAGCCAAAAGCAGTGAAGGGTTATGCGTGATGAGTGATGTGCGCTACAGAAAATAAGAGCATTCTCTCGCAAAGGCGCAGAGGTCGCCAAGGGAAGCACTGCTTTGAGAATAGAACAAGAAGAAACAGTTTTCTTGGCGAACTTGGCGTCTTGAGTGAGCGGTAGCGAGCGGGCGAGAGAACTGCTTTTCCTTCTGGGACAAGGGTACCCGGCAGTTAAGGAGAGCTTGACATTGCCTTGTGGTCCTGTAGTTAAGCTGTTTCCCGGTTCGTGTCGTGGTAGAACAGAGCAAGGATCGCCGCTACCAGTGGGAGGAGAGCCATCCATGTCATCACGCTAACTAAGCCGTAGCGATCTGCAAGCCAACCGACTGGCATCAGCGCCAGGCCAGCGACTCCCCAAGCCATACCCATAACAACGCCGGAAACAAGACCGGCCTTGCCGGGAAGGATCTCTTGCGCCGCTACGATTCCAACAGGAGTGGAAGAGAACAAAAACAGGCCAGCGATAGCAAGCGATGGGAGCATCACCCATGATGGTCCGTGCAAGAAGAGGAGCAGGAACGGCGCCGTAAGTAGAATGGTAGTGAATATTACCGCCTTGCGTCCGACCCGATCAGAGATCCTCCCCGCGAGCAGCCCCCCCAGCGCGCCGGTGATCAGGAAGATTGAGATGGCCGCGCCGCCGAGCAGGTGCGATCCTCCCCTCTCTGTTACCAACACCGCAAGGAAATTGGAAAACGTAACTCCCGCCATTCCGCGCAGGACGATGATCACCCACAGCAGCACAAGTGGTTTAGGAAAATCGCCGATATGCATTCGCTCATGTGAGTGCTCCTCTCTGATGGGAAGATTGCCTCGCAAGGACAGTGCAAAAGCAAGGATCACTGCTAAACCGGGTATGATGAGAAAGGGTGTACGCGTGCTCCCAAACGACGCGATAAAGGGGATGATTATGACTGGGGCCAATGCTGCGCCCATTGTTCCCCCGGCAGAGAATAATGCCATCATAACGCCACGATTTCCCGCACCCTTTACTCCTCCAACGAGTGCCGCGGCCGCTGGATGAAAGAGGGCCGTACCGATGCCCCCGACAATCAACACAAGGAAGAGCTGCGATGATCTCGTCACGGTTCCGATCATGCTCATTGCGCAGATAGTCAACACCGGTCCGAGTGCGACAAAGAACGGGCGCTCCATGCGATCGACGATCTGCCCGAATATCGGTTGCGTGAAGGAATTGATCAGAATGCGCGTGGTCCCCATGATGCCGGCCATGGCCAGGGACAGGTCCAATCTGTCGATCAACAGTGGAAGTAGAGGGGCGAAGAAGCTTCCGTACCCGTCGTTGATGAAATGCCCAAGAAAGAGGAGGCTCGTGCGCCTCCATGATCTGTCGTGTATCTCTCCGCTCATGAGGTGGATCATAACGGGGGTGGCGGACAATGCAACATCGGTAGGAAACTATGAAAGTCGGTTCCCTATGATCGAAGGATGAGTTGTAACCAGCACAAGCTTCCGATCTGGCGAGGAAAGAAGAGAGTAGTGTAGCAGTTGATGTTGCTTCCCATGTATCTGCTTGGCGAGTCCGCATTGGCGATTTGCCAAGAGAGTTGACCTTGGTTCCAGAAAGTGATAGTTTGTCTTGAGGGATTAGTTGTGGGATTCTGGAGAAAAGGGAAAGAGGGAGGCCCTTCTTCTGCTGCTTGAAGAAGAGAGATGAAGCGATGAAACGTTTGGGATTGCTTCTGTTGATAGTTGTTCTTGCCTGCACAATTGCTGATGCAGCACAGGGAGTAAAGCCGATCCGCACTCTGGTGGGGCACATGGGCTCGGTCGAATCGGTGGCGTTCTCGCCTGACGGGCGGATATTGGCCTCGGGCTCGGGGGATAAAACGATCAAGCTGTGGGATGTGGAAATGGGAAGCCTCATCCGCACCCTCACCGGCCATACGAACTGGGTCAGATCAGTTTCCTTCTCCCCGGATGGGAGGATATTGGCCTCAGGCTCGGGGTATGGCACAGTCAGGCTTTGGGATGTGGGTACAGGGAAACTCATCCGCGCCCTGAAGGGGCACATGGACTCGGTCCATTCGGTTGCGTTCTCGCCGCATGGGAGGATATTGGCCTCAGGGTCGTTGGATAAGACGATCACGCTGTGGGATGTAAAGTATGTCTTGAGTTCCGAAATCGGTTGCCGCGCAAGTGGTCGCGAGTGCCAGGAGATAATCGTTTATGTATGAGTGGGAAAGTCATTATACTAGCTGGGACACATCGTGATCTGCAGGAGATGAATCTGATTGAGGACATGGCTTCGCAGTATGCTTAATTGTTGGTTAATACTCGTTTTACTAGGCAGCTTATCTCTTACAGCTTTTGGCATTCAGCAGGCAGCATTCGTAAGCCTTAACCAAGTCGTAGTTCTGCCTTCTAGTCCAACAACTGAAGATGATATACATGTCAAGATAATCCTAGAGCAGTGCCCTTCTAATTTTCCCATTAAAGTGTGGGGATTTCAAGATAGATGTACAGTAGATAAAACACGGCGAGAAATATCTATTGAGATAACAGCTACGCAACTATTTTTTCAGACATGCACTTTTCAGCCTGAGGGCGACTATCCACTGAAGGAGATTTCTGAATTCGTCGGGCGCCTTTCAGCGGGTAGGTATGAAGTAGTGGTAACTCTATCAGAGAACTTAGTACCATTAGAGTTGGGCGCAAATACAAAGCAAGAAACGTACACAGAACACTATATACTTGATGTCCTACAGCCGAATACATCTCCTGTCGCTATATTCGACTATTCCCCATTAGCGGCATCGGTAGGGTCATTTATTAACTTTGATGCGAGTGAATCGTATGACCCGGATAGATCCATCACTCGATATCTATGGGATTTTGGGGACGGAAGTGCGGCATACGACGTACATCCAAGTCATGGCTTCTCACGTGCCGGAACATTCACCGTAACACTGACTGTAACTGATGATGATGGAGCAACAGCCTCCGTATCAAAGACCATTACTGTCAAAGAAGCCAACGAACCGCCGATCGCGCAGTTCACGACATACATCCTGT
>JALTFO010000286.1 GCA_027007005.1 Candidatus Bipolaricaulota bacterium | reverse complement strand
GCCATGTTGTTGTACACGTCCATGTGTGGATACAAGGCATAGTTCTGAAAGACCATGGCAATGTCACGGTCCTTCGGGGGCACTCGGTTTACTACCCGCTCTCCAATGCTCACCTCACCTGAGGTTACCTCTTCTAACCCAGCAATCATTCGCAGCGTCGTCGTCTTTCCACATCCTGATGGCCCTACAAGTACCGTGAACGCTCCATCATCCACCTGTAGATCGATCCCTTTCACTGCTACAAAATCACCAAACTTCTTCATCACCTTGCTAAGCGTTACCTCTGCCAATCAAGAACCCTGTGGCAAGACCACAGGGTATGAAAAGTCACAAGAGCTTTAACTGCACATCCGTCGGACTGTCCCCCTGCTTCCTGATGTATCGCTCCACAATCGCCCAGCTCCCTCGCTCTCCTACTGTCGCCACGTAGTACCCATCTGTCCAGAACTCCCCTCCCCACAACTCTTTCCTGAGCTTCGGGAACCTCTTGAATACCTCTCGTGCTGTGATGCTCTTCATCACACGCACCAGTTGCCCCGGTGCATATTTCGGATGCGCACTACATAGCACGTGAATATGATCACCGTCACAGCCAATCTGCTCCATCGTTATCTCGTACCGCTCCTCTATCCCTAACAATATCTCCTTAATCGCCACTACTATCTCACCCGACAGTAATGCCTTCCTGTACTTCACCGGAAACACTATGTGATAGTGCAGTTGATATGCACAATGATACCCTTTCACAACTTCATGCTGTCCCATAGGGACAGCATGCCACTATCGTGGCCCTGTAGCAAGACTACAGGGAATCATCAAGTTGAACCTCCTTCGCGCAAACACTCGCAAGAACTACCCCTCCAGGCACATAGCCTGCTCTTCCACCGGTCTTCTAGCTTCACTTGACAAACTTCGTTTTTTGACTATACTAATTATCGCATGGACTCGCAAGGAAAGGCAAGAAATCGACAGAATATGTTGACTGGACATCGCCGCCAGGTAATCCTGGAGCAGGTCCAGTCGCACAAGGCAGTGAAGACTTCTGAGTTGTCGGAAACCTTCTCTGTCTCGCCAATGACGATCAGAAATGATCTGAATGCCCTGGCAGAGCAGGGTAAATTGGTGCGTGTCCACGGTGGTGCAGTCACACGGCAGTGGCTGACAACCGAGCCCTCGTATCATGACAAGGCAGACGTAAACCGGCTGGAAAAGGTAGCGATCGGTCGACAAGCGGCGACGCTCATCGAAGAAGGCATGGCTGTCTTCATTGGCAATGGGACTACAACAATGCAGATCATTAAACATCTGCCTACTGATCGGCACTTTCGCGTGTTCACTAACGCATTGAACCACGCCCTCGAGATGAGTCACCTTCCGCAGGCAGATGTATTCGTTGTCGGTGGTTATTTGCGTGCGCTTTCCTTTGCAATGGTTGGGCGTTTGGCGCGGCAGTCGCTTGACGGGGTATATTTCGACATTGCGTTCTTAGGCGCAAATGGGATTTCCTTGGAATACGGACTAACCTTGCCGTCCATAGAGGAAGCAGAGGCAGCAGCAGAAGTGGTCCGGCATGCTCGCCGCACCGTGGTCCTCGCTGACCATACGAAATTCGGGGTAGTTGCTCACAGTCAGATAACCGATATTGCCATGGTGGATGCAATCGTAACTGACAGAGGACTTTCCGATCGCTTTCGCATGGCATTTGAAAATCTCGATGTGGAACTTCACGTCGTATAGAGGGGGGGTGAGAGACAAAAAAAAGAGGACATAGGATGTTAGAAATGCTCATTTTTCGAAGGAGGAAGTATTATGGTGAAACGATTGATAGTTGGCTTTAGTTTTGTTGTGTTGTTAAGCCTGATGTTCACTGGGATTGCATCTGCTGAGGCAGTACAGAATCCTGACACACTAATCTGGGCAGCATTTGGTGGTTTAGACACTGCGGATCCGTCCATTGGATATGATGTCGCGTCAACTCGGATGAACGAGAATACGTATGATTTCTTGGTGCAGTACAAGCTTCCGAGTACTGATCTCATGCCGGATCTTGCCAAGACGTGGACTGTCTCTGAAGACGGGACCGTTTACACATTCTACCTCCGTAAGGGAGTTAAGTTTCATGACGGCACAGAGCTCACTGCCAAAGACGTCAAATTCAGTTTCGACCGGATGATTAAGCTAAACAAGGGGCCTGCGTGGATCTATACGCAGGATTTGGATCTCAATAGCGTGAAGGTCATCGATGACTACACCGTTCAGTTCACATTGACACACCCTTTTGCCCCCTTCCTTTATACCATTGCTTATATGGGAGGCTCGATCATGAATTCAGCCCAAGTCATGGCCCATGAGAAGAACGGAGACATGGGACAAGCATGGCTGCAGGGCCACGACGCAGGATCCGGGCCGTACATGATGGCCCAATGGGTTCCAAACGTTCAAGTAGTGTTGAAAAAGTTCGATGACTATTGGCAGGGATGGAAAGGAAATCATCTCTCAACCATAATTATCAAACCTGTGCCCGAGGTCGCCGACCAGAAGATGATGCTCGAGCGAGGAGAGATTGATGTTGCTGCCGGAATTGGTGTGGATCAGATTTCATCTATGCGAGGCAAGCCTGGAATAAGCATTTTTGAGGGTCCAAGTGGTGGAACCAATTACATTGCTTTCAATTGTCAGAAGGAATACACAAACAACCCGTTGATTCGACGTGCTTTCTCTTACGCGTTTGACTACGCGGGCGTCATACAAGGGATTCTGAAAGGCAATGCCATGCGGCTCCAGGGACCGATTCCAAAAGGATTGTGGGGCCACGACGACAATCTGTTCATGTATCCTACTGATCTGACGAAAGCAAAGGAACTCATGGCATTAGCTGGCTACCCAAATGGTGGGTTTACCCTTACTTTTGCATACTTCACAGGACAAGACATTAACCGTAAGCTTGGTCTGGCCTTGCAAAGTGCTCTTCAGAAACTTGGTGTAACGCTTAAGATCCAGGGGTACACACACGCTGCCTTCTATGCTAAGGTAACAAGTGGCTGGAAAGAAGCTCCAAATGCCTTAGCATGGGGTTGGCTTCCCGACTACGCTGACCCGGATGACTATGTTTTCCCACTATTTGACACGGCGAGTTGGGGAACGCCAGGCAATGCTTCCTATTACTCAAACCCTGTGCTCGACCACATCCTGGCTGAAGCGGAGGTATCAACCGACCACCAACGACGTGTAGACCTCTACGGGCAGGTTCAGGCCCTGGTGGTAAGCGATGCTCCATGGATCTTCGTCTATCAACCAAAGCGGTTCCTTGCTATGCGCAGCTGGGTAAAAGGGTTCGATAAAGAGTACAATGCTATGCTTGAGGGGACTCCAAACTTCTATTACATCTACAAAGAAGCAGGCTAACTAAGATCATTCCTTTTGTTAGGAGGGGAGTAGTCCCCTCCTAACTCTCTCATTATGACTACATATATTGCCCGCCGGATATTTCTTTTGATTCCCGTACTCTTGGGGATAACACTAATCAGTTTCACAATCTCGCATCTTATACCTGGAAACCCCGCTGCACTTGCCCTTGGGCCACACGTACACAAGGACCAGATCGTTGCCAACCGACACGAATTAGGCCTGGATAAGCCAATTTATTTGCAATACTGGATTTATCTACGGAATCTCTCTCACGGTGATCTTGGTCGTTCCTTGACAACTCACCGTCCTGTCAGAGAGGACCTTACGGAATACTTCCCCGCTACCCTTGAGCTTACTCTCCTTGCTTTGGTCATAACGATAGTCATAGGAATCCCGCTGGGGGTCATCTCAGCGGTGAAAAAAGACCATTGGCCTGACCACACCTCGCGAGTCTTCTCTCTGACTGGGGTTTCCATACCGATTTTCTGGTTGGGGTTACTCTTGCAGATGGTCTTTGCCTATCATCTCGGATGGCTTCCAATGAACGGACGAGTGGATGGTCAGATCTTGCTAACCCATCCCCTTCACACAATAACCGGCCTCTATATATTTGATGCCTTGTTTACAGGTAATTGGCCTGTTCTTGCGAGCTGTCTTAAACACATTTTCCTTCCCGCGGTTACACTTTCCTATGCGTCCTTAGCAATTGTTACAAGACTAGTACGCTCAAGTATGCTCGATGTAATGGAGCAGGATTATATCCGTACGGCGCGAGCCAAGGGACTTAGCGAGAGATTCGTCGTCTATAAACATGCACTGAGGAACGCTCTCATTCCTGTAATAACGATCGTTGGTCTCACTGTTGGGATGCTTCTTGGTGGTTCGTTCCTAACAGAGACCATTTTTTCGTGGCCTGGAATGGGTCGTTATGCGGTAGGCACAATTACTTCACTTGATTTTCCAGCCATCATGGGAGTGACTTTGCTAGCTGCAGTTGCCTACGTAAGTGCGAACCTTCTTGTGGATATATTCTATGTAATTGTTGATACCCGAATTCGATACAGCTAAGTGACTATTATGATAGCACACGCAAACAGGAGCTTGAAAGAGACTAAGCACAACTCTTTGTTGAGGCTAATGTTGCGGGAACTCTTCCGCTCGCCGCTTGTCATCTTTGGGCTTGCTGTTGTGATGGTTGTGGCCGCTCTCGCGCTCTTTGCTCCGTATATCGCCCCATACGACCCAACGGAGATTAACTTCAACGCGATGACTGCGTCTCCCTCTTCCGCGCATATCTTAGGGACAGACGATATGGGCCGTGACATCGCAAGCCGGATTATCTATGGCTCGCGAATCGATCTCTTGGTCGGATTCATTACTATCTTAGGGGCAGTGTTGATTGGCCTGCCCATTGGAGCCATTGCAGCGTATCAAGGCGGGTGGACAGACGAGATCATCATGCGTATTACAGACATATTCCTCTCCTTCCCTTCCCTCATTCTAGCGATGGCCCTCGCCGCCGCGCTTGGTCCAGGGCTGATGCACGCGATGGAGGCAATGTTAATCACGTGGTGGCCGTGGTATACACGTCTTGTCCGTGGGCAGGTTCTCTCTGTAAAAGAGAACACCTATGTAGAGGCAGCTAAGGCATCAGGGGCAAGCGATGTCTGGATCATTCTCCGTCACATCATACCGAACTGCCTTTCCCCCATTATTGTGCAGGGAACAATGGACATTGGGAACGCAATTCTGACGGCAGCATCATTGAGTTTCATCGGACTTGGAGCTCAACCTCCAGTACCTGAGTGGGGAGCAATGATCACAATTGGAAGAAACTATATCCAACAATATTGGTGGATGGCGACTTTCCCCGGCATAGCAATTCTGCTCACTGTAATGGGGTTTAACCTATTTGGGGATGGTCTACGCGATAGCCTGGACCCACGCATAAGGTAAACGCTGTGTCAGGCATGATATGTACTGTAGGATTCTTCAAATATTGTACTTGGAGCCGGTCCTCTGCAGCATGTTGTGGACAATCCTGCGAAGATCTTCAATAACAGAAACTAAGTAAAGAGGAGTATGACATGATGCATTCGTATACCGAACTGAATCCTGACCGACTTTCGTTAGGGCACCCCCTGATCCAATGTCAGGGGTTTGTGTTTGATGTTGATGGCGTCCTCGTGCGAGGGGAGGAGATCATCCCGCGTTCTCCCGAGGCGATCGAACGACTGCGGCGTGGTGGAAAGAAGGTGATCTTCATCTCCAACAACTCCACCAAATCGCGTGAAGAGTACATCGCCAAGTTCACGCGCATTGGGATCCCGGTGACGGCTGACGATCTCGTCCTCTCGACCTACGCCACCGCCCGCTACGTGGCGAACGAAAAGCCGAAGGCAAAGGTGTACATGGTTGGTGCTCCCGGTTTGAGGCGGGAATTGGAGCTGGCCGGGTTGGAGCTAGTTGACGATCCGCTTGTTGCTGACTACGCGGTCGTCGGCTCGGCGTTCAACGGGAAGGGCCAACTAACCCCGGAAAATGGTGAACGGATCACGGGAGCCCTGCGTGCCCTCTATCATGCGAACGCCAAGTTCGTAGCTACCAATCCCGATCGCATCTTCCCAGCCAAGGACGGGGTCATCCCCGGGACAGGGGCGGTGATCGGAGCCCTCTCCTACATGGTCGATCGTAAGCCGGATGCAATCATCGGCAAGCCATCACCGTACATCGTCAAGATCGCGCTAGGTCGCCTAGGCCTCTCCGCGAGCGAGTGCGCCATCGTTGGTGACATGGATACGGACATGCTCGCTGGACAAGGAATGAATATGACGACGATCTTCGTCCGTTCGGGGGCAATGACCGAGGAAAAGCTGCATTCACTCGGTGTAACACCGAGTTTTGCCTTCGATTCAGTGATCGACATCTTGGAACTTGAGGCTAAGGGAGCAAAGGAGAAGTGACATGAGCAAGGAATCATTCATTGAGGCGTTGAAAGACGGAGCTGCCAAGCTGCGCGCGGCCGGGCGAGAGGTGACGCTTGTACACCACAACGATGCTGATGGCTTAACTGCAGGAGGGATCCTGGAGACGGCCCTTACTCGCGATGGATTCAAGGTGGAGCGGATCGCTCTCGAGCGGATTCATCCCCCAATTGTCGAGCGGATCCACGATCGCGCCGCCGGGCATCCGGTGGTGTACACGGACCTTGCCGGGAGGGCGGCACCGGTGATCTGCGATCTGAATCGCGACCGCTCGTTCACCCTCATCCTCGACCACCATCCGGCTGAGGAATCCACATCAAGCAAGGTCCTTAACCTGTCGACTGAACGCTTTGGCCTCTCCGGGGAGGATGAGATCTCCGCTGCAACCGCAGCGACGATCTTTGCCATTGTGCTCGACGAGAAGAACGTCGATCTGCGCTACCTTGGCGTGATCGGGGCGATCGGCGATTCGCACGACCGCGGCGGCAAACTCATCGCCTACAACCGCGATGCTCTGCTCGACGCTGTGGAGCATGGAGACATCAAGATTGTCTCCAAGGGAAGTGATAAGGAAGAGTACATCCTCACGAAATTTGGAAGCAATATTCCTCTTACCCCGTTTGCCAAGTCGCTCACTGTCCTGGGCGCAGCCGGTTACACTGTCGGCGGTCCGCAGCTGGGAATCCGTGCGTGTTTTGAAGGCCCAAGCGAGGAGTACGACAAGAAACTGACAGAGATGAATGCACTCAAGGAAGAGCGGTTCAATCGCGCCTTGGCAAAACTGAAGAGCGGCGGCCTGAAGGTAACGCCGCACCACCAGTGGTTCATTGTCGGTGACGGCTTCTCCCCGATGGGGGTGAAGATCATCGGCGAGTTCTGTATGGATATCCGCGATGAGCCGTTTATGGATCCGACCAAGTACATCGCCGGCTTCCAGGACATGCCAGCGGAGATCCCTGGGCTGGGGACCTTCGAATGGGATCTCGCCAAGGTTTCGATGCGCGTTCCGACCCCGCTTGGCCAGAAGATCATCGATGGTGAGATGCCTGGCCTCGATTGGCTCCTCCCCGAGGCTGCAGTCAAGGTCGAGGGGACAATTGACGCTTGCCACGGCTACGCTGCTGCAGCGCTCATTCCGCACGGTCGGGAGGAGGAGTTGATCGCGTTGATGGATGAGTTGGTTGAGAAGGGACAATGAAGAGGCGGATCCTTCTCGTCATCGGGATGGTACTCATGATAGGGGTGATGGCAGTGGCACAGGGAAAAATTATTATCGGCCATCGCGGCGCCGCAGGGTATCTCCCAGAGGAGACCCTTGCTGGGTACGCGTTCGGTTATGCCTTGGGAGCCGATTACTTGGAGCCCGACCTCGTGCTGACCAAGGACGCGCGGTTCATCTGCCTGCACGACATCTACCTCGAACCGACGACCGATGTGGAGCAAGTCTTTCCGGATCGGCATCGATCCGACGGGCATTGGTACGCCGCCGACTTTACCCTGGCGGAGATCAAGACTTTATCGGTGCACGAACGGTGTAAGCCCGACGGAACACCCTACTTTCCCGATCGTTTCCCAGAGGGAAAGTCAAAGTTCGAGGTGGCAACCTTTGTCGAGATGATCGAGCTCGTGCAGGGATTAAACAAGAGTACCGGCCGTGATGTCGGAATTTACCCCGAGCTCAAACGGCCGTCGTGGCATGCGTCACAGGGCCTGCCGATGGAGAAGAAACTGCTCGACGTCCTCGCCAAGTACGGGTATGACAAGCCCGGGGCGAAGATATTCATCCAGTGCTTCGAGCCGGCATCATTGCAGAAGCTGCGTCAGTTAGGGACGAAGATCCCGCTCATTCAGTTGATCAGCGCTAACTGGAGCTACGCCGGTATGTGGACCAAGAGGGGCCTGGACCAGATTTCCGCTTACGCGAGTGGAATCGGACCATCAAAGAAAATCGTCGAGAACAATCCCCAGTTTGTAAACTGGGCGCACGAGCGTGGTCTGGTTGTCCATCCCTACGTTTTCCGGCGCGATGAGCTTCCGGCAAAGTATGCCAGCCTGGAGGATGAGATGAAGCAGTTCTACTTTACATACGACGTCGATGGCCTATTTACCGACTTTGTCGATGTTGCAGCTCGTGTGCTTGGTCGGTAAAGGAGGAATGTGTCTTTTGCAAACGTAAATCATGAAGTTGCCGGATATCTGCTCGATTTGGATGGCACTGTCTACTTGAGCGATCAGTTGATTCCTGGGGCAGCGGAAACAATTGCTACCCTGCGCGCGCGGGGCCGGCGGGTCGTCTTCCTCACCAACAAGCCGCTCTATTCGCGGGCCGATTATGCCCAGAAACTAACACGCCTGGGGATACCAGCAACTGAAAATGATGTGATCAATTCATCCTTTGTCCTAGCAAGATACTTGGCGCAAGCTTCGCCAGGAGCGCGAGTGTATGCGATAGGAGAGCCACCTTTGCTTGGCGAGCTGGAAGAGGCTGGCCTTTCACTCTGCGATGATCCACAACGAATCGAGTACGTGATCGCCGCCTTCGATCGCACCTTCACATACGAAAAGCTGAACATCGGGTTTCAGGCGATTAAGCGTGGGGCGCATTTCGTGGCCACTAACCCCGATCGCACCTGTCCAGTGGAGGGAGGCGAAATACCGGACGCCGCCGCCATTATTGCCGCACTCGAAGCGACAACCGGAAGGAAGGTAGAGGCCGTGGCCGGGAAGCCTTCGTCAGTGATTGTCTCTGTGGCGATCGATCGCCTTGGAGTCTCCCGCGATGGCTGCGCGATGGTGGGAGACCGGCTGGAGACAGACATGCGCATGGCAAGAGACGCTGGTTTGACGGCGATCCTTACTTTGAGTGGGGTGACCTCACGCGCCGATTTGGGCGGTTCCAAGATAGAACCGGACTACGTGATTAAGAGTATCGCAGATCTTGCAGATCTCGATAAGAGGCTAAATCAGTAATGTATTTTAGTAACGGAGGAACGCATGGCAGATAAGACAGTACGGGTACCAGTGGAGACGATTCATAGCTTCATGATTGACGTTTTCGTGGCTATTGGAGTACCACCTGATGAAGCGAAGACGTGCGCCCAGGTTCTGATTACGTCGGACCTACGCGGGATTGAGTCGCATGGCGTTGGCCGACTGAAGATGTACTACGATCGCGTAAAGCAAGGGATCCTCTCCACCACAACGGAGTTTGAGGTCGTAAAAGAGACAGAGACCACCGCATTGATCGACGGGCACAACGGGATGGGGCACGTCATCTCCGTGCGCGCGATGGAGATGGTGATCGAAAAGGCGAGAAAGTACGGGATGGGATCGGCTGCCGTACGGGAGTCGACGCACTTTGGTATCGATGGCTATTACCCGCTGATGGCGGTTGCAGAGGGGATGATCGGAATGGCGTTCACTAACGCCCGCCCGTCGATGGCCCCGACCTTCGGTGTCGATCCACTCTTGGGGACAAACCCAATCGCCTTCGGTGCGCCGAGCGATGAGGAGTTCCCGTTCTTGTACGATGCTGCCACGTCAATCACTCAGCGCGGAAAGATCGAGGTCCTCGATCGAGCAGAGAAGCCAACCCCGGCCGGTTGGGTGATCGATCGCCAAGGAAAGACTGCAACCGACACCAAAGCGATCTTGGAGGGCTTGAAGAAGAAGGAGAATGCCTTTGTCCCCCTCGGTGGAATCGGGGAGACGATGGGCGGTCAGAAAGGATACGACCTAGCAACGATGGTCGAGATCCTCTCTGCATCGCTGCAAGGCGGGATGTTCCTCCGCGCCCTGAGCGGATTCAACCCAGATGGGAGCCCTCGGCCACATCGCCTCGGGCACTTCTTCATGGCGATCGACATTGAGCACTTTGTCCCCCTCGACCAGTTCAAGAAGACGACCGGCGATATCCTGCGTGCTCTGCGTAGCTCAACCAAGATGCCAGGAGCAGAACGCATCTACACCGCCGGTGAGAAAGAGTGGTTGAAGGAGAAGGAGATCAGAGCTCAAGGAATCCCGATCAATCCTAACCTGCAGAAGAACCTACTCATCATGCAGGAGGACCTGGGATTAGATAGCTACAACTTCCCGTTCTGAACTAGCCAAACCGCGTTGACTATTGACCTGCAAGTAGCGCTAGTGTATCATTGCATCGAAAGGAAAAGCAAGATATCGCAATGAAGCAATAGGAGACGCGGTGGTCAAGAAATACATCGGAGCGATCGATCTTGGGACAACAGGGGTCCGTTGTGTCATCTTCGATCGCTCTGCAAAGCCCATCTCAGCCGCTTATCGTGAGTTTGCCTTGTCCTACCCGCAGCCAGGCTGGGTCGAACAAGATCCATCGGAGATGTTTCAGGTTACACTCGTCGTGGTTCGGCAGGCTATCGCCAAGGCTGGAATTAACGCCACTGACATTGTCTCCTTCGGGATCACAAACCAGCGAGAGACGACGATCGTCTGGGATCGAAAGACGGGAGAGCCGATTTGTCCAGCGATCGTATGGCAGGATCGTCGCACCGCAACAACCTGTTCTCACCTGCGTCAAGATGGCGTGGAGGAAGAAGTTCGCGCGCGTACTGGTCTTCCTCTCGACCCCTATTTCTCGGCGACGAAGCTTTCCTGGATCCTGGAGCACGTACCACATGCGCATACACGTGCCGAGAAAGGGGAGATCCTTTTTGGAACGCCAGATTCCTGGCTTCTGTGGAAGTTGACCGGTGACCATCTCACCGATACGAGCAACGCTTCGCGTACGCTACTGTTTAACATCCACACCCTTTCGTGGGATGAGGATCTTTTCTCGATCTTCTCCATCCCGAGAAAGTGTCTTCCGCAGGTACGTCCGAGCTTGTCAGCATTCTCACGCACTAAGCCAGAGCTCTTGGGACGCGCGATTCCGATCATGGGAGTGCTCGGTGACCAGCAGGCAGCCCTGTTCGGCCACGCCGGCTTTGCCAAGGGTTCAACGAAGGTCACCTGGGGAACGGGAGCGTTCCTGCTGGCAAACACTGGTGATCAGCCTGTGGAGAGCGGCAATCGGCTGCTGACAACAGTTTTCTACAATTCCGACAATGTAATCAACTACGGGCTGGAGGGCTCGGTCTTCGTCGCTGGGGCAGCAATTCAGTGGTTGCGGGACGGCTTGAGGATCATAGAGGATGCCGCACAATCAGAGGAAATAGCTCGCAGTGTGGAATCGACAGACGGAGTTTATTTCGTCCCTGCTCTTACAGGACTAGGCGCTCCTTACTGGGATCCGCATGCTCGGGGAACGATCGTGGGGATTACACGCGGGACAGGGCGAGGGCACATCGTCCGTGCCACGCTGGAGGCGATCGCCTACCAAACTCATGCTGTCGTGCGGGCGATGGAGGAAGACGTTGGATCTTGCCTTGACACTCTGCATGTAGACGGAGGTGCAGCGAGAAATGACTTCCTCTGTCAGTTTCAAAGTGACATCCTTGGCGTGCCAGTTATCCGTCCGCAGTACCTGGAGCTGACCGCTCGGGGCGCAGCCTTTGCCGCCGGACTGACCAGTGGGTTCTGGAGCGGCCGTGATGAACTACTTGCACTTCCCCGCAGCGAGACTCAGTTTGCCCCGGACATGACAAGCGATGAACGGGAACGACTGCTGGCCGGCTGGGAAAGAGCAGTCGTGCGCGCAAAGGACTGGGAAATATGAAGATTGCCGTCATCGGTGGGGGAATCGTCGGCTCGCTCATCGCACGTGAACTGACGCGTTACGAGGCCGATGTTCTCCTGTTTGAAAAGGAGGCCGACATCGGCTGGGGCGTCACAAAGGCAAACTCCGCCATCGTCCATGGCTGCTTTCACGAGACACCTGGAACTAAGCGTGCCTCGTTCTGTGTTGAAGGAAACAGGCTGTATGAAGCGCTCTCACGCGACCTGGATGTTCCCTTCAAACGCATTGGTGCATACGTTGTCGCTCTCTGCGATGATGAGATCCCCATTCTTGAAGAGCTTTATGAACAGGGACTACAAAATGGAGTTCCAGGGCTCGAGATACACGATAGAGAAACAGTTCTCTCGCGCGAGCCACACCTTAATCCAAGTGTGATTGCGGGTCTATGGTCGCCGAGTGTGGGGATCACAGAACCGTGGGCTCTAGCGATCGCCGCGGTGGAGAACGCTGTAAATAATGGCCTTGACCTCCACACCGCCGAAGCGGTGACATCTATCAATGTGATGGATGGACATGTGAAGGGGATCATCACAGAGAAGGGAGAGTACAAAGTCGATGCAATAGTCAATGCAGCAGGCCTGTTCGCTGATCGTGTCGCAGATATGGCTGGGCTTCCCTCACAGGTTATATTCCCGCGTCGTGGGGAATACGCTCTGCTCGACAAGAAGGGTGGCTCAATTGTCTCCTCTGTGATCTTCCCTACACCAAATACGATATCTAAGGGGACGCTTGTCGTTCCTACGGTCGATGGGGGCATTCTACTTGGGCCAACGGCGGAGGACCTCGATCGTGAAGCAAAGGATGCAACCGAGACGACCGATCACGGCGTGCACGAGGCTATCGAGGGAGCAAGACGACTTGTGCCAGGGCTTGATCTTTCGCTCGTTGTGAAAACATTTGCCGGCCTGCGCCCGGAAACGCCTAATAAGCAGTTCGTCATCGGCTCCACAGAAGTCAATGAATTCTTTCAGGCAGCGGGGATGCGCTCACCTGGACTTACTGCTGCTCCAGCGGTGGCGCAATTCCTTGTTCATGACGTGATGGCGCAAGATCTTAGCCTTGACGAGAGACGTAACTTCGATCCTATTCGTCATGGCATAAGAAGGGTTTTCGATCTCGCAGGGAAAGATGCAGACGCACTTATTAAGAGTGATCCGCGCTATGGCCGTGTAATCTGCCAGTGCAATCACGTAACGGAGGGTGAGATCGTGGAAGCAATCCATCGTGGTGCGCGCACGCTTGATGGAGTGAAGTTTCGCACACGAGCGGGATTTGGCCGCTGTCAGGGCGGCTTCTGCACCGACAAGATCCTCATGATCCTCGCGCGCGAACTTGGTCTTTCACCAAAGGACATTACCTTGCGTGGCGTGGAGAGCGTGATGCTCAGCAGGAAGGTGCGACCATGAACGAGAGGCACGTTGACGTTCTGGTCATCGGTGGAGGAGCCGCCGGGCTCGCAGCGGCTACAGCAGCAGCCAACGCAGGGGCGCAGACACTCCTCCTGGAGCGAGACGAAGAGGCTGGAGGAGTGCTCAATCAGTGCATCCATACCGGTTTTGGCCTTCATCGCTACCACGAGGAACTCGCCGGGCCGGAGTTTGGCCATCGGTTGATGACGGAGCTCTTGCAAGCTAACGCGCAGGTCCTGCCTGGGTGCAGTGTGATCGATATAGATCATCGAGAACGACTTGTCGAGGCGATGAGTCCTGAAGGAAGAATAGCAATTCGCCCCAAGGCGCTTGTATGGGCAAGTGGCGCGCGCGAGCGTCCTTATGGGGCGTTGATGGCTCCAGGATCACGGCCAGCCGGCATCTATACGGCCGGCCTTGCACAGCGATTCGTAAACATTCACGGTTTTCTGCCGGGCAAGAGTGCCCTGATACTCGGCTCTGGAGATATTGGGCTCATAATGGCTCGCAGGCTTCGCCTGGAGGGGATGGAGGTGGCTGCTGTTATCGAGCTGCAACCGCACCCAGGAGGACTAGCGAGGAACGTTGTCCAGTGTCTGGAAGACTACGATATCCCGCTTCTGTTGAGTCACACTATCACTGGTACCCAAGGGAGGGATCGCCTTACGGGTGTAACCGTGGCCCAGGTGGATGAGTTACGTCGACCAATACCCGGAACGGAGCGGTATTTTGCGGTAGATACGCTGATCCTGTCGATCGGGCTGATCCCGGAGAATGAGTTGATTATGCCCTTTACGCCAATCGATCCTGTGAACCGCGGTCCACGCGTTAATTCCCTCATGCAGACGGAAGTCCCGTGGCTGTTTGCCGCAGGGAATAACGTTGCAGTATTCGATTTGGTCGACTCTGTAGCTGCAGTTGGAGAGACCGCGGGAAAGTCGGCAGCGATGTATGCATGTGGTAAGTTAAACCAGGAGCTCTCGACACGACTTGTGCGTGGGGAGAACGTGTTTCACCTTGTTCCCACGACACTCGTTGATGGTGGTGATTCAACAACGATCTATCTGCGCGCCTCCCGCGCTATGCAACAGGCAACTCTGCATGTAGGCAATGTCATATCTCGTAAGCTGCCGGTGGTCCGCCCAAGCGAGATGATCGAGGTTCGCATACCGCAGGATGCACTGAGAAGACTCACACGAGAGAAAGAAGCGCGCGTTGAGGTGGTCGAGGCTTGATGGAGAAGAAACTGATCTGTGTTTCCTGTCCGATTGGCTGCGAGATTACAGCCAGAATAGAGAATGGTGTTGTCACAAGCGTCACTGGGAACCGTTGTCCCCGTGGGGAGGCATACGCTCGCCAAGAAGCGATCGATCCGATGCGCGTCCTGCCAACGAGCGTGCAAGTGATAGGTGGAGACCTCCCGCTGGTCTCTGTCAAGACGGACCGACCAGTGCCCAAACGACTAATCTGGCAGATCATGGACTACATAAGGGCGCTCTCGATAGAAGCACCGGTGAAGATCGGACAGGTTTTGGCCGAGGATATAATGGGAACAGAAGCGAACCTCGTCGCTACGCGCGAGGTCCGCCCCGTACAGGAACGATCACCGAGTCGAGCCAGCCCTCTTAAGCAGTCTAGAGCAGGGTCTTCTCGGTCTCCTGATCGAACAGGTGAACAGTAGGCAGGTTAGGGGTGAGCTTGATGGTGGAGTCAATCTCGATGTGCTGATGCGGGTCAAGATTGGCTACCACCTGCTCACCACCGCACTCGGCATAGACCAGCAGCTCGTTACCCAACGGTTCTGTCACCTTTACAGTCATCCCAATCAGGTTCTCCCCTTCAGAAACAGGGCCACTGAGATCCTCGGGACGGATACCGACAATCACGTGCTCGGGAACGGTGTCGATCCTTCCCTTCTTCGGTAGCTTGATCGTGAATCCGTTCCCTGTAAGTGTAATCACATCTCCAGACTCTGTTGCTTGCGCAGATAGAAAGTTCATTGCCGGACTGCCAATGAATCCAGCAACAAACTGGTTTGAGGGATGATCATACGTCTCCTGCGGCGATGCATACTGGTGTATCA
>JALTFO010000285.1 GCA_027007005.1 Candidatus Bipolaricaulota bacterium | reverse complement strand
AATCACGGGAGAAAAGGAGGTGTACACAGAGAACACGTCGGAGCAAAAAGGCGGGGACATGTAGCCGACCATCGACCGGGGAAACCTACCCGACCCTTGACAGTGTCCTTTGACTTCTTTTGCCCGTTGAAACAGTCGGCACTGTGGGAGCCTTAACACTTTGTCTTTGACTACGCACTTGAAACGATAAAGAGACTTCTGAAACAGGTAGTAGGAGAGTTGAGACCAAAAAGCGAGGACGGATGAACTCTACGGCCCATCAGTTGCTAGCAGGATTGAAGAATGCCAAGTTGCTACGGTATCTTGGCCCTGGGTTCTTAATCACGATCGGATTCATTGATCCGGGCAACTGGGCGACTAACATCGCGGGCGGGGCCGAATTTAACTACAGTCTCCTCTGGGTCGTGACCGTAAGCACCCTGATGCTCGTCGTCCTCCAGCATATGTCGGCGAAGTTAGGGATCGTTACCGGTAAATCCTTGGCCCGCAATATTCGCGGCTTCTTCTCTCCGCCGCTTGTGGCCCTGTTTGGCGTGAGTATTGTTGCCGCCTGTTTCGCCACCGATGTTGCGGAACTATTGGGAGCGGCGATCGGCTTTCGTATCCTCCTTCATATCCCGGTGGTGATCGGCGCGCCACTCACCGTCGTTCTGGAAGCACTGGCCATCCTCAGCCAACGCTACCATCGTCTCGAGCGGATGATTATCCTCTTCCTCGCCGTCATTGGTCTGTGTTATGTAGCCGAGATTTTCATCGTCCATCCCGCATGGGGGACATTGTTACCCCATATCGTTATCCCCACGGTCAACTCCAGGAACATTCTGATCATCACCGGAATTCTGGGAGCGGTGGTAATGCCGCACAATATTTACCTCCATTCCAACGTAATCCAGAGCCGCGATTGGGGAAAGGACATCACGGAGCGCCACTCCCTGATTCGGATGGAGCTGACCGACACCTCACTCGCAATGTTCGCTGGCTGGTTGATTAACTCGGCGATGATTATCGTTGCCGCGGCCGTCTTCTATCGCCACGGAGTGATCGTGAACAGCATCGAACAAGCCTCAGCTACCCTGAGGCCGCTCGCCGGTCCAGCGGCAGGAGTACTGTTCGGAATTGCCTTGTTGTTTGCCGGGATCAGTTCTTCCATCACCTCATCCATGGCCGAGACGAACGTCATCACCGGTTTTCTCGGCCGACCAGAGGATCCGCGAACCTGGCTCTACCGGATTGCGCTTGTGATCACGGCAATTCCAGCAATGGTCATAATTCTGATGCGGATCGATTCTTATCAGGTGTTGATCTTGAGCCAAGTAGCCCTCAGCATTCAACTTCCGTTGACCATCTTTCCTCTCCTGATATTGGTGCGGAACAAGAAAGTTATGGGGAGCTTCGCCAGTCGGCCATTGGAGTTCAGCCTGGGCATGACCATCGGGGTAGGGGTGACACTGCTCAACGGGTTCTTGCTCTATCAGGTGTTTGGAGGGAGGTTTGGATGATGATCCGTGTTCTTTTGCCGCTGGATTGCTCGTTTGTTGATGATGATGTCCTTAAGATGGTTGAGCAGCTCATGCCGCATCTGGAATCTGAAGTGCTCCTGCTGCGGGTGATCCACGCGCACACGCGCGATACGCTAACAGAGGAGAAGGAGAAGGCACAACACTGCCTTCATCAAGCAGCCGAGAGGTTACGCAGACAAGATCTGCCGGTGCGCATGACGACAGCGGAGGGGGAAGTGGCAGCGACGATTATCAGGATAGCTGAGGAAGAGAAATGCGGTCTAATCGCGATGGCCACCCATGGCCACCATTCTTGGGAGCGGTTCTTGTTGGGAAGCGTTGCCGATGTACTGCGCCATCGCTCGTCCGTTCCCCTTCTCCTGGTAAATGCTCATAAAAGCAAGAAAAGTTGATAATGAGAGGAATGTTGGCTCAGATAAAGTTATGCTTGATAAGCATAGAAAGCCTAGCATAACACACGGCTTAGAACATTTATAGAATCCTATTTGGGAGGTAAAAAACGATGCTATTTCACCAGGTCCCACAGTTTACCCTGCGAGCCCACAGCGGGGAAGAAGCACATTCGGCCCGATTTGCCGGTAAGTACCTTGTTCTCTACTTCTACCCCAAGGCGAACACCCCGGGCTGCACGCGCGAGGCGGAGGACTTTACAGCTCTTCTGACTGAATTTCGTAAGCTGGATGCCGAGATTGTAGGCGTATCTCCGGATAAGACGGAGGTGCAGGACAAATTCGTAAAGGGAAAATCACTCACGGTGACCATGCTCTCCGATCCGGATAAGACCCTTGCCCGCGCGTTCGGAGCGCTCAAGGAGAAGGGCGGAATCCTCCGCTCGACGTTTCTTATCGACCGAGCCGGGATCGTGCGCGCCCAGTGGAAGAAGGTGAAGGTAGACGGTCATGCGCAGGAGGTGCTGGATACGCTCCGTGTCCTGTACGAATCCGACCGACGACTCAACCCGTTGATCGCTTCCCGCCGTGCGCGCAGAGCGCTGTCCGAAGCCCACGTATCCCGGGAAGAGATCGAAACTATGATCGAGGCGGCGCACCTCGCCCCATCCTGCTTCAACAACCAGTCATGGCGATTCGTCGCAATCGATGATCCAGAAACCCTATCAGCAGTGAAGGCTGCGATGCCCAGAGGAAACTACTGGACTGGGCCGGCGCCCGCGATCATCGCCGTATATTCCAAGCCCGATCTTGACTGCCAGCTCTCCGATAAGCGCGATTATTACCTGTTTGACTGTGGGATGGCTGTATCCAACCTGATGATGCAAGCAACGCAGATGGGACTCATCGCCCATCCGATCGCAGGTTTCAAGCCGGTCGTGGTGAAGGAGATACTCGGGATACCAAATGACCACGTGTTGATCACCCTCGTTGTTATCGCTCAGCCGGGTGATCCAGAGAAGCTATCCGAGAAGCATCGCGAGGAAGAACTAGGAGCACGCGAAAGAAAGGCGCTTGCAGAAGTGTTGTCCTGGAATAAGTTCAAGTTGTAGGAGGAATAGTGGAATATGCAATGCTTGGAACGAGTGATCTAAAGGTCTCTAAGATTGGCCTGGGAACGTGGCAGTACGGGACAGAAGGCTGGGGGTTCGGGGCTGACTTCACTGAGCAAGAGGCGCTTGCCACGGTCAACAAGGCGCTGGAGATGGGGATCAATTTTCTCGACACCGCAGAGGTGTACGGCGACGGTCGCTCCGAGGAGATCGTGGGAAAGGCAATCGATGGCCGGCGCGACGCGGTGATCATCGCCACCAAGGTTCTGCCGCGGCACCTGAGAGAGCGAGATCTGATCCGCGCCTGCGATGAGAGCCTGCGGCGTCTGAAGACGGACAGGATCGATCTCTACCAGATCCACGCTGCTGAGCCCTATGTACCACTCGATGAGTCCATGGCCGCTCTCGCGAAGTTGATCGACGGTGGGAAGATACGCTATGTCGGGGTGAGCAACTTCTCCGTCCCGCTTCTGCGCGCAGCCGAAGAGGCGTTCTCAGACAAGATCGTCTCCAACCAGGTGCGCTACAACCTCTTGCAAAGGGACATAGAAGCTGAAATCCCCCCTACTGTCGTGAGCGAAATATAACGGTGATCGCCTACAGCCCGCTCGCTCAGGGACTCCTCACCGGCAAGTACGATCGCGACCACCTCCCTGCAGACAAGATACGCCAGCGAAACCCACTCTTTCGGGAGGGGAACCTTGTTCAAGTCTTCCCGGTGATCGATCTGCTGCGACAGATCGGAAAGGAACACGATGCGACACCGGCTCAGGTGGCGCTGCGCTGGGTGACCGCCCAGGAAGGTGTCATCGCCATACCGGGTGTGAAGCGACCGGAACAAGTAGAAGAGAACGCCGGCGCGCTAGATTGGTCCCTCAGCACGGATGAGCTTGCCCGACTGGATGCAGCAAGCACCGGTCTAAAGCTAAGCTATTTCTAAGAACGAAGGGCGGGGAATATGGAGTTCACGGCAACACGTGTTGAGATCAACCTTGTAACCGGCGAGATTCACCGCAGACCGATTCCTCCGGCTGCGACTCTGGCGTTCATCGGTGGGCGGGGTCTGAACATGTCTTACCTGCTCGATCATCTTGGCCCCGGTATCGATCCCTTCTCGCCGGAGGCTCCGCTCCTCTTTGGGGCAGGGCCGTTCGTTGGCACATCGTTTCCTGGCGGGGCACGGTTCAACATCTCCGCTCGCTCACCGCAGACGCGGATCCTCGGTGATTCGAACGCCGGCGGGTTCTTCGGGCCGGAGATGCGCTTTGCCGGGGTCGATCAACTGGTGATCACCGGCAGGGCACCTCATCCGACCTACCTTTTCCTACACGATGGAAAAGTCGAGTTGCGCGACGCTCGCGGGCTGCGGGGTGAAGACATCGTTGAGACAACCAAGGCGATCCAGGAGGAGTTGGGCGAGCGCCGTATCCAGGTGGCGTCGATCGGTCCGGCGGCGGAGAACGGGGTCCGTTTCTCCGGGGTATTCACCAACTTCACCCGTGCGGCGGCGCGAACGGGGATGGGAACGGTGATGGCCGCTAAGAATCTGAAGGCGGTGGTCGTACGCGGTACGTTGAAGGTTCCGCTTGCTGACCAGGCGCGGTTCGACGAGCGAACCAGCACAGGAAGTTGTCGTTGATGATCTGAAAGATGGAGATTTTGTCAACAACATGTCATCCGGATGGGCTACATATACAGAGAGTGAATACAAGCTTAGGAAGAAATGGCACTTCCTCTCAGGAGATGAAAACGCCACTATGAGTCTGCGATCCAGGCATGTTTCTGCGTCTATTACAAGCTTTGACGGAGAAAACTGGATCGCTTGGTCTTTTGACGGGTTTGGATGGGTACAGCTACGAACTTGGCTAGGATTTCCAAAGAATTTTGATGGTTCTCCCTACGACGGCGTTTATCTGGTTGTTAGAGCGGCTCAGAAGATAGACCTCGGGATAAGTGTTGACTACCGGCAGGTTGAAGAGGTGCCGCATACTGACTGGGAATTGAGAAGTGCGAGTGTTCCTCTTCACCTTCCTCGGGGCACTGTAGCAAAAGTATTGGTGCCGTTTTCTCTCGTGAAGTTAGATAACCCAGCATGGGTTGTAGGCAAAGACCATAGCCTGTTAGCAATAGATCGAAGTTCACTTGAGTCTGTTGGTCTCATTGTCA
>JALTFO010000284.1 GCA_027007005.1 Candidatus Bipolaricaulota bacterium | reverse complement strand
GGGAGGGACGACTGTCAAGCCCAAGATGATGTACATACTAATGCCCGAGCTATCGATGCACTAAGCGTCCCTTCGGGGAGGTTCATTTGTTAAGCTGCCCGTGATAAGAATAGACTGGAGTATTCGTAGCCAGGGAGGTAACACCATGAAAGCAGCCGTTCTCCTGATTGTGTTAGCCGCTCTATCGCTCTACTCGTACGCCCTCAGCGCTGAGGAGATCTACCCCGTCGACATCTTGCTCAATACAACATCGGATTGGACGGACGTTACCTTTTCCGGAGGGAACGTTCTTGTCCACTCCTACGAGGTCACCACCGGCAGCAGCACACCTGACCTGGCCGTAATGCGGCACGGTACCCTTTCCATAGAAAAGAAGCAATTCGATACGACAT
This sequence comes from Candidatus Bipolaricaulota bacterium, assembly GCA_027007005.1. Taxonomy (GTDB): domain Bacteria; phylum Bipolaricaulota; class Bipolaricaulia; order UBA7950; family UBA9294; genus M55B144. The sequence continues at coordinate 4,883 of JALTFO010000284.1, read as the reverse complement.
CAGTCGTCGTTCGCTTCCACGCCTACGTCACCGACCTGACGGCAAGCGCGCTGTGCATAACCATCTCCAAAGGACACATTGGGGCAACTACCATCGCCTTCTGGACGACAGAGAGCGCGGGGGCGAGGCTCATCGCCACCTACATCCACAAAGGGGTGGCGAACACAAGTGATCCGTCCAATCCCAGAACGTTCTCACTCAGCACAGCGAAGATTAAGTCGGCCGTTGCACCTCAGGTAGTTCAAGTGCCTTCTGACACATCGTTCGGTGGGAAGAAGGTCCTCGCCTTCTACTACCCCTGGTATGGGAATCCGGAAGGGCCGAGCGGGCACTGGGTGCACTGGAACCCATCCAGTCCAAATCGCAACGCTACGCACACCCCGGTAGCAGGCTACTACGATTCTCAGGATCCTGCGACCATCCGTCAACACATCAGCGAAGCAAGAGCAGCGGGGATCGATGGGTTTATCGTATCCTGGTGGGGAAAGGGAACGTTTGAAGACAGATCCTTCCAGGTGATACTCGATGTGGCTGCGCAAGAGCGCTTCGCCGTCACGGTCTACTACGAGGATGCGCAGAGCACAGCGCAGATCGTCTCCGATGTGAGCTACATCTTGCTCCGCTATGCTTCCAACCCGTCATTTCTCACCGTCGACGGCGCGCCGGTGATCTTCTTCTACGGCCGGGTGACCGACAAGTTCAGCCCGCAGGATTGGAAGAGCGTCTTTGACGCGCTGCACCTGCAGGGACGCAAGCTATTCGCCATTGGCGACGGCCTGCGAAGCGACCTCATGGCGGTCTTTCAGGGCATCCATACCTACAACCCGGTATCGTTGGCGATCGAAGACGCTGCCCAGCAGTACAAGGCAGCCTCGCTGCTCGCGCGGATTCAGGGGGACGTGTTCGCGGCAACGGTGACTCCGGGCTTCGAAGAAGGATTCCAAGGGGCGTCAGATCTGGTTGTGGATCGAGCAGATGGGGATACGTATCGCTCATTCTGGCGGGTCGCCCGCGCCAGCGAGCCACAATGGATCTTGATCACGAGCTTCAACGAATGGCATGAGGGATCGGAGATCGAACCGAGCGCTGAATTCTATACGTTCTATCTGGAACTAACTGCGGAGGAGGTTGCAGCATGGAAGGCAGGTGAGTCGGTCGATGATCGGGACGGAGACGGGGTCCCCGATGCAAAGGACTATTGCCCCGACTACCCAGGCAAGCCGGAGACGAACGGGTGCTAGATCTTGCTGCGGGAACACTTACTGAGACTTTGTTTCAACCTTCGGCTTGCAGTGACTAATCTACCAGGTGGCTTTCAAAGGTGGATGAGATAAGCTGGCGCCAAATCAGCTTGAGCAACGCTGGGAAATATGCGGCGGTTCGTTGCCGAGCAATGCGCGAACGCTTGCGGACCCCTAATAGCCACCCCCGTCAAGTAAATATCCTGCTTGACTAAGGTGCTCCCATCACTGTACAAAATCCAATGGTAGACCCCCGGACACGATCCAATCCGGCGGTGAACGGGATCTATCGTCGATCTGAGGAACGAGGCAAGCCAGATAAGGTGGCGTGGATCGCCACAGCGAGAAAGCTACTGCTCATCGTCCATGCGATCTACAAAAGCAATGAGCTGCACCGCTCACGAATCACCTAAGAGGGTTGACTTTCAATACAGTATCTAACCCCAATGTTACATTATCGTCACTCTCCCTGGAACACCTCCGATACGTCCCACAACAGCACCGTGCTGTCCAACGACCCCGAGACTAGGAGCCTCCCGTCCGGCGGATTCTCCCCCTCCCTCCATGCTCATCTTGCGTGAGACAACTCTGTCCCTTGGCTGGTATCTAAGCAATGGGTATAATACTGCTCTAGAACCCTAGAGAAGGAGGTTATATGTCTGAGAGAAGGGGTACTAGCGATCGTAATACGGAACCTTCCCATGGTTTCAGGAAAGAAAAGTACATTTGTTGGGGGGTTGGGTTCTGTTTGGTTATCGCAGGGCTCATCGCAGCGATGCTTGGTGCGACAGGCAGTATGGAGCTAATCGTCGAGGGACAAGGGTGCGTAGCTCACATCACAAACGCTAGCCCCGGGATAGTTGCAATGATATTAGGCACACTAGTATTGATACTAGCGTGTAGAAAACGCGAAGAGATTATCGAGATAGTACATAAGGGAGGGACAATAATTAAGCGTTATTATAGGCGGATCTCTAGTAGAGATAAGCGGCAAAGATAGGCTAAATACCTACATTCAACACTAATGGTTTCTCTAGCTCTTCCATTTGTTCGATAAACTTTTTCAGCAACTCTCTTGCTCCTTCTTGCCAATTTATGATGGCCATAATGTGCTGGATAGAGTCTAGTTTTTTAGATGCTGAACGAGAAAAATCCGTCGTATCCCATATAAAATCGAAAATTCGAGCATCTCTGTATTTTATGTTAGCTAAACCAATATATCTCGGCAGAGATACCTCTTTAAGGAAAGCAAGGACTATCTTAGAGCCTATCCCAAAGGCTCCGAGTTCTTTTAGATAGTTTTGACTCGAAGTGATTGTTATCTCAACACTGCAATCAGACAAGATACCGCCCTGTTTGGAGATGCTATTTAACCCTGCTAACAAACCTTGAGTGCTCACATAAATATCGTTCAAAGTTGTCTTGACAGCTCCATAATACGGAATAATGAAGTACTCTATGCGCCACTTTTCAGTTCTTGTCTTGCCGTTCAGAAGCCTCTCCAATATAAAGGATGGTGCTCTATTCCGTCTCGATACCGGTACCAGTTGCGCTTTGCAATAGGGCCCTGTCCTATCATCATGGACATAGAATACCTTTGCAGAATTCATGTGGACCTTCATTCCGCCGGGACTTACTGTGATCTCTCTGCATGTTGATTCTTCCCACCCAACAATGGTTAGCGCATGGCTTTCCCTCCCGGGGTGGTTCAGTATAGCAATCACAGGAATCTTCGACAACAAGTAAGATCTTAGGAGTGTACCGGCAAAATTACACGTCGGGGGATCAAGCAGATCAGGCGGCCACCCGCATTGGCGGATAGCTTCACTCATCTGTATAACGTCCAGTCCTTTACGTGCGGGATATATTCTTCCAAAGGCAAGATTCTTAGTCGCCAATTCCGCTATTCGTACAGATGTAGGGGGTTGTCCGATTAGGTCACGTGGAAGGAGTCTAAACGCTACCCAAATAGACACCGTAGCGCATGATTCTACAGATTCATCTTGCTGTAAGAAATGAGCACTATCCACATGCAAAGTTAGTCCACTAATATGAACGTCTCTTGGAGATGTGATGAATCTTCTTCCATTTGGGCCAGTGTTATGGGGAACCACAGCTGTAGTTCCGATACTTGCACCAGACACAGGGCGTACAACGGAAAACCCTACGTAGGCTTCCTCCAACTGTTCAAGTGCATCTTTGTCTCCTAACAGTGCCTTTGCAAAGCGCTGTTCTAGCGTCCATACTGCGTTAGCTTCTTCTAAATTAACACAATCGGTGAAGTAATGAACACGCTTACAAAAAGCGGGACGTTCTCTGAAGCACTTGGAATAATAAGCAGCATACTCGTCTCTATAATTCCTAGAAAAATACACATTCTCTATTAATATTGCACGTACACGGCTAACGCAACGTTCTTCACTCTTTTGCAATGTTAATCCCGTAGGGGTGAATTCCCCGCTCCTTGCGGCGGGGTAGTTCATTGTTAGAGAAGACAAGTACTGGTACAAGTACTCCTCTTGAGGAGTCCACTCTTCTCCTGATCCAAAAGCCACAACTGCATTAAATACAGTTTTGGTGAAAGCTTTAAAGGAGATACCGTTCTTTAAAACCATGTGCCAGTGTCTTATTTGATGATACGAGTTCGTCGTTTATCCGACAATATTACCTTGTATCTCATAAAAAGGATCATCGTAGAACGCCCCATATTGATGGCTTTGCTGACTTTGACCCTGCTGATATTGGCCTTCACAGGGAACTTGCTAGCAGGAATAACCTTGTGTTCAGTGACATTAGGTCCGCCAGAACCTGACAATCTCACTAGATCAAGCCGACCGATTTGTTCACGTTTAAACAAGGACATCTTTCATCACCCCAATTATGAACTCAAACTTAGCTCTCCAAGCATCCCCACCTACCATGGCAATACTATGCTGATGACTGCACTCAATATACACACTTCGCCATCCTTGCTGGTTATTGCAACACAGCAAACGACCGCCACTACATACTGGTTCTCGTTCTACTTCCTCTAGTTTAGACTATCACTGATTTTGAATATAGCACAAGCATACGGAAAATGCAAATCCCAGCGTTGTCTCACACAAGATGAGCGTGAAGGGAGGGTGAGAATCTCATGGGAGGTGAGCATGAGATGGGACATGCGGTGGGAATTCTGCACCAGTCTAGGAGCTAATTTATGCTAAGTCAAGTGCTGGCTGTGGCACGCTCACCTCTTGTTTGATGTACGCCTATGGCGATACAAAGTTACCCACGCACCTGTATGACAGTACAATATCAGTAGATAAGAGAGGGGAGTGAAAAAGGAGGCAAACTAGATGTCAATGGGGCGGCGGAAAGGAATGCAAGGACCGATGTGGATTGCCTACACTGATATTCAAAAAGGGCCTGGGCACAGGTTCTACGAAAAGCTCAATGAGCTCCTGCAGGAGGCAGAGTTTGACCGCAAGGTTGAAGACCTGTGTGCTCCGTACTTCAATGCAGACCACACTCCGGGTCGTAGATCCATTCCCCCTGGTGTCTACTTTCGCATGCACCTGATCGGCTACTTCGAAGGGATCGAATCTGAGCGAGGGATCGAGTGGCGCTGTGCTGACTCGCTGTCATTGCGAGAGTTCTTAG
>JALTFO010000283.1 GCA_027007005.1 Candidatus Bipolaricaulota bacterium | reverse complement strand
GTTCCCGCTAGTAAATGGCCCGGTAGATGTGAACAACGCGATCAGCCTCTCCTCCGGCCTCCCCGGGTCGATCTTCGATTCCGACATCTCCGGGAGACGCGTACTCATCAGGCGAGGCTACCCAGGCGAAGAGTACGTGTTCAACCGTTCCGGGCAGACGATCAATCTGCAGGACCTGCTTCTCGTCTGCCGGAGGAACGATACAAGCTGGGAGGCGTGCGGAAACCCGGTGAAGGACGCTATGATAACGAAGATTCACGAGCGCACGAAGAACGTAATCGCCATTCTCTACGCGCCTGCCGATGAGCCGAGGAATAATCTCGTTTCCTGGGCGAAGAGCTATGCAAAGCTCCTCTCATCTCATTGTAAAGCAAAGAGAACTGGCTATCAAATCATCGAATCATAACCGCTCAGTCGTCACCTACATTCCGGTTCCGCTTCCAAGACCTGTGGGAAATGAAAATGGCGATTGCCAGGAAGGCGAGGCCAATGACAACTAGGATCGACGCCACCGCCGCACTGGGTTGCTCGATCATGAGTCCAACCACCAGTCCGACGAGCGCCGATCCTATTCCTAAGATGCAGGAATAGATGACAAAACCTATCCTCTTCATCGCGAGGCCCGATCTATCAGTCAGTGCCTGTCTATGACACAGCTAAAACAGGATCTTAATATCGGCGGAATCCTTGATCCCCTTGAACCACTCATTCCACTTCTCTCCCTTGGCTTTGTTAAGCAGGTTATCATGGATGCTCGTGGCTACTTCGGAGATCGGCTTGATCGTGCCGTCATCGGCAGTGTAGTCCTTCTTATGTGCATCGTAATAAGCCTGTACGTCATCGCCACTTACAGTGACGTCGGAAACGATTTGCTTTTGCAGTGCCTGCACCATTAGCTGCTCGCGGATGCTCTGTGCCAAGCGAGTCTTGTAGTCTTCGAGGGATGATCCCTGTTTCTTGAGTGCAGCATCGATCTGATCCATGGTCATCTTATTTTGCTGCATGATTTGGTTAAGACGTGACTTCACCTGATCCGCGACCTTGGACTCATCGGCCTTCATCCCCAGGGCAACCGCCTGCTGGACCATGATCCGGCTGTCTATGATCTGATCGAGCACGTCCCGTTGATAGCGGTCGAGAAACGCCTTTCCCTCTGGGGTTGAGAGAAGCGTCTGTCCGAATGCCTGTGGAAGCTGAGAAAAGACTGTCTGGAAGATCTGAGACATGGCAGTAGCTCCTTCCAGAGTTTTCATCGTGATCTGCTCGCCGTTCACAATGGCGGCGATTTTGGAAGATGGTGTCTGCGTATCAGCGGGAGTCGATGATCCTTGCGAAAACGCACCTAGAGAAACAAACAACATCGAAACGACAAGCAATAGTGATACCTTTTTCACGTGGTGCCTCCATACTTAGTTCTGAATTTTGGCAGATCCTGCGCCATTTTGCGCATCTTTTCAAGTGAAGGGTGCGGCCAGTCCCCATAGCGTGGACCCTACAGCGTGTTGATCAACAGCAGCATCCAAGCTACTATGTACACTAGGATGCAGACGCTAAGGGTGGGAGAGAAAGCGGGATTTCGCATTTCGCCGCATATGAAGCCACAGGGGGATCAGCCAGAAGCCATCGCCGCGTTGACCGAGGGTCTCCTTGCGGGCGATAAGTTCCAGACGCTTCTCGGTGCCACGGGGACGGGAAAGACGTTCACTATCGCTAACGTGATCCAGAACGTGCAACGCCCGACGCTGGTCATGGCGCACAACAAGACCCTTGTCGCACAGCTGGCAAACGAGTTCCGTGAGCTCTTCCCGGAGAACGCGGTGCATTACTTTGTCTCCTACTACGATTATTATCAGCCGGAGGCGTACCTTCCTCAGACGGATACCTACATCGAAAAGGACTCGTCGATCAATGATGAGATCGATCGCATGCGCCACGCGGCAACATCGGCTTTGTTCGAGCGGCGCGATGTAATCATTGTGGCCTCGGTCTCGTGTATTTACGGCCTTGGTTCTCCGGTAAACTACCGCGACATGTCGATTACCGTTGATCGAGGAAGCTCGCACGATCGCGACGATGTGATGCGCAAACTCGTGGGCTTGCAGTACACCAGAAACGAGATCGGTTTCGAGCGGGGGACATTCCGCGCTCGCGGGGACACGCTGGAGATTATCCCCGCCTACCAAGAGGACATCGTGCGTATCGAGTTCTTTGGCGATGAGATCGAGCGGATCGCCATCCTCGACCCGATCACCGGGCACCCGCGGCGTGAGGAGGAGGAGATCACGATCTACCCGGCGTCGCACTTCATCACTCCGCGCAAGCGGATGCAACAGGCGACAGAAGGGATAGAGGAGGAGCTAGAGGAGCGCCTGGAGGAGCTCAAGGCGGAGGAAAAGCTGCTTGAGGCGCAGCGCCTCGGGCAGCGAACGCGCTACGACTTGGAGATGATGCAAGAGATGGGCTACTGCTCGGGGATCGAAAACTACTCGCGCCATCTTGACGGCCGCTTGCCCGGCCAGCCGCCGTCGGTATTGATCGACTACTTTCCATCCGATTTCCTGATGGTGATCGACGAATCGCACCAGACGGTCCCTCAGGTCCGTGGGATGTATCACGGCGATCGATCGCGTAAGCGGACGCTCGTTGACTACGGGTTTCGCCTCCCCTCGGCATTGGACAACCGCCCGCTGATGTTTGATGAGTTCGAGGAGCGTCTAAATCAGGTCATCTTCACCTCGGCTACGCCGGGGCCGTACGAGCTAGCACATTCGAGCCGGGTGGTCGAGCAAATCATCCGCCCCACCGGCCTGGTCGATCCAGAACTAGTCATCCATCCGGTGACCGGTCAGGTGGATCACCTGATCGAACAGGTGCGTGTAGTCGTCGAGCGTGGAGAGCGGGTTCTCGTAACTACCCTTACTAAGCGGATGGCCGAGGACCTAACGGAGTACTTGGTTGACCTGGGGGTGCGGGCGCGCTATCTGCACTCGGAGATCGATACCTTGGAGCGGATAGAGATCCTGCGCGACCTGCGCCTCGGCAAGTTCGATGTGCTAGTGGGGATTAACCTCCTGCGGGAGGGGCTCGATCTTCCCGAGGTGTCGCTTGTCGCGATCCTCGATGCGGACAAAGAGGGGTTCCTACGCTCCGGGACATCGCTCATCCAGACGATCGGGCGCGCGGCGCGAAACGTGCGCGGCAAAGTGATCCTGTACGCCGACGTAATGACCGACTCCATCCGCTACGCCGTCGATGAGACCAACCGACGACGGGCGATCCAGGTTGCGTACAACAAGGAACATGGGATCACACCGAAGACGATCGAGCGCAACATCGCTGACATCACCCAGACGATCAACGCGACGCAAGCGGCAATGCCGAGACCGGCGGTGCCGACGAAGGAGGAGATACAGCAAATCTCGCCCGTAGAGATCTTGCACACGATAGAGAAGTTGAAGACAGAGATGCAGCGGGCCGCGGATAACTTGGAGTTTGAGCAAGCAGCGATGCTGAGAGACGAGATACGGACCTTAAGGAAGAAACTATGAGCATGCTGCGGGTAAAGGGAGCGCGGGAGCATAATCTGAAGAACATCGATCTGGAGATCCCGCGCGACAAGCTCGTCGTTATCACTGGAATCTCCGGATCGGGGAAGAGTTCGCTTGCCTTCGACACGATCTACGCGGAGGGACAGCGCCGCTACGTGGAGTCGCTGTCGGCCTATGCTCGCCAGTTTCTCGGCCAGATGGAGAAACCGGATGTGGACTTTATCGAAGGCCTCTCACCGGCAATATCGATCGATCAAAAGACGAGAAGCCACAACCCGCGCTCGACCGTGGGGACGGTCACCGAGATCTATGATTACCTACGGTTGCTGTACGCGCGCATCGGGCACCCGCACTGTCCCAAGTGCGGCCGGCCGATCACGCAGCAATCGGCTACCCAGATCATCGACGTCATCATGTCCCTTCCACGCGGGTCAAACGTGCAGATCCTTGCTCCGATCGTGCGCGGTCGCAAAGGGGAGTACAAAAAGACGTTCGATGAAATCCGCCAGGAGGGCTTCACTCGCGTGCGCGTCGATGGTGTCGTGCGCACCCTGTACGAGGAGATCGAGCTTGTCAAGCAGCGCAAGCACACGATTGAGATCGTCGTCGACCGCGTCGTCGTCGAGCCGCGCAAGCACGCCCGCATCGCCGATTCCGTGGAGACGGCCCTCAAGCACGGCGGGGGGATCATGATTGTGCTCACCGAGGACAAGGTGGAGCACATGTACAGCGAGCACTACGCCTGCATCCATTGTGGAGTAAGCTACGAGGAGCTCTCACCGCGCATGTTCTCATTTAACAACCCGTACGGTGCCTGCCCTGAATGCAGCGGCCTTGGGTACAGCAAGAAGATCGATCCTGAACTGATAATCGATCCACGCCGTGGCCTGCTCGACGGCGGCCTCCTCCCGTGGGCAAACTCCAAGGGACGCTGGTTCGAGTCCCAGATGCGCGGACTGGCCGAAGCGTTCGACATCGATCCATACAAACCGCTCGGTGAACTAGAAAAGGAACAGCTCGACGTCATCCTCTACGGATCCGGGAAAGAGAAGATCAAGTTTGACTATACGTCGACCAAAGGGCACACACGAGCTTACACAAGAGCATTCCGAGGTGTCGTGCCGACCCTAGAGCGCTGGTACCAGGAGACGACCTCAGATCAGTGGCGCGGCGATCTGGAGCAGTTCATGGCGACCATGCCCTGCCCGGTCTGCCACGGGGCGCGCCTCAAGCCGGAGGTGCTGGCGGTGACGATCAACGGGCTGAACATCCACGAGGTGACGACCCTATCGATCAAGAGCGCGCTCACCTTCTTTGAGAACCTTTCCCTCACCAAACGTGAGGAGATGATCGCCACACAGATCCTAAAGGAGATAAAAGCGCGGCTGGGGTTCATGGTCTCTGTGGGGCTTAACTATCTCACCCTCGACCGGCAGGCGGGAACGCTCGCTGGCGGTGAGGCCCAGCGCATCCGCCTGGCGACCCAAATAGGAAGTCAGCTCACGGGAGTGCTGTACGTGCTCGATGAACCGTCGATTGGCCTGCATCAGCGCGACAACCGGCGCCTGCTAGCAACGCTGAAGGGCTTGCGCGACCTGGGAAACACGGTGATTGTCGTCGAGCACGACGAGGAGACGATGCGAGAGTCAGACTACATCGTCGACCTCGGGCCAGGAGCTGGCGCGCACGGAGGGGAGATCGTCGCCGCCGGTACACCCGATGAGGTCGCAGCCAACCCGAAGTCGGTCACCGGACAGTACCTGTCCGGGACGCGGTTCATCCCCATTCCCGAGAAG
>JALTFO010000282.1 GCA_027007005.1 Candidatus Bipolaricaulota bacterium | reverse complement strand
TCTGTAGATTAATATTTTTTCAAGCACCTATTTCGGCATCATCTATTTGCACCTTCTTAAGGGTAAGTAATATAGCAAGACGCGAGCAACAGAACAACCTAGAAGGTGAGTGACTATTGAAGGTCATATACGACCGTCAGCTCAGGATTTTTGTGCTTCCGAGCGCAAGAAGACCCAGACGATGTTCTCCATTCCCTGGCCAGCAAAACCTTTATCCCGCGCAATGGATCGCCATTCTTCCACCGTGTAGACGAGCAGGTCGACAGGGACTGGGAGCTTCGTTGTGTCCCATTCAACTCCTCGGCGCTCAAAGGGCTGTCCCGAGCTTTCGACGACGATGACCACATCAAGATCGCTGCCCACTCCCCAATCGCCGCGCGCGTAGGAACCGAAATACCCGATCATGCGGACGTTCTCCTCCGCTCGTCCAATCTCAGTTGCCCAGCGCCGCAGGGCAGAGACCACTTCCTGCTCATTGGGCCACTTGAGAATCGACGAATTCAATGATCTCACTGGCATATCTGATAGCCTCCTCGCTCTGCAGCGGACCGTAGTGTTCGAACGGCGCTCCTGCTGGATGGCTGTTCGGATAGCGCGCGGGGATGTAGAAATTATCCAGGACCCGCCCCTTTTCGATGAGATCCGCGGTAACTGCAACCGTCTTTGGCAGATCTTGCAGTAGATGAGCAACAACGTGTCCCCACGCTTCTTGCCCTAACTGGAGGTGGAGGGCCTTCACTGCTTTCTCAGCGGCCTGTTGCGCGGCAAAGCATGCCCACTCATGTCGCTCCGCAGCGCGAGAATCACGTGCTTGTTCCAGGTCACGGTGCGCTTGTCCGATCCAATCTGAGGCACGATTTGGCATCTTTAGTCATCTCCGCTAACGTGTAGCACCATCATACAACACAAGAACATGCTCGCAAAGTGGCACATGCAACGATCATCTGCCTTGCACCAGCGACCAAATACCGCTAGGATTCACTCGCTTTCTAAGGAGGAACTATGCGCAGGCACTTTCGTACGTCGGAATCGGTGACAGAAGGGCACCCGGACAAAATCGCTGATCGAATCTCCGATGCTATCCTCGATGAGATTCTATCGCGCGACCCACAGGCACACGTGGCGTGTGAGACGTTTCTCACCACCGGGCTCGTCTTGGTCGGTGGGGAGATATCCACCACCACGTTCGTCGACGTCGATGCCGTCGCCCGGCGGGTGATCGCCGATATCGGCTACGACAAGCCTGATCTCGGGTTCAACCACCACGATTGTGCAGTCCTCTCGACAATCAAGGAGCAGTCACCGGATATCGCCGCAGCAGTTGGAAAGTCAGTTCCCGATCCGTACGAGGCGATCGGCGCGGGGGATCAAGGGATCATGTTCGGCTACGCGTGCAGCGATACGGACGAGCTGATGCCACTCCCCATCGTCCTCGCCCACAGATTGGTACAGCGCCTGACGAAACTGCGCAAAGATAACACCCTCCCCTACCTGCGTCCGGACG
>JALTFO010000281.1 GCA_027007005.1 Candidatus Bipolaricaulota bacterium | reverse complement strand
TCTCCGCGATCGCCGCTGTCGCCACCTGCGGGTAGTCCGGCGTCGCTGAGTAACGCGCGGCGAGATCGCTGTTCATGTACTTCAGGTCCGGCAGGTAGACATCGATCATGTCTTCTAGCGAGGCGATCGTCTCCACCTTGTCGTAGGCGTTGGTGTTCATCACGAAGGTGGGGTTTAACCCATCCGATCTGATCGCGTTGATGATCGCTCGCATCTGCGGGATGACGTGCGATGGTGAGACAAACCCCACGATCGAGATCCCCGTCTCTAGAATCCCTTCGATCTGGGTAACGATCTCGGATAGCGACATCTCTCGCCCGAGGATCTCTCCTCTGTTTCTGCTTATCTGCGCGTTCTGGCAGTAGATGCAGTGCATGTTGCAGCGGGTGAAAAAGACGTTGCACATGCCTCGTGTTCCGCTCAAGACCGGTTCCTCTCCCTTGTGGACACAGATCGAGCCGATGTGAAAGCCGGTACCGCTGCCACAGAAGCCAGTGATATCTACGTTGCGATCTGTGTGGCACTCCCGTGGGCAGAGTGTGCAATCGGCAAGTTCCGAAAATCGAGGCGTATTCACCTTAGTTTTCACACGGGTGATCGGCCGCGAGATCATGTACCCGCTGCAGGGCCAGGGCATTGTACAGCGGCCACTTTGCTGCCTTGCTGTCATCTGCTCCCACGGCCAGTGCGGTGTTGATCTCATCACAGAAAGCTGGCCAATCCTTTGCCGGTCGCGCGATGTAATCAGCGATGTCGACGTAGTTCTCGATGAACGATGGATCGATCTTGATCGCGCTTTCGAGAGCCGCCCGCGCTCTGTCCTTGTCTCCCCCCATGAACGCAGGCACCTGCGCCAAGAACGATCCGAGCGATCTCCACGGCGCTCCGCCAAGGTAGGTGGGGTCGAGCTCCAGCGCGCGTTCGAACGCTGCCTGTACGTCCTTCATCCCTCCGGACAGGGCCGTCATCATGTGAAAGTTGAGGTAACGCCCGAGGTTGTTCCCGTACCAGAACACCGCCAGCGCGTCATGAGCTGAGCTCAATGCAGCGCGGAAGCTTTGCTTTTCAGTCTCGACAAATGCTGGATCGAGGCGTAGGCTGGCAAGAGCGTAGTCCTTCCCCTTGCCGTATGCCTCTTCTTGCTCGCCGCGATCGGTGAGATAGGCCATGCCGAGCTCAAAGTACCCTTGAGCCAGGCGGTCTAACACGTAGGACCTTGTCTGCACGGCATCGGGAGGGACGGTGGACAGCGCCTCCTCGTACAGGGTGATCGCTTCACGCAGTTGAGCCTCGTATGCGGGAAAGGAGAAGTCTCCGCTCCAGCGGTCGAATGAGGCATCGGCGCTATTGATTAGATCGGACTGCTGTACCAGCGACTGCTGCGCCAGCGACTGCTGCGCCAGCGACTGCTGCGCCAGGCCTGAAATGCTCAGCAACACGGCGCAGAGGACGACGACAGTGAGTCTTCTTGGCATCTTATCCCTCCTTGCTTGCTATCTATACGG